>NZ_JBFABE010000002.1:324909-327205 GCF_040640155.1 Streptosporangium sp. NPDC023615
CGTGACCGGGGGCGGGGGCCGGGTCGTCGCCGGTGCCCTCGGGGGCGACCCGGGGAGCGTCGTCGGCGACCTCGACCTTCAGCAGCGCCGTGGAGGTCAGCACCTGGCCGACAGGGGCCCCGGCCCTGGCCGCGTCCGTCACGACGACACGCTCTCCCAGGTAGCGGTAGGTGGCGGGGTCGAAGACGTACTCGTGCCGCACGCCGCTCTCCGGGTTGGACATGACCGCCGCGACCCCCCGGCGCCCGGCGGCGTCCTCGACCCCGTCGGCGGTCCGCACACCGGGGATCGTCCCGGCCGCCCGGAACAGCGCGGCCCGCTGCGCGGCCGGCATGTACGCCTGGGTGACCATCGCGCCGACCCTCCCCCACGCCTCGTAGTGGTCGAGGGCTCCCCCGGTCAGGCCGGTGTAGAGGTGCTCGCGCATCCCGGCGGGGTCGGCGGGCAACCGGCTCAGGTAGGCGTAGTCGGTGCGCAGGTGCTCGGGGCGGTCGTCGCGGCCGGTGAGCCTGGAGGGCTCGGACCCGCTCTCCGCCCGCCGCAGGGCCCCGGCGGGCAGCGCCTCTCCCGGGTACGGCTCCGGCCGCAGGTGCCGGACCGACACGACTCCTCCCTCCAGCGGGGAGCCCTCGGCCGGGAGCCAGACCCTGTGCACGCCGCGGTCGAGGTAGCGGCGTTTCCGCCCGTCCTCCTCCACCTCGGCCGGGTACATGATCTGTGACTCCAGGACGAGGAACTGGCCGGGCCGCGGACGCAGGTCGTCCTCGGCGCTCGCGGTCTCGGCGGCGCGCCGCAGGACCTCCACCATCGCCACCGGCGCCATCCGGACGGTCCGCGCCCCGGCGCCGGGCCCGGCCGTCGGGGAGTGGACCCCGGTGACGTACACGGTTCCCGCGAGCACGACGACCGCGGCCCCGGTCCCCACGGCGAGGCTCCGCCGCATGTTCCCCCACAGGATCGCCCGCAGGCCACCCGCACGGACCGGTGTACGCGTGACCGCGCGGGACGACGGCGCGGCGCCGCAGGCGGCGATCTCGGAGAGCAGGCGCCGCTCCTCGGAGCGCAGTTCCGGTGCCCCGGGCAGCGGCACCTCGGAACGCAGCCGGTTCAACTGGGCAATCTCATCCATTGACGGTCTCCTCGATGAAGGACGTGGGATCGACCCCGCCGAGCTGCTCGCGCACCTTGCTCCTGGCCCGGCTGACGCGTGAACGGACCGTGCCCACCGGTATGCCCAGCGCCTGGGCGGCCTCCGGGTAGGTCAGGCCGCCCCACGCCACCACCAGCAGCACGTCCCGGTGACCGGCGGGCAGCCCCGCCAGGGCCGCCGCCAGGCTCCGCCGTACGGCACCGGCGCTCAGCCGTTCGTCGCTGCGCTCGGTGAACGGCACCGTCACCGGGTCGACGCCGGTCCGTTCGAGAGCGCGCAGCCGCTGGAGCTCGACGCGCTTGTGCCGCCTGATCAGGTTGGTCGCGATGCCGTACAGCCACGGGCGCGCGCTGGGCCGGGAGAGGTCGTACCCCTCCCGGCCGCGGAACGCCACCAGAAAGGTGTCCGCCACCACGTCCTCGGCCATGTCGGCTCCCAGCCTCCGGCTGACGTAGCGCTTGATCTCCGGCGCGTGCCGGTGGAAGACGGCGGCGAACGCCTCGGGTTCGCGCCGGGAGCGCTCGATGACGGAGGCGTCGTCCGCCCCCGCCCCGCCGGCGGGGAACTCTCCGCCGGCGCCAGCCCCGGTCCGGCTCGTGTCGCTCATATCCGGCCTCTCGGCTCTCGGTCAGGTCACCCGTTGTTGCCTTCCCAGGCGACGACGGTTCCCGAGCCGGTCCGGGCGATCCGGCCGATCCGGCCCCTCCTCGTCCTTCTCCGGTCCTGCCGGTGCGGGTCTCAGCCGTGGCCGACGGGGGTGGTGCCGAACATCAGCGTGCGCCGGCGGACGTCGTAGAAGACGGTTCCCGCGACGGAGAGCAGGTCCTGCAGGTTGTCGGCGTCGTCGGGGTCCAGGGTCAGCACCTCCTCCCAGGCGCCCTGGTCCAGGACGAGCTGCAGGGTGTACGTGCCGGGCCTGCCGGCCTCTCCGGCGACCCAGCTGAACTGGTAGTGGCTCAGCTGGCGTACGGCGATGCTGTCGTCGGTGACGGGCTGGCGAACTTTGGTGGCCATCGGGTTCCTCCCAAGGTCGAGATGGGGGAGCGTCGCGGAGCCGGTGGCGCGGACCTCGGAGCCCCAGGGTCCGCGCCGGCGAGTCGCACGCGTGGCGCAGCGCCCGCGGGGCGGGACCGCCGCTGAGCGAGG
>NZ_JBFABE010000003.1:0-137676 GCF_040640155.1 Streptosporangium sp. NPDC023615
AACACACGTCACCGACAAGGCGAGTTTCTACCTGGCGATCGGGGAAGCGGTCAACCGACGCGCTCCGCGTGATCGAGGCCGAGGCGGGACGCGCCCTCGCCGAGATGCAGGCCATGGTCCGCGTCCTGCGCACGGACCGTCCGGCGGACCTGGCACCCGGCCGGCGCATCGCCGACATCGAGCACCTCGCGGACCACGGCGGTTCCGGCCCGGCCGTCGACGTGGAGATCTCGGGCGATCTCGGCGGCCTCCCCCCTTCGGTGGAGGCCGCGATCTACCGCCTCGCGCAGGAGTCCGTCACCAACGCCAGGCGGCACGCGCGGCACGCCACCCGCGTCGAGGTCCGTGTCACCGCCGACGACACGTCGGTGCGCCTGCGCGTGAGCGACGACGGCGACGGCCACGTCCACCCGGCCGCGTCGCCGGGATACGGGCTCATCGGCATGATCGAGCGGGCCCACCTGCTCCGCGGCACCTGCGTGGCCGGCCCGGACCCGGAGCGGGGCTGGACCGTGACCGCCGTGCTGCCCCGGACCGGAGCGGCGACGTGAGCGTCCGGGTGCTCGTCGCCGACGACCAGGAGATCGTCCGCACCGGGCTCACGATGATCCTCAACGCCCAGCCGGGCATCGAGGTCGTCGGCGAGGCCGGCGACGGGCTGCGGGCCGTCGAGCTCGCGCGGCGGCTGCGCCCCGACGTGTGCCTGTTCGACATCCGCATGCCCGGCGTCGACGGCATCGAGGCCACCCGCCTCCTGGCCGGGCCCGACGTCGCCGACCCCCTCGCCGTCGTCGTCATCACCACCTTCGACCTGGACGAGTACGTGTACGCCGCGCTCAGGGCCGGCGCCCGGGGGTTCCTGCTCAAGAACGCCGGCGCGGTCCTGCTCTCCCAGGCCGTCCACGCCGCCGCCGACGGCGACGCGCTCATCGCCCCGAGCGTCACCGCGCGCCTGCTCGGGGCCTTCACCCGCACCGCCGGCGCGACCCCGGCGCGGCCCGTCGAGGCGCTCACCGGCCGGGAGGAGCAGATCCTCGCCGCCGTGGCGCGCGGGCGGACCAACAACGAGATCGCCGCCGAGCTGTACATCTCCCTCAGCACCGTCAAGACCCACGTCGCCAGCCTGATGGCCAAGCTCGGCGCCCGCAATCGCGTCGAGATCGCGATGTGGGCCTACGAGACCGACCGCGTCAGGACCTGAACCGGACCGCCGGCACGGTGGCGGTTCATCGCGGGAACGGCCCGATCCACCCTGCCCGATCGTCCGCCGATCGGGCGTACTTTCGGCCGATGGGCCTTTCACGCGGGGCTCCTACGCTGATCCCGCGCGGCTCGGGACGTGCTCGCCGCCATCCGGCCGGCGGCACCGCCGGTCCACCGGCGCGGGCCGCGACGCGCCCCGGCCGATGTGCGGGTGTGACGGCCTCCACGGGCCGGCGC
Organism: Streptosporangium sp. NPDC023615; assembly: GCF_040640155.1. Taxonomy (NCBI): domain Bacteria; kingdom Bacillati; phylum Actinomycetota; class Actinomycetes; order Streptosporangiales; family Streptosporangiaceae; genus Streptosporangium; species Streptosporangium sp. NPDC023615. The sequence continues at coordinate 1,441 of NZ_JBFABE010000003.1, forward strand.
CCGGACCCGCGCCCGCGCCCACGATGAAGGAGAAGTGTCGATGAAGGCGTTCGTCCTGCGCTCGTACGGTCCGCCCGACGCCCTGGAGCTCACCGAGATCGAGACGCCCGTACCCGCCGACGACGAGGTGCTGGTCCGGGTACGCGCCACCTCCGTGCAACCCTACGACTGGCACCTCATGAGAGGGGAGCCGTACATAGCGCGCCTGATGGGCAAGGGTCCCGGGCTGCGCAGACCGAAGATCGCCGTCCTGGGCGCCGACGTCGCGGGGCGGGTCGAGGCGGTGGGCCGGGACGTGACCGGGTTCCGCCCCGGCGACGAGGTCTTCGGGATGCCCAAGCGGGGCGGCTTCGCCGAGTACGCGTGCGTCCGGGCGGAGGAGCTGGCGCCGAAGCCGGAGAACCTGTCGTACGAGCAGGCGGCGGCGGTGCCGCTGGCGGCCCTCACCGCCCTGCTGGGCCTGCGGGACGCCGGACGGGTCCGGCCGGGGCAGAGGGTTCTCGTCAACGGGGCCTCGGGAGGGGTGGGCACGTTCGCCGTACAGCTCGCCAAGGCGTTCGGCGCGGAGGTCACCGGTGTCTGCGGCACCCGGAACGTCGAGCTGGTCCGATCGCTCGGCGCGGACGAGGTCGTCGACCGCACCGCCGAGGACTTCACCCGGAACGGGCGGCGCTACGACCTGGTGCTGGACATCGCGGGAAGTCACGCGGGGCCGGCGTACCGGCGTGTGCTGACCCGCACGGGGACCTGTGCCGTCGTCGGCGGGCCGGCCGGGCGATGGGTGCAGCCCGTCGGCCATGTCCTCTGGGCGCTCGCGACGTCCGCGTTCGTGCCGCAGAGAACGGTCCTGGTGGACGTGGTCGGGTGCACCGACAACAGGCGGAACCTGCTGACGCTGACCGAGCTCATCGAGGACGGGAGGCTCACCCCGGTCATCGACCGCCGTTACCCGTTCGAGGACATCCCCGCGGCCCTGGCGTACCAGGAGGAGGGGCACGCCTCGGGGAAGGTCGTCGTCACGGTCTGACGGGGTGCCCGGGAACCGGCGGCCGACGGCGCGCGGGAACCGACGGGCGTGACGGCGGGTTCCCGGGCCGGTCGTGGACGGTCACGATTAACCGGGAACCTCCGGAATCGAAGCGGGTGTGCGACAGGGGGCGCACGGCCGGTTTAGGGTGGTGAGGGCGACACGGCGAACCCCCGCGCATCCCGGACCGCTCCGGGCGCCCCGCCGGTCCGCCCGACTGCTCCCCCGGTCTCCGAGAGATAGCTGAGCCTTCCCCCGTGAGCGACATCCGATCCTTCCAGGTGCCGGGCCCGCAGGACGACGGCGACTCCGGCGCCGGCCCCGACCGGCCCGCCGCCGGGCAGGGCCGGAGGTCCGTCCCGGAGCCCGACGCGTCCCGGACGCCGCCGATGGGGTTCGGAACGTCCCGTCCCCCCTGGCCCGAGCCCGGCGGGCCGCGCCCCTCCGCCCAGGAGGGCCTGGAGCCCGGCTCCCCGGGGTCCCACGGGAGTCACGGATCCGCCGCGTCCCACCGGCCCTCGTGGCCGGAGCCGCCCGGTCAGGGCGCGACCACCTTCGGCCGGTCGTCCCGGCACGGCGGCCGGGACGACGACCGCCGCACCGGGCGCGACGACGCGTTCCCCGGCACACGCGACGACGCGCGCGACACGCGCGACGACGGCCCGGGCGAGGTCACCGAGTGGGGCGCCTACCCGGTGTACCGGGACGCCCGCTCCGTCGAGCCGTACGACTCCCGCGACCCGCTCGACCTGTCCAGGCCGCTGGAGCCGGAACCGGTGCCCCAGGGCTCCTCCTGGGGCCGTGACGACCCGGCCTGGTCCCAGGAGAGCTCCTTCTGGGCGCGCGACGACCAGTCGTGGGGGCAGGAGAGCCTCGGATGGGGTCAGGAAGGCCCCTCCCCGGCCGCCGCCTCGAACACCCCCGCCCCGCACGGCTCAGACCCGTACGCCGCCTCCCGGGTGCCCGCCCCCCGGCCGGACCTGGGTGCCCCGCCCGCCTCCCCGCAGCATGCCCACCCGCCCGCTCATCCCCACCCCGCCCCCCCGCACGCCCAACCGCCCGCCTCCTCGCCGTACGGTCACCCGCCCGCCTCCCTTCCGCAGACGGGCGCGCACCCGTACGGCACGCCCCCGCCGGGCGGGGCGGCCCGGACCGCGCCGCAGGACACGCCGTACCGGCAGGGCGCCCCGTCCCCGCAGGGCGTTCCGGCCCCGCAGGGCGCACCGCCTATCGGGCGGCCCGTCCAGGCTCCCCGGGAACGCCCCTTCTCCTACTGGGAGAACGCCGGCGGCCAGGGCGGCGAGCCCTCGTTCTGGAGCCAGGGTCCCGCGGCCGAGCAGGAGCGGCGGGCCGAGCGCGAACGCGAGCCGGTCGCCGAGGAGGAGCCCGCCGCCCCGGTCAAGAAGAAGCGCGAGCCCTACCTCGACAACGTGAAGTTCGTCCTGATCGCCCTGGTGGTGACGGGCCACTCGCTGGTGCCCACCCTGAAGGCGCACTCGGCGGAGGCCGCGTACCTGTTCATCTACATGTTCCACATGCCGGCGTTCGTGCTGATCAGCGGCTACCTGGGGCGCAACTTCTGGAACTCCAACGCGAAGATCAACAAGCTGGTCGACACCCTGCTGATCCCGTACGTGGTGGTGGAGATCGGCTACGCGCTGCTGCGCTTCGCGCTCGGCCAGAAGTGGACGCTGACGATCATCGACCCGGCCTGGCTGAACTGGTACCTGCTCGCCCTGGTCCTGTGGCGGATCTCCACGCCCATCTGGACGCGGATGCGCCGGCCGCTGCTGGTCGCCGTGGTCATCTACATGGCCGCGGGCTTCTCGGAGATCTCCGGCGACTTCAGCATCGACCGCTTCTTCGGCCTGCTCCCGTTCTACGTGCTCGGCCTGCTGCTCAAGCCCGAGCACTTCGACCTGCTCAAGCCCCTCTGGGTCAGGATCACCTCGGCGGTCGTCCTGGTCGCCGCCGCCGGGGTGGCGATCGTCGCCGCGCCCCGCGTGCCGCTCGACCCGGTCTACTTCCGCTACAGCTTCAAGGCCATGGACATGACCTGGTGGCTGGGGGTCGGGGTGCGCGCCGCCGTGCTGGTCGCGGCGCTGGTCATGACGTTCGCGGTGCTCGCGCTGGTGCCCAGGCGCGAGACCTGGTTCTCCGACCTCGGCACCCGCACCCTGTACGCCTACCTGCTGCACGGCGTCGTCGTGGTCATCGCCAAGGACCAGGGCTGGCTGAGCTTCCCCTGGCTGTACGGCCCCCTGGGCGTGGCGGCGATCGCGTCGAGCTCGCTGGCCCTGGCCATCGTGCTCTGCCTGCCCGAGACCCGCAGGCTCTTCAAGTGGATGCTCGAACCCCGCCTGGTCTGGCTCTACCGCAGGCCGTCCCCGGCACCCGCCGGCACCGCCCAGGCGCCCGCGGGGTCCACGGGACCGGAGCAGCGAGGACCCGGTGAACCCGCGGGGCCCGCGGGGCCCGCGGGACTCGCCGGACCCGCGGGGACGCGGGGACCCACCCGGCCCGGCGACCAGGAGAGTTCGGCGGCGGTTCCCCGATAGTTAACCCAACCCCTCCGGTGCGGACGGAACGAACGCCCACCATCGGCGTATGCGGGTATGTGTCGCCACGATCGTTCGTCACCCGGAAGACGCCCGGATCATGCACCGGCAGATCCGGGCGCTTCTGGACGCCGGCCACGAGATCACCTATGTCGCCCCCTTCACCGACTGCAACGTCACCCCGGATCCGCCGATCCGCGCGATCGACGTGCCACGGGCGATCGGCAACCACCGCGGGCGCGCGCTCAAGGCCGCCCGGGGCGCCCTCGGGCGCGGCGTGGAGGGTGCCGACCTGCTGATCGTGCACGACATGGAGCTGCTGTTCCGGCTGCCCGGACGCCGTCCCGTCACGGTCTGGGACGTGCGCGCCCCGCGCGAGAACCCGCCGGGAGCCGGCGACGGCGCGGCCTGGCACCCGCGCCGGGTCATGTCCGCGCTGGTACGCCGCGCCGAGGCCCGCGCCGAGCGTGACCTGCGCATCGTCCTGTCCGAGGAGTCCCTGGGGGAGCGGTTCGACGGCTCCCACCCGGTGGTGCCCGACGCCGCCTACGTGCCGGCCGGCCCGCCCGTGCCGCCCGGCCGGAACCGGGTGGTCCACATCGGCCACCTCTCGGAGTCCGGCGGCGTGAACGAGCTGATCGCCACGGCCCGCGGGCTGCTCCCGCACGGGATCAGGCTCGACCTGATCGGCTCGGCCGACGCCCGGGTCAGGCCGCTGCTGCGGGACGCTCAGCGGCAGGGCCTGCTCGACTGGTACGGCCACGTGCCCAACCGGCACGCGCTGCGGATGGCCGAGGGCGCGATCGCCGGACTGTCGCTCCCGCGCGCCGCGCCGGGACGCCGTCCGCTGCCCTCCAAGGTCGTCGACTACATGTCGCGCGGGGTACCGGTGGTCACCACTCCCCTGCCCGCCGCGTCCGCGCTGGTCGGGCGGACCGGATGCGGGGTCGTCGTCCCCTTCGGGGACGCGGGGGCCGTGGTGGGCGCGGTGCTGGCCCTGCGGGACGACCCGGCGGGGACCGCGGAGATGGGGGCACGCGGCCACGCCGAGGCTCTGGCGCATCACAACTGGCCAGACCAAGCAGGTCAATACATAGGAATGCTGGAGGAATGGGCAGGAAAAACAGTGACGTCGAGGCTGGAGATTGGTGTACTGGAGGCATGGCACGTCATCTGATCCAGGGGCGCGAGATCGCCATGCCGGTGCGCATCCGCGACGTCTCGGTCTGTGCCGCCTCCTACCTGGTCCGGGCGGACGCCGCGCGAGCCGTGATCGCCTACTCGCACCTGGAGATCGCCGAGGTGCTGCCGCGCAAGGCCCTGTGCACGCTGATGTTCGCCGACTACGTCGACGGTGATCTCGACCCGTACCACGAGTTCGGCATCGCCTTCCTGGTACGGCCGCCCGGGGCGGGGCACGCTCCCGGCGGAGGGCTCCGCGCCAACCTGGCCGAGCTCCGCGCCACGGGGGCGGGGGCGTTCATCCACTGGCTCCCGGTCGACCAGGGCTTCACCCTGGAGGCGGGCCGCTCGATCTGGGGCTTCCCCAAGGAGCTCGCCGACATCGACCTGCGCCTGTCCACCCCCTACAAGCGGTGCATCCTGCGCAAGGACGGGCGCATGGTGCTGGACCTGCTGATCAAACCCGGCGTCCCGGTGCCCGGCCCCGGGATGATGACCGCCCTGGACGCCTACAGCCACCTGGACGGCGTCACCCGCCGCGTCCCGTGGTCGATGTCCCCCCGGGGGGTGCGGGCGCGCCCGGGCGGCGCGCTGATCCGGCTGGGCAACCATTCGATCGCCAAGGAGCTGAGCGAGCTCGGCCTGCCCAGGCGCGCCCTGATGACGACCACGGTCTCCCACATGTCGATGGTCTTCGACGAGGCCAAGGAGCCCTGACCATCTGACCCCCCGTCGCGGACCCGCCGCTCTCCCACCCCGCCGCCGGTCCCGCCGGGCCGGACCGACCGGGTCCCTCCGGTGGCACCGCACCGCGCTCCCGGCGGACGCCCGCCGGTCAGCCGGGTGGAAGGGGGCCGCGCGGCGGGACGGCGACGCGTTCAAGGTCGCGGGCGACGACGATCTCCCCGCCGAACACCGAGGCCGCCTGCTCGGCGAAGCGCCCCTCGTCCTCGGTGCGGTACCGCTCGGAGAAGTGGGTGAGGACCAGCCTCCGGACATCGGCCTCGGAGGCGACCCGGCCGGCCTGTACGGCCGTGAGATGCCCGTGGTCGCGCGCCAGGACGGCGTCCTCGTCCAGGAAGGTCGACTCGATGACCAGCAGATCCACCCCGTCGGCCAGTTCGAGGACCGGATCGCAGAGCCGGGTGTCCATGACGAAGGCCGCCTTCTGGCCGGGGCGGGGCACGCTGCACTCCTCCAGGGTCACCGTCCGGCCGTCCGGAGCGGTGACGCGACCGTCCCGCTGAAGGCGGCGGATGTCCGGGCCGCGCACGCCGCGGGCGGCGAGCGCGGCCGGCAGCATGGTGACGCCGTCGGGCTCGGCCAGGCGGTAGCCGTACGCCTCCACCGGGTGGTCGAGCCTGCGAGCCGTGAGCGTGAAGGGCGCGCCGCCGGTGTCGAGTTCGGTGACGGGGCCCGAGAGCGGATGTTCGTGAATCCGTACGACGTCATGGAACGCCGTCGCGTGCCGTAGCCGCTCCCAGTAATTCGCGCCGCTCGCCGGGAAGGCCGCGTCCGCCTCGGTCACCCCGTCCCGCGACATCCGCTGGACGATTCCCGGCACCCCGAGGCAGTGGTCCCCGTGGAAATGGGTCAGGCAGATCCAGCCGACGTCGTGCACGCCGACCCCCGCGTGGATCATCTGCCGCTGGGTGCCCTCTCCCGGGTCGAACAGCAGGCCGTGTCCGTCCCAGCGCAGCAGATGGCCGTTGTGGTTGCGGTGACGGGTGGGCACGGCGCTGGAGGTGCCCAGGACGACGAGTTCGCGGTTCGACACTCGGGCGATGCTAAGCCCTTCCAAACCGAACATCGGAGCCGGGCCGGGTGTCCGGCCTGGGGGCCGGGGCCGGATCAGGCGTCGAGTTCCAGCAGCGGCAGCTCGGCCCTGGTGGGCAGGCCCTGCCAGTCGCTGGGCCCCGACGAGGCGAAGGCCCCGAGCAGGAAGCCCCGGCGCAGCCGGTCGGCGGGGTGGAGCCCCTCCAGCAGCGCGCTGAGGTACCCGGCCACGAAGGCGTCCCCCGCCCCGTTGCGGTCGACCACGGGCGTGGACAGGCCCGGCGCGTCGTGGCGGACGCCGTCCACCCGGACGCTCGCGCCCCGGTTGCCGCGGATCACGATGACCTCCCGGTCGCCCGACAGCGCGGGCTTGACCAGGTCGAGCTCGCTCTGCCGGACGAAGAGCACGTCGGCCGAGCAGGCCAGCACGCTGAGGATCTCCTCGGCCTCGCGCAGGTCCGGCCAGAGCTGGTCGTGGTAGTCGACCGACACCGAGACGGCGACCCCGGCGGTCCGCGCCGCCCGGATCGCGGCGTTCATGGCGTCGCGCGCGCTCAGCGCGGCGGTGATCCCGCTGACGTGCAGGACGCGGGAGGCCGCGATCCGGTCGATCGGGACGTTGCCCTGGGCGAGCCTGACGGCGGTGCGGTAGTAGCTGACCCACGGGGGCTGGCCGAGCCTGGACTCCCGCAGCAGCATGCCGGTCGCCGCCGCCTCGTCCACCCGGGCGTCGGAGACGTCCACGCCCTCGCCGCGCAGCGCCATGAGGATCCGCGCCCCCAGCTCGTCGTCGCCGACCTTGCCCAGCCAGCCGACCTGGTGCCCGAGGCGGGACAGCCCGACCGCGACGACGAACTCCGCGCCGGTGACGTCCAGCCTGGCCTCGTGCTCGTGGCGGATCCGGCCGCTGGTGACGACGCCGAAGGCCTCACCCAGGGTGTACACGTCCACGGTGAGAACGCGTCAGACGATCGGGGGACGGCCGAGGCGGAGCATCCGCCAGGCGGTGTTCCAGCCCATCGGGCGGCGCTCCCCTGCGGGCTCGCGCACTCCCTCGACGAAGCCGGTGAACCAGGCGCGCAGGGCGGGACGCGAACGCTCGCGGAGCAGCGTCAGGATGATCCAGTTGAGCAGGTAGAGGCCCGCGAGGACCCAGGGCAGGTTGCGCCGGGCCAGCCAGACCCGGTTGCGGGCGTTGAGCCGGTAGAAGTCGGCGTGCCGGGTGGGGGGGACCTGCGGGTGGTACATGACGGTCTTGGCGTCGTACTCGATGCGGTAGCCCTCGCCGAGGAGCCGCCAGGCCAGGTCGGTCTCCTCGTGCGCGTAGAAGAACCGCTCGGGCAGCCCGCCGACCTGGAGGAACGCCGAGCGGCGGATGGCGCACGCGCCCCCCAGGAAGGTGGTCACCGGGGAGGATCGTTCGGGGTCGCCCGCGCGCAGCCGGGGGACGTGGCGGCGCTGGCCGATGCCGCCGTCGGGGTCCTTCACCCGGAAGGAGACGACCGCCAGGTCGTGCTCGGTGGAGAAGCGCTCCCGCAGGTGGGCGACCAGGCCGGTGTCGGCGTACCAGCCGTCGTCGTCGAGGAAGAGGACGACGTCGCCCGAGCACTCCTCGACGCCGCGGTTGCGGCCCGCGGGGATGCCCGCGTTGTGGCTCAGCCGCACGCTCCTGACGGACGCCGACGACCCGGCCGGCACGGAGACCGAGAGCTCGGGGACGTCCGCGCCGTTGCCGACGATCACCACCTCGACGTCGCCGTCGACCTGGTTCAGCGCGGACTCCACCGCCCGGTCCAGCTCGGGGACCCGGTTGCCCATGGTGAGAATGACGCACGAGATCTTCAACGGGTCATCGCCTTGACGCGTCGAGAGCACGTACGGAGCATACTTTCATGATCACCGAGTCTGCTGGATCGGGCACATCTGGCCGGGCCTGGGGTTCTGCGTTTACCGGGGAACAAGCGTATCGGAAGCACCGACGAACACCCACCAAACAACGGGGTGCCCGCTCCTACGACGCGCCCGGCCGCCATCCGGTTCCTCACGAGAGCCGCCTGGAGGCGAGAATGCTGATCAGGTGCAGGACCATCTGCAGCACCGCGACGACCACGCAGGCCACCACCAGCACCCTCGTCGCCGCCAGCCCCCCGTCGATCGCGTCCCAGATCGCGGCGACCACGACGAGCAGGGAGAGCTCGACCGCCTGCACGATCCGGTGGAACCGCAGCGCCGCGGCGGCCCTGCGCGCCATGCCCAGCCCGCGCGAGCCGAACTGCTCGGCCGAGGACTCGGTGGCCGCGACCAGCCCGGACCTGGCACGGGCCACGTCGACCAGGTCGGTCTCCGCCTTGATCAGGATGGCGCCGAGCGCGGCGGCGAAGCCCGCCACCGTGTACCAGTCGGGCAGCACCTGCGAGGCCCGGAAGCCCAGCCCGATGAGCAGGGCGGCCTCGGCGAAGTAGTGGCCGACCCGGTCGAGGTAGACACCGGTGATGGAGGTGCGCCGCGTCCAGCGGGCCAGTTCCCCGTCGGAGCAGTCGAGCAGCAGGTAGAGCTGGACCAGCACGGCCGCCAGCACGGCCGCCCACAGACCCGGCAGCGCGAGCACCACGCCGGCGAGGATCCCGGTGAGGATCATCAGCCAGGTGGTCTGGTTGGGCGTGATCGGCGTCTTGGCGAGGAACCAGGTGACGTAGATCGACAGTTTGCGCATGTAGAGCGAGCCGGCCCAGTGCTCGCCGCTGTTGCGGCCCATGGTCGACTGCGGCTGGGCCACCGCACGGAGCTCAGCGACCGACGGCCCGGACATAATCCTCCACCCGCTCGCGAATCTCCGGTTCCGACAGGCGCAGGTGCTCAAGGATCGTGTAGCGGCCCGGGCGGGTGGACGGCGCCAGCACGACCGCCTCGGTGAACTGGGCCGGGGACAGCCCCACGTCGGCGGGGGTGACCGGCAGCTCGTGCCCGCGCAGGCAGTCGACGACCTGGGTGAGCCTGCGCGAGTCGTCGCGGAGGAAGAAACAGAACGCGGCACCTATCCCGGCGAGCTCGCCGTGATTGGAGGTGCCGGGAAAGAGCTGATCCACGGCATGCAGGATCTCATGATCTCCGCCACTGGAGGGACGGGACGACCCGGCGACCACCATCGACATGCCCGACAGGATGAGCGCCTCGGCCAGCACGGTCAGGAACGCGTCGGACTCGATCGAGTCGCCGCGGCCGATCACCGCCTCCGACGCGGTACGGGCCATCGCGCAGGCCAGCCCGTCGATCGGCTCGCCGCGCTCGCTCGCGCCGAGCTGCCAGTCCTCGATCGCCGACAGGTTGCTGACCACGTCGCCGACGCCGGAGCGGACCAGCGAGGCGGGCGCGTCGTGCACGAAGTCGAGGTCGACCATGATGGCCAGCGGCATGGGCACGCCGAACGAGCCCTTGCCGCCGTCGTGCGTGAGCGAGGCCACCGGCGAGCAGATCCCGTCGTGCGACAGGTTGGTGGCCACCGCGACCATCGGGATCCCGGCCAGCGACGCGGCGTACTTGGTCACGTCGATGGTCTTGCCGCCGCCGATGCCCACGACCGCCTCGTAGGCGCCCTTGCGCAGGTCCGCGCCGAGCGAGACGGCCGCGTCCACCGAGCCGTCGGGGACCCGGAAGACCCGGGCCTCGCCGAGCGAGGGGGCGATCACCGAGGCGATCCGATCTCCCTGGCCCGCGCCCACCGCCACCGCCACCCGCCCGGAGGTCGCCACCCGGCTGTCGGCCAGCAGCGAGCCGAGCTGGGCGATCGCGCCGCGCCGGACCTCCATCGACAGGGGGGCCGGCAACATCCTGGCTAGTATCGGCACGCGATCTCCCGCGCCTTGGCGAGGTCGTCGTGGTTGTCGACCTCGACCCACGGGACGTCCCCGATGGGGGCGATCGCGATCTTCTCGCCGCGGGCGACGAGCTCCTGGTAGCCGTCCTCGTAGTAGAGCTGCGGGTCGCGCTCGAAGGTCGCCTTCAGCGCGTCGGCGAGGCGCTCGCCGATGCCGGAGCGGATCAGCGTGGCGCCGATGTACTCGCCGGCGGCCTCGGCCGGGTCCATCAGCTTGGTGATGCGCCGCAGGTGACGGTCCTCGTCGAGGGTCACCTTCATCTCCTCGTCGGCGAGCTTCTTGACGTCGTCCACCGCGAGCAGGATGTCGCTCGTCGCCGGCGCCGACAGGAGCGTCTCCTCGACCGAGACCGGGTGCACCGTGTCGCCGTTGACCAGGAGCGCTCCCTGGTCGAAGTACTCGCGCGCGCACCAGAGCGAGTAGGCGTTGTTCCACTCCTCGGCCTTGTCGTTGTGCACGAGGGTGAGCTTCACGCCGTGCCGGCGCTCCAGCTCGGCCTTGCGCTCGTGTACGGCCTGCGCCTGGTAGCCGACGATGACCACGACGTCACGGAGATCGGCCGCCGCGAGGTTGCGCAGCGAGATGTCCATGATCGTGGTGTCGCCGTCGACCGGCACGAGAGCCTTGGGCAGCGTGTCCGTGTACGGCCGCAGGCGTCGTCCGGCCCCGGCGGCCAGCACCATTCCCAGCAACGTGCACTCCTCATTCGGGTGAGAGCCTCCCGGCGGGCACTCCTAGGCCCCAAAGGTTAGTTGCCTCCGGGGCCTGATCGTGTAATCCGGGGTTTGCCGAATGTTCTCGATCGCGTACGAGGGGGGCCTTGACCGTGCGCGCCACCGTCCTCGATCGCGCGTGGCCGACGCCCTTGACCGCGCGCGCCACGACCCCCGATCGGCTCGCCCGCGTCCCGGGCCGTGCGCGCCGGGGTCCTCAGTCGTGCGCGCCGAGGTCGGCCGCCTCCATCCCGGAGCGGGGGACGGCCAGCCAGCAGGTGACGCTCTCCCAGGCGAAGAGGCACCACAGGTAGAGCGAGAGCAACGCGAACGCGGCGGTGACCTGCCCGGCGAGGCCGCCGAGCGCGACCAGCAGCATGCGGCCGTCCCAGCCCAGCCCGGCCGAGGCCAGCCAGGAGGGCGGGTAGACCCGTTGGCGCAACCGGTAGACCAGGTCGTAGTGGTGGAACGCCATCGCGCCGAGCAGCGTGAAGACCAGCACCGGCGGCACGTCGTGCGCGAAGCCCACCGACGCCACGAAGCCGTACTCGGTGAGGCGCAGGATCGGCGGCACCAGCCAGTCGAGCCTGCCGTCGTGCGGGTGGGAGCTGCCGGGGCCGGTCAGCAGCAGCACGACCGCGGGGGCGAACACCGCCGGGCCGTCGGTGCCGGCCACGCCGACGAGCAGCAGGACCCCGGTCACGAACATCCCGACGATCGCCGGCGGCAGTGGCGGGAGCTGCCCGGCCACCAGCGCGCCCATGCCCCTGGACAGCACCCCGTCGTCCCGGTACGCGACCACGGCACTGCGTGGCACCGGCGTCATGTGCACCGACATCGCGATCACACCCGTCTTCCTGTCCGCTCCGCGAGGAGCCCCTCCGGCGTCCCGGACCGCCGGGCGCCGTACCCGCCGTCGACCGTCACCTGCTCAGCGACCTGCCCATCCGGCCGGCGAGGATGTAGACCATGGCGACCCCGCCCCAGGCCAGCAGGGCGAGGAAGGTCACCCGGGCGTTGAAGAACGCCGCGGTCACCGCGATCAGCGCCATCCGTTCCCCGATGGGCAGGACGACGATCTTCTTGAGCCAGCGGGTGACGGAGGCCTTCTCCATGGTCTCGGAGAGCCGCACGATCGTGTTGCCCGAGGCCGGGGCGGGCACGGGCTTCGGGTAGGCCGGGGCGCCGGTGCTCGTCCCGGCTCCCCCGCTCCAGGCGCCCGCGCCGCTCCCGGCGACGCCGGCACCCCCGGATCCCCCGGATCCCCCGGATCGCTCCGCCTCTCCGGTCCCGCCGGTGTCCGCCCGCTCGTCGGTGCCCCTCCTGCCGTCCGCCGGTCCGTCCATGAGGCTCCAGACGTCCACCCGGTCCTCCCCGGTGCCCCCGGTGCCCCCGGTGCCCCCGGTGCTCCCGGTGCCCCCGGAACCGTCCGCGAGGTCGCGCGAGGCCGGCACCCGCTCCGCCTCGGCGCTCGTGAACGCGGTCCGCCACTTCGGTTCCAGGAGCGGCACCGGCACGGGCCAGCCGGACAGGCCCGCCGGGCGCGCGGGATCCACAGGATCGGCCGGGTCGGCCAGGGCGGCCGGCGAGACCACCGCTCCCGGCCCCCGGGACCCCCACTCCACGTCCTCCGGGTCCGCGCTCCGGACGTCTCCCGCCCGGGAACGCGGGACGCCCGGACCCGCCTCGGACAGGGCCCCCCGCACCCGGGCGGCGTCGGCACGCGCTCCCGCGTACGAGAAGTCGATCATGTGGCGGAGCAGTTGCAGGATCAGCGCGGCCACCGCCAGCGCCCAGATGCCGTCCGGGCCGCCGCCGGTGACGTCCAGCCCGGCCGCGTACCCGAAGGCGAGGCCCACGTAGACGACGTACTCCTTGGCGCGGTCGGAGGTGGCGTCCAGCCACGCCCCGAGCGGCGAGAAGGCGCGGGTGTAGCGGGCGAGCTGGCCGTCCACGCAGTCGAGCACGAACGACAGGTAGAGCAGCACCGCGCCGGCGACCATGCCCGGCCGGGTGCCGGTGGAGAACCAGACCGCGGCGAGCACGGCCAGGCCGACGGACATGCCGGTGACCGCGTTGGGCGTCAGCCGGAGCTCGGCCGCGAGCCTCACCAGGTACCTGGACCAGGAACTCACCGCGTAGGTGGCGAAGAAGCCGTCGTTGCCCTTGACCGCGTCGTCCAGCCTGGCCTTGGCCTCGTCGACCTCCTCCAGCCGCCGCACGGCCACCTCGGCGTCCGCCCGCCCGCCCGCCCGGTCGGCGCGCAGGCGGCCGAGCCTGGCCGCGCGCACCCGGACGCCGGAGCGGACCAGGCCGGTCAGGAGCAGGCCGGGCGCCTCGACGCCGTCCATCGGGCCGAGGCGGCCGGTCTCGGCCAGCTCGGCGAGCGTCTCGGCGGTCTCGGCGAGGATCGCGAGGTCGGTGACGCCGACCCGGAGCGCGCCCCGGAAGGTGCCGTTGGCCGCGCCGACCCGGTGGAAGGAGGTGCCCGCGGCCACCACCGCCCCGCCCTCGGTCCTGACCGGCGGGCGTGACGGGCCCGGCCCGTCGCCCTCGTCGCCCACCAGCGCGGCGGTGCCGCCGGAGGGGTGCTCGACCAGCAGCGCCAGCGCCTCGGTGTGCGCCACCAGGTCACCGGCGGCCACCAGCACCGGGCCCGTGGACGAGACCGCCGCCTTGGCGACCCTGCGCAGGTCGTCGGCGAGCCCCCGGGACCCCTCGGTCCCGATCATGTACGTGCCGCCGGGCGCGTGGATGATGTCGCTGGAGCGGGCCACCACGTGAACGTCCCGCACCGGCAGGCCGGCGAGCTGTCCGGTGAGCCGGTCGAGCAACGTCCCGTCCGCGTGGGGCAGAGCGGACGCCTCGGTGGTGGCGAGCACGACCGCGACCGTCCGGGGCGTGCCGGAAGAAGCGGTGGCGTGAGGGTCGGGCATACGGGCTCCTTCGTATCCGACGGGGTCACCGTACGAATCGGGGAGTGCGCACTCAGCGTAGCTAGATCTTGACGGGATAGCACGGGAGCGCGCCGGACGATCGGGTACGCACCGTTACGCTCGCCATATCCGAACTGTCGAAGGAACGAACCGCCGAAGGAATCCGAACGTGGCCGAACGTGCATCCCGTCTCCCGACCGTCGCGGTGGTCCTGGCGGGAGGTGTCGGCCGGCGCGTCGGCCGCGACACCCCCAAGCAGCTCCTGGAGGTGGCGGGCAGGACGATCCTGGAGCACACGATCGCCCTGTTCCAGGAGGTGACGGAGATCGACGAGATCCTCGTGCTGATGGCGCCCGGCTTCACCGCCGAGGTGGAGCGGATCGTCGGGCGCGGCGGCTTCACCAAGGTGACCGCCGTGCTGGAGGGCGGCGAGACCCGTCCGGAGACCACCTGGCGGGCGCTGCGGGCCCTGGGCGCGCGCGAGTGCGACGTCCTGCTGCACGACGCCGTGCGGCCGCTCACCGAACCCCGGATCATCGTCGACTGCGTCGAGGCCCTGAGGACCCGCTCGGCCGTCGAGGTCGCGATCCCCAGCTCCGACACGATCGTGGTGACCGCGTCCGGGCCGGACGGGGAGGTCGTCCTGGAGGTTCCCGACCGCTCCACCCTGCGCCGCGTGCAGACCCCGCAGTGCTTCCGCCTCTCGGTGATCCGCGAGGCGTACGAGCGCGCGTTCGCCGACCCCGGCTTCGGCGACCGGCCGCCCACCGACGACTGCGGCGTGCTGCTGCGCTACCTGCCCGAGGTGCCGATCCACGTGGTGCCGGGCAGCGAACGCAACATGAAGGTGACCCACCCGGTCGACCTGCTGATCGCCGAGACCCTGCTGCGGGCCGCCGCCGTCGACTGACACGGAGACGCCGAGACGGAGACCCCGAGACAGAGGCGTCCGCGACGGAGACGCCGAGGCAGAGGCGGCCGGGACGGGGACCGCCCGGAGCGCGGGCGGTCCCCGGGCGGCGGGAGACCGGGGAGGCGCGGGAGGCCGGAGGGCGCGGGTGGGCCGGAGGGGGCGGCGGAACCGGGGGGACGACGGGGTCAGCCGCCCGCGGGATCCGGTTTGCCCAGCCTTCTCGGGCTCGTCAGGAAGCCCCAGCCCCACGACATGTGCATGGTGACGTAGACCAGCGGCAGCCGGACGAGCGCGGCGGTGGGCAGGCCGCTGCCGGTCACGGCCGAGCCCGCCAGGATCGCCGCCAGGTACCCCCCGGGGATCAGCAGTCCCGGCCAGAAGAACGGGGAGACCACCAGGCCCGCCAGGATGGCCAGCACGGCCACCGGCGGCGCCAGGTAGCGCAGGTTGATCGTGCCCTCGTGGGTACGGGCGACCACCCGGCGCCAGCGCCCGTAGTGGAAGTACTGCCTGGCCAGGGCCCCCAGGTCGGGCCTGGGGCGGTAGGAGACGCGCATCCGCGGCTGGAACCAGACCAGTCCGCCGCTCTCGCGGATGCGGTGGTTCATCTCCCAGTCCTGGGCGCGCTGGAAGTGCTCGTCGTAGCCGCCGACCCGCTCCAGCGCGGAGCGGCGGAACACCCCGAGGTAGACCGTGTCGGCGGGCCCCGCCGTGCCGCCGGTGTGGAAGCGGGCACCGCCGACGCCGATCTTGGAGGTCATGGCGCGGGCCACGGCCTGCTCGAACGGCGTGACGCCCTCGGCCGCCATGACGCCGCCCACGTTGTCCGCGCCGGTCTCCTCCAGCGTCTCCACGGCGACCTGGAGGTAGTCGTCGGGCAGCATGGCGTGACCGTCCACCCTGGCGACGATGTCGTTGCTCGAGGCGGCGATGGCGGCGTTGAGCGCGTTGGGGGTACGTCCGGTCGGGTTGGGTACCACCACCACACGGGGGTCGTCGGCGGCGATCTCGTCGGCCACCTCCTGGGTGCGGTCGCGCGAGGGGCCGATCGCGAGGACGACCTCGATGGGTCCGGCGTAACGCTGCGACAGGACCTGGCGCACCGCCTCCCGCAGATGGCGCTCCTCGTTCAGCACCGGGATGACGATGGAGATCGGAGGCCAGACACGTGTCTCGGAAGACGACGCCGGCATGGGCGAGTCGGGGAACTGCTTCATGGCGTCGCTCACGCTACTGTACGAACCGGTACCTCATCGACCCAGCAGGAGCCTAGGGGGCCACGCATGCGCGACCCGGAGGAGGATTCGGGTGTGCACGTGGGCGGTGACGCCTACGGCAGTGTCAGGGTGAGCCCGCGGCGTGACCGCAGGTCGGCGAGGGGCGCCCGTACCCGCGGGCGCGGGCTGGTGATCGCCGGGACGCTCTCCTGCCTGGTCCTGGGGAGCTCCGGGGTGACCTGGGGGCTGACGAACTACGCGACGGCGAAGATCAGGCCGGTCGACGCGGGGGTGCCGGGGACGCGGGAGAGCACCGGCGCGATGAACATCCTGGTGGTGGGCGTCGACAGGCGCGACGACCTCACCCGCCAGCAGCAGAACCGGCTCAAGCTGGGCCGCGAGAGCGGTGAGCGCACCGACACCATGATGGTCGTCCACCTGTCGGAGGACCACCGCAAGGTCACCGTGGTCAGCCTCCCGCGCGACACCTGGACGACGATCCCCGGCAAGGGCCAGCACAAGATCAACGCCGCCTACCAGCTCGGCGGCCCGAAGCTCGCGACGCGCGCGGTGCAGGCCGCCACGGGCCTGACCCTGCACCACTACGTCGAGGTCAACGTGCTCGGCTTCATCGACGTGGTCGACGCGCTGGAAGGCATCTCGGTCTGCACCCCGGTCCCGATCAACGACCCGAAGACCGCGCTCTACCTCCAGCCGGGCACCTACTCCTTCGACGGCGTCAAGGCCCTCGCCTACGCCAGGACCCGGGCAACCGCCCGCTCCGACCTGGACCGCATCGACCGCCAGCAGCAAGTGATGTCCGCCCTGCTGAGCCAGGCCCTCAGCGGTGACACGCTCACCAACCCGCTCAGGCTGGCCGCCTTCGTCGACACCTCCCTGAGGACGATCCGGGTGGACGACGCGCTCCGCAAGGACCTGCTCGGCCTGGCGAACCAGCTCAAGGACGTCTCCACCGACGACGTGGCCTTCGCCACGGTCCCCCTGGCCGACGTCGACCACAAGACGCCGACCGGCGAGTCGGCCGTGCTCTGGGACCGGGAGGGGGCCAGGGAGCTGTTCCGCCGGATCGACGCCGACGAGACGCTCGTCAAGCCCACCCCCGCGGCCAAGACCGCGAAACCCACCCCGGCCGCGTCCCCCTCCGCTCCGGCGCTCACCGTGCCGCCCTCGCGGATCACCGTCAGGGTGCTCAACGGCACCACGATCCGCGGCCTGGGCGCCCAGACCCGGGCCGAGCTGCAGAAGGTCGGGTTCCTGGTGCCCGAGATCCCGGGCAACACCGCGCAGAAGGACTTCGGCGAGACCGTCGTCCGCTACGGGCCCGGCCGGGAGGACTCGGCCCGCACCGTCGCCGCCGCGCTCTCCGGGGCCGAACTCCGGCCGCTGGCGAGCCTCGGCGACGCCATCGAGGTGGTCGCCGGTCGCAGGCACCCGGTCGCGAAGAAGGTCACGGTGAAGGAGGCGTCCACGCCCGCGCCCGCCACGCCGTCCCCCTCGGCGACACCGCTGGCGAGAACGGCAACGGACAATATCTGCAAAAAGTGAGCTATACGCATAACAAGCTTCTATCCGGGCAGGTAAAGCCGCACGGAGGTGATGATCGTGATCTCGACATTCGACGTCCAGACGAACCGCAGCGGTCCCTGCGTGGTCGTACGGGCGACAGGTGAGCTCGACATGTCCGTCGCGCCCCGGTTGCGCGCGGAGATCGACCGCGCCCTGGAGACCTCGGGCGCCCCGAACCTGGTGCTGGACATGACCGGCGTGCCGTTCTGCGACTCGGTCGGGCTGGGCGTCCTGGTGGGCACGCTCACCCGGACCAAGGAGGCGGGCGGCCGCCTCATCCTGGTGGTGAGCCCCGGCATGATCACCCATCTGCTGACGATCACCAATCTCGACAGGCACTTCGAGGTACGCGGTGACGTCCGCGAGGCCGTCGACGCCATGACCGCCACCATGGCGCCGAGCGGTTCCGCGGACTGATCCCCGCCCGCCGCGCGACCGGCCACCGGCCCGGCCCCCGTTCCTTCCGCCCCCGCGTCCCGACCGGGCCGCCCGGGGCCGAACGGGCGCCGGAAAGGGACGAAAGACCAGGTCGGAGGGGATCGTCGGGGTGACCGGCACGCTCTTTCCTGGAATAGCTGGCACATGTGCGGGTTGGCATCTACACTTCGCTTCGAAGCTATACGATCACGGAAAGCGATGATTCGCACCGTTAGGGAGTATCGTGGCTTCAGGTCGTCCGTTCCGCACCGCGCCCGCACGACGCGGCCGGGGACGGCGGGCTGAGGCCGGGCATTCGCGACACCCCCTGGCCGGATACGTACATTCACGTGAGCCTGCAGGGAAGTGGGCGATGAACGCACTTCAACTCACGAGCGAACACGCGAGTGACTTCGTGGTCATCACGGTGGCCGGTGAACTCGACCTCGCCACGCGGCCTTGCCTGTCCGCCTTCGCACAGGACGTCATCGACGCCTGCCCCGGCACGGTCGTCGTCGATCTGTCGGGGGTCACCTTCATCGACGCCTGCGGCCTGAGCGCGCTGATCGCGATCAGGCGGCACGCCAGGGAACGCGGTACGCCCCTGCTCCTGGCCGGAGCCCCGCCCGTGGTCCTGAAACTCCTCAAGCTCACCAACCTGGACGCGTCCTTCACGGTGGTCTCCCGCTCCACGCCGACCGGTCCCGCGGCGGACCGCGCCGGGACCACCCGCCCGTTCCAGGCCGGTCTGCCGCTCGCCGACCGGTAGGGCCGCCCCCCTCGGGAACGGTCGTCAGGCGGGTTCCCTCGTCACCGGCACCGCCTCCGCCGGCCCGAGGCCGGCCTCCGGGGCGGGCGCCCGGGTCCCGCCCGGACGATCAGGGCAGTTCGCAGTGGATCCAGGTGGACCTCGGCGCGACCGTCCCGATCCGGCACGTCCAGCTCGGCCGGGAGGGCGCCTACGGCAGGGAGTACCGGATCCAGACCTCCGGCGACGGCTCCGCCCGGACCGACGTCTGCTCGACCACCACCGGTGACGGCGGGTCCGCCGGGATCGCCGGGATCGCGTCGGCCCGGTACGTGCGGGTGAACCTACCGGGCGCGGTACGGCGTACGACTACTCGCTCGGGGAGTTCGGCGTCTACCGGTAGGCGCGGGCCGCACGCGCGGACCCGGTCCGGGAGGCACGTCCCGGACCGGGTCCGCCGTGCGGAGCGCGTCGGGGCGGGGTTCCTGGATCGCCCCGGCGTATGCCCAAGGCACCCGCATGCCGGGGCGGGGTTCCTAGATCGCCCCGACGTACACCCATCGGCCCGCGTGCCGGGCGAAACGGCTGTGCTCCTCCAGGTGTCCCGCCCGGCCGCGCTCGACGTAGTGGGCGCGGAAGCGGACGGTGCCCTCGGTGTGGACGGCGCTGCCGCCGGTCGTCCCCAGCACCTCCAGCCGCGTCCACCGGATCCGGTCGTCGAGCTCGACGGCCGGCGGGCGCGTCGACGGGTGCCAGGTGCTCAGCAGGTACGCGGCGTCGCCGACGCCGAAGGCGCTGAACCTCGACCGCATCAGCGCCTCGGCCGTGGCCGCGGACGTCTCCCCGCCGTGCAGCCGCCCGCAGCAGTCCGCGTACGGGGCGGGCAGCCCGCACGGGCACGGGGCGGCGGGCGCGGAGCGGTCGCGGGGCCGCGGATCACGTCGGGACACGTCCCCAGTATGCCGTCGCCGCTGTCACCGCTCCCCTCCCCCTGACCGGGCGGGGGACCGGAACGGCGCGGTGAACGTGTGCGTCCCCGAGCCGGCCTCCGCCGCAGGCGTCACGGAGGACCTTCGACGTCCCGCGGCCGACGTTCACCTCTCACGACGGCCGCGACCGCTCCTTCCAGGTCGTCGGCACGTCCGCCCGGCAAATACGATCTTGCCGTGGTCGGGAATAACCGACATCCTCGGGTTCGACCGTTCCGCTCACCCCGAGCGTTCCGGAAGGGAGCGCCGTGACCCAGGAACCCCCCGCGGAGACGCGGTCCCGCGCCGGAGTGACGCTGCGCCTCGGCGCGGTTCTGGCCGCCTCCGGGCCGGTGATCCTGACATCCTCCGGGGCCGGCGGGCAGGGCCTTGAACACCTCCTCTTCAGGACGAACTCGATCCATTACCGCCTGGACGGCTTCTCCGCCCCCTCCGTGGTGGAGGGACCCGTTCTCCTGAAGATCCTGCCGGGAGAACTGCTGTTCTGGAGCGTTCTCCTGCTGCCGGTCGTCGTGGCCGCCCTCCTGCCGCGCGGGTCGCGCCGGGCCACGATCGCCGCCGTCACCGCGATCGGCGTCGTGCTGGCGTTCGGGCTCCTCACGGCGTTCCTCGCGCCGGGCCTCGACCCGGACACCGGGGAACGTGCGGCCGCGCCGCCCTGGCCCATGGTCGTCTGTTACCCGGTGGCCGCGGGAGCGCTGCTCCTGGCGGCCCGGTCGCCCCTGCCGCGGAGACGGCACGGGCTCCTCCCGTGGGCGGGCGCCGTCGCCGCGGCGGCGTGGACGGCGATGTCCTCCCCGCCCATCCCCCCGTTCGACGTGTACGCGCCCGGTCTCCTGTACGTGGTGGCCCCGCAGTCCCCCTGGACCGACCTCGTGTGGTGGTCCTGCCAGGCCGACGGTCTCGGCCTGGCGGTCGTCCTCGTCACACTGGCGGCGGCCGTGAGGGTCACCGCGTCCGCCCGCTGGGGACGGGTCGCCGGCAGCGCTGCCGCGGTGGTTCTCCTGCTCCTCGCGCTGCTCGACGTCATGACGTACGTCGACGAGTACGGCAGCGATTTCCAGTCGTCCCTCGCCGATGCGGTGCGGTGGAACCTGCTCCTCGCGGCCGGCCTGGTCACGGCGGCCACCTGGGGGCCCGGGACACCGGTCGACGGCGCCGGAACCACCCACCGCGCGCGGCTCCTGATCCAGGCGTGGTCGAGGGAAGCGGGCCGCGAACGAACGAAGCACCTCGCCGTCGCCCTCGTGATCGCGGCCGCCGCCGTCTGGCTGGTCCTCTCGTCCATCACCCCGACACGCTAGGGGTACGGCGACACGGCCGGCCCCATCCTCGAGACACGGACGCCGACGCCGTGCGACGAGCCGCATCCGCTCGGAGAACCGCCCGGCCACGTGACCCTCCGAGATCGGCGCGTTCCTCCGCGGACTCGACGTCGACCGTCTTCCAGAGGCTCTCATCAATGGTCAGAATCGACCTTGTCGACGGCGCGCAGAGGCTACGAGACCGATCGTCACGGTGCGGCGAGCAGCGCCACACGGTCGGCTGCGACGTCGAAGCCGAGGACCGGATGACGGTCGTCGCCTTCCGGTGTCATCAGTACCGGCTTGCCCAGGTGGCGGCCGATCGCTCGCAGGAAGCCGCACAACAGGTTCAGCTGTTGCTGGCCCTGAAGTTCTCGTAGGTCGATGTCGAAGTCGATGGTCTCGTCCGCGTAGAAGCGGAAAATCGCCAGGAATTTCGGGGTCGGCCAGACCCGCAGTACGGGGCTGGCCGTGCCACTCAAAGACGACAGCTCCGAGGCTTGCGGCAGTCGTAGGGCGATGTTGTCCACAGAATACTCATACCGCCATCCCTTGGTCCGTATGAGATCGAAGACAGCCTGCCAGTCCGCGACGGAGGTGCCCGGGACGTGCACATCCGGCAGCACGCCGTTGATCTCGGGATCGAGGAGACTCCCGACCTGATCCCAGAGCAGATCGGTCGGCATCCCTCGATCATGCCCGACCCAGGGCAGTGCCAGGAAGACCATCAGCGAGCACGTGTTCCGGCCGCGCGCCGTCTCTCACGGAACAGTGATCGTTCAGCGGCGGGGCAGGGAGACGACGAACCCCGCCCCCGGGGCGGACGGGGGCGGGGTCTGTGCTCTTCAAGGCCTACTTCAGGAGCTGGCGGGCCATGACCATGCGCTGGATCTGGTTGGTGCCCTCGTAGATCTGGGTGATCTTGGCGTCGCGCATCATGCGCTCGACCGGGTAGTCGCTGGTGTAGCCGTACCCGCCCAGGAGCTGGACGGCGTCGGTGGTGATCTCCATGGCGGCGTCGGAGGCGGCGCACTTGGCGGCGCTGGAGATGAAGGTGAGGTCCTTCTGCGGCTCGCCCTCCATGGCCCGCTCGGACCTGGCCGCGGCGGCGTAGGTGAGCTGCCGGGCGGCCTCCAGCTTCATGGCCATGTCGGCGATCATGAACTGGACGCCCTGGAACTCCGCGACGGCCTTGCCGAACTGCTTGCGCTCCTTGACGTAGCCCACCGCGTAGTCGAGGGCGCCCTGGGCGATGCCGAGCGCCTGGGCGGCGATGGTGATGCGGGTGTGGTCCAGGGTGGCCAGGGCGGTCTTGAAGCCGGTGCCGGGCTCGCCGATCATGCGGGAGGCGGGGATCCGCACGTTCTCCAGGATCACCTGGCGGGTCGGGGAGCCCTTGATGCCCAGCTTGCGCTCCTTGGCGCCGAAGCTGACGCCCTCGTCGCCCTTCTCCACGACGAACGCGGAGATGCCCCGGGCCCCGGCGCCCGGCTCGGTGACGGCCATCACCGTGTAGAACTCCGACACCCCGGCGTTGGTGATCCACATCTTGGCGCCGTCGAGCACGTAGTGGTCGCCGTCCGCCACCGCGCGGGTCTTCATCGCGGCAGCGTCGCTGCCCGCCTCGGCCTCCGACAGGGCGTACGAGAACATCGCCTCGCCGCGCGCGACCGGCGCCAGGTAGCGCTGCTTGAGCTCTTCGGAGGCCGACAGCAGCAGGGGGACGGTGCCGAGCTTGTTGACGGCGGGGATCAGTGAGGACGAGGCACAGGCCCGCGCCACCTCCTCGATGACGATGACGGTCGCGAGGGCGTCCGCACCGGCGCCGCCGTACTCCTCGGGAACGTGCACGGCGTGCAGGTCCGCCGCGACGAGCGCCTTGTAGACGTCCCAGGGGAACTCCCCGGTCTCGTCGGCCTCGGCGGCGCGGGGGGCGATCTTCTCGTCGGCGAGGGCGCGGACCGTCTCGCGGAGCATCTGGTGCTCTTCGGGCAACGCGTAGAGAGGGTAGCTCATGGGCAAATAGTAGGACGTCCAACAAAGTATGGAGCGATCCACCCCGTGAGATCTCTGTCCCGGCGTTTGCCCTGGTGGCAAAGTGACCGTGCCGGATGCCGATACCCTGACGGCAAAGAATTGGGCAGAACCGAAAGGAGCACCCGTGGCCTACCGCCTGACGATGGTGGGAACCGGATACCTCGGTGCGACGACGTCCGCGTGCATGGCCGAGCTGGGCTTCGAAGTGCTCAGTCTCGACGTGGACGCGGAGAAGATCGGCCGCCTGCAGGCCGGTGATCTGCCCATCTACGAACCCGGTCTGGAGGAGGTGCTGCGGCGCAACCTGGCCAACGGGCGACTGCGCTTCACCACCTCCTACGAGGAGGCCGCCGCCTTCGGGGACGTGCACTTCCTGTGCCTGGGCACCCCCCAGAAGCCTGGGGAGTACGCCGCGGACGTGTCCTACCTGGACGCCGCGATCGAGTCGCTCGCCCCCCACCTGGACCGCGAGTGCCTGGTCGTCGGCAAGTCCACCGTCCCGGTGGGCACGGCCCAGCGGCTGGCCGACAAGCTGGCCCGGCTGGCGCCCATCGGCGCGGGCGCCGAGCTGGCGTGGAACCCCGAGTTCCTCCGCGAGGGGTTCGCGGTGAAGGACACCCTGCACCCCGACCGGATCGTGCTGGGCGTCGCCTCGGACCGGGCCGAGAAGGTCATGCGGGAGGTGTACGCCTCCATGCTGGAGATGGGCACCCCGATGGTGATCACCGACTACCCCACGGCCGAGCTGGTCAAGGTCGCCGCGAACGCCTTCCTCGCCACGAAGATCTCCTTCATCAACGCGATGGCAGAGGTCTGCGAGGCGGCGCACGCCGACGTCAAGCAGCTCTCGCTGGCCCTGTCCTTCGACGACCGCATCGGGGGCAAGTTCCTCAACCCGGGGCTCGGTTTCGGCGGCGGCTGCCTGCCCAAGGACATAAGGGCGTTCATGGCCCGCGCCGGGGAGCTCGGCGCCGACCAGGCGCTGACCTTCCTGCGCGAGGTCGACGCGATCAACATGCGCCGCCGCGCCCGCATGGTCGACCTGGCCCGCGAGCTGACCGGGGGGTCGTTCCACGGCTGTACGGTCGCGGTGCTCGGTGCCGCCTTCAAGCCCAACTCCGACGACATCCGCGACTCCCCGGCCCTCGACGTCGCGGTGAAGATCAGTGAGCAGGGCGGCCGGGTCACCGTCTACGACCCCGTCGCCCAGGAGAACGCCCGCCGCGCCCACCCGGGCCTGTCCTACGGGGAGTCGGCGCTGGAGGCGGCCAGGGACGCGCACGTCGTGCTGCTGCTGACCGAGTGGGAGGAGTTCATCACCCTCGACCCCGAGGAGCTGGGCACGATGGTGGCCTCACGGAAGATCGTCGACGGTCGCAACGCCCTTGACGCCGAGACCTGGCGGGCGGCGGGCTGGCACTACCGCGCGCTCGGCCGCCCCTGATCCCGGCTCCGTCCGCCGGGCCGGAAGAACGATCGCCTCGTACGCGCGCCGCCGCCTCACACCGGTGACGGCGGGCTCCCGGTATCGGCCGGGAACCCGCCGTCCTCGGAACCGGCGCCCGGGGAGTCTTGTCGCTCCCCGATCCGCCCGCTCGGCTTACCAGTAGTAGTACCAGTAGTCCCTGTTCCAGTAACGCCGACGCCGACGGCGTCTCCTGGGGCCGGGACCACCGTGCTCGAGCCGGGAAGTCCCGGAAAAGATCGCATCGAAGTTCATGGGCACCTCTCTTCATGTCGATCTCTCGAATCTCTCAATATCCACCATATGCTTCATAAAAGACGAATACATAAAATCGTCTTCAATTTGGCTTCACGATACTTTTAGTGGATAGCTCCGAGAAAAACGCATGAAGATTCATTGACCCGGGGCACGGAAAACCCCCGACGCCGTCAGTTGTCGAACTCCCCCAGCTTCACACCGCCGACGAAGGCGTCCCACTCCGCCTGGGTGAAGAACAGCTTCGGCCCCTCGGGGTTCTTGGAGTCGCGCAGCACGTAGAGCGGGCCGGCCCCGGCCTTGTGGCCCTCACCGACGTCGTCGACCACGGCCACCTCGACACAGCTGCCGTCACCGTCGTTCTCGGGAGCCGCCCGGCGCCAGACGGCCCTGCTGAGATCCGCGTCCATGTCGTCCATCACCTTCGCCATTCACGCCCGCCTGCGGGACGTGCCCGCGCGGAGCTCTTTCGGAACGGGTACGGATCCGCGCGACGTCGCGGGACGGCCGGTGACGTGCCCCTCGATGTCGCGGTCCACGTACACGATAGACCGGGCCGTCCCCGGCGCCGGCCGTTACGGAGAACGACGGGCCCGGCCGGGTCGGCGTGCCGGCGTGGAACTCGCGGCGGATCGGTGTGGCGACGTGGGGGTCACGGCGGACCGGTGTGCCGGCGTGGAACTCACGGCGGGTCAGTGCGCCGAGATGGAACTCACGTCGGAGTGGGCCGGCTGCCGGTTCTCACCGGCACCCAGGCTGCCGAACACCGCCAGGACCGCCATGGTGAGTCCGAGGACGGCGCGGATAGCGTTCCTCATGATCCTCAACCTCCCGAGTCTATGAGGATCTTCTCCTTCCCCCCGGATTCCCGTCTATCCGCAATTCACTAAATTGATGGTCAAAAGGGGAATAATCAGGCTCCGAGCTGGGCGGCTTCGGCACGGAGGCGCTCACCCTTGGCGTGGGCCTGGTCCTTGAGGGCGCGCTGGAACGCCTCCATCCTCGCCCTGAGCCCCTCGTCGGAGGCGGCGAGGATCCGTACGGCCAGCAGGCCCGCGTTACGGGCGCCCCCGACGGCGACGGTCGCGACCGGGACCCCGGCGGGCATCTGGACGATCGACAGCAGGGAGTCCAGCCCGTCGAGGTACTTCAGCGGGAC
This sequence comes from Streptosporangium sp. NPDC023615, assembly GCF_040640155.1. Classification (NCBI taxonomy): domain Bacteria; kingdom Bacillati; phylum Actinomycetota; class Actinomycetes; order Streptosporangiales; family Streptosporangiaceae; genus Streptosporangium; species Streptosporangium sp. NPDC023615. Next base: position 27,599 of record NZ_JBFABE010000003.1, read on the forward strand.
CGGCACGCCGATCACCGGCAGGGGGGTCACCGAGGCGAGCATGCCCGGCAGGTGGGCGGCTCCCCCGGCACCCGCGATGATCACCTTCAACCCGCGCCCGGCGGCCCCGGCGCCGTACGCGATCATCTCCTCGGGCATGCGGTGCGCGGAGACCACGTCAGCCTCGAACGCCACCCCGAACTCGGCGAGCGCCTCGGCGGCCGATCTCATCACCGGCCAGTCGGAGTCGCTGCCCATGACGATGCCGACGGTGGTCATGCTGTCTCCCTGCCTGCGGGCCGCGAGGGCCGTGCTGTCGACGTTTTCCCGGCGTTCCCGGCGTTCCGGGCGTTCCCGTCGTTCGGGGATGTCCTCACCGTTCGAGACGTTCTCGCCGTTCTCTCAGGTGTATCTTCCCTCGGTCAGGTAGACCGCGGCGTGCCGGGCACGGGCGCGGACCTCCTCCAGGTCGGTGCCGAGCGCGGTGACGTGGCCGATCTTGCGCCCCGGCCGCACCTCCTTGCCGTAGAAGTGGACCTTGATCCCGGGATCGTGGGCCATCACGTGCTCGTACCTGGCGAAGACGTCCGGGTCGTCGCCGCCCAGCAGGTTGGCCATCACCACCACGGGAGCGGTCGGCGCGGGAGACCCGAGCGGCAGGTCGAGAACGGCGCGCAGGTGCTGCTCGTACTGGGAGGTGCGCGCGCCCTCGATCGTCCAGTGGCCGCTGTTGTGCGGGCGCATGGCGAGCTCGTTGACGATCAGGCCCGAGGAGACGGCGAACATCTCCACGGCCAGCAGGCCGGTGACGCCGAGTTCCTTGGCGATGTTCAGGGCGATCTCCTGGGCCGCCGCGGCCTGTTCCGGGTCGAGGCCGGGCGCGGGGGCGAGCACCTCGACGCAGATGCCGTCCCGCTGGACGGTCTCCACCACCGGGTAGCTGACGCCCTGCCCGTGCGGCGACCTGGCGACCAGCACGGCGAGCTCCCGCTCGAAGGTCACGAACCCCTCGGCCATCAGCGGCACGCCGGAGGCCAGCACCTCGGCCGCGTCGCCGGCGGAGCGGCAGACCCAGACGCCCCGCCCGTCGTATCCGCCGCGGACCGCCTTGAGCACGACCGGCCAGCCGTGCTCCGCGGCGAACCCCTCGACGTCGGCGGCCGTCTCGACCCGCCGCCAGGGCGGGCAGGGGGCACCGATCGCGGTCAGCCGCTCGCGCATCACGGCCTTGTCCTGGGCGTGGACGAGCGCGTCGGCGCCGGGATGCACGGCGAAGCCGTCCTCGCCCAGGGCGCGGACGTGCTCGGTGGGCACGTGCTCGTGGTCGAAGGTGACCGCGTCGCACCCCTTGGCGAGGTCGCGCAGGTCCTCCAGGGACCGGTGGTCGCCCAGGCGCACGTCGGCGACCACGCGGGCGGCGCTCTCGTCGGGCGAGCCCGCCAGGACCCGCAGGTCGACGCCGAGGGCGATGGCCGCCTGCTGGGTCATCCGGGCCAGCTGACCGGCTCCGATCATGCCGACGACGGGTCCGAGGGGATGGGCCGAGGAATGGCTGCTCACGGCGGTCGAGTGTACCGTCCCCGGGTACGACGACGGTCGGCCGGTAGGGGGCTCACCGACCGGTGACCCCGCCTCCTCGCCGGCGACGACGGGCGAGGCCGGCTCGGGGGCGCGTCCTTCGCGAGGGGCTGGGCGGCCGTTCCGGGTCGCCTCGCAGGCACGACCGCCCAGCGTCTTCTCCGCCCGGGTGGCGCCCCTCTCCACCCGGAGGGGTCCGGAGGTCTCCCTCGTCCTACCGGGTCAGCGTAACGTCAGGGCGCCTTCACGAACCGTCAAATACGACATTTCTCTAATAGAGCCTGATGGGGGTTATGAGAAAATCGGCGTGATGCCACGCGGCCTCGCACGCCGCACCGGTACCCTGATCCGAGAGTGTTCGAGGTCCTCCGACGTGGTGGATCACCGGTCGACCCCGAAAGGACCGTGCACGGACGTGGAGTCTCTCCGGAACGCCTACGGGCGGCTCGCCGAGCTGGCACGGGAACTTGCCAAGTTCGGCACGGTCGGCGCGATCGCCTTCGTGATCGACTACGGCGGCACCAACCTGCTGCGGTTCGGGTTCGACTGGGGACCGCTCAAGTCCAAGATCGCCGCCACCGTCGTCGCGGCCACCCTCGCCTACCTCGGCAACCGCCACTGGACGTTCAAGGACCGGGAGCAGAGCGGCCTGGCACGCGAGTACTTCCTGTTCTTCGTGCTCAACGGCATCGGCCTGCTCATCTCGCTGCTGGTGATCGGCTTCGTGACCTACACGCTCGGCAGGGAGGACCCGCTGAGCTACAACATCGCCCTGATCATCGGAACCGGGATCGGCACCCTGTTCCGGTTCTGGTCCTACAAGAAGTGGGTCTTCCTGGCCCCCGTGATCCCGGTGATCCCGGTGGACCCCGTGCCTCCCGCCGCCCCGGCGCCGAACAGCCAGGTGAACGGCCACGTGTACCTGCTGGACAAGGCGCCGGAGGAGAAGGCGCCGCCTCCCCGGCAGCGCTGAACACCGGCGTACCGTCAGGCGGGTCCGCGGACGACGCGCTTCCTGCCCGGGTCGCCCACCTGGCGCAGGAAGAACGCGAACGCCGCGGGACGGGGCCGTACCAGCTCCAGGCGCCCGCCGTCGGCGGCGGCCAGCGCCCTGGCCAGGGGCAGGCCGAGACCCGTGCTGCCGCCCCCGCTGACGTTCCGCTCGAAGACCCTGGGGGCCAGGTCGTCGGGGATGCCCCTGCCCTGGTCGGCCACCTCGATCACGACGGACCTGTCCTTGACGCTGGTCGTCACGGTCACCGTGCCGTCGCCGTGCTCCAGCGAGTTCTCCAGCAGGGTGGAGATGACCTGGCCGATACCGCCGCCGGTACCCAGCGCCTGGAGCTCGCGGGTGCCGGCCAGTTTCAGCCTCCGCCCGGCCCGGCGGAACGCCGGTCCCCACTCGATGAACTGCTGGTCGAGCAGCGTGTCGAGTTCCACGACCTCGGACTGGGCCTGACGCTGCCGTCTGGCGGTGGCCAGCAGCTCGTCGATCACGGCGGTGAGCCGCTCGGCCTGCACGATCGCGGCCTCGCCCTCCTCCTTGACGACGCCCGGCTCGTCGGCGGCGGCGACGATCTCCTCAAGTCTCATGGTCAGCCCGGTGAGAGGAGTGCGGAGCTGGTGGGAGGCGTCGGTGGCGAACTCCCTCTCCCTGGCCAGCAGGTCGGAGATGCGGGTCGCGCTCCGGTCCAGCACCTCGGCCACCCGGTCGAGCTCCTGGATGCCGTAGCGGTGCTTGCTGGGCCTGGCGTCGCCCGAACCGAGACGCTCGGCGATCATCGCCAGGTCGCTGAGCGGGAGCGTCAGCCGCCGCGACTGCACGATGGCGAGCCCGACCGCGACCGCCAGGGCAGCCGCGGCGAGTCCCAGGATGAGGAAGAGCCACGCGCGGACCTCGCGCTCCACCTCCGTCTTGTCCCGGCTGACCGCGACGTACACGCCGTTCTCCGACTGGGCGTCCTCGGTCATCTTCTGGTTCTCGGGGGGCTCGGTGCCCACCGTTATCACCTGGGGGGGCGTCCCCTTCGCATAGATCTGGATGTAGAGGTCGGAGTACTTGCGTTCCAGTTGCTGCTCGTCGACGGGCTGGTCCTGGATCCGGGCGTACTCCACCTCCCCCAGCAGGCTCTTGGCGTACGAGGAGAGCGCCTGGGTCGCCTCCTCCTCGATGAGCCGGTTGACCGCCACACCGAGGGGGATGCCGAGCAGCAGCACCCCGATGACCGCGACGAGAAGGGTTGAGGAGAGCAGGCGGCGGCGCATCTCCTACTCGCGCTCGAACCTGAAGCCGACCCCTCGAACCGTCGTGATGTACCGGGGCTTGGCGGCGTCGTCCCCGAGCTTGCGGCGCAGCCAGGAGATGTGCATGTCCAGGGTCTTGGTCGAACCCCACCAGTTGGTGTCCCACACCTCGCGCATGATCTGCTCCCGGGTGACCACCTTCCCGGCGTCCCGGACCAGCACCCTCAGCAGGTCGAACTCCTTGGTGGTCAGGTGCAGTTCCTTGTCGCCCATCCACGCGCGGCGGGAGTCGGCGTCGATGCGCACGCCCTGGACCACCGGCGTCTCGGACGTGCCGCGCCGCAACAGGGCGCGGACGCGCGCCAGCAACTCGGCGAGACGGAAAGGCTTGGTCACGTAGTCGTCGGCCCCGGCGTCGAGGCCCACCACGGTGTCCACCTCGTCGACGCGGGCGGTGAGTATCAGCACGGGAGTCCCGTGGCCCTCGGCGCGGATCCGCCGGGCCACCTCCAGGCCGTCCATCTCGGGCAGGCCCAGGTCGAGAACGATCAAGTCGATGCCGCCCGACAGCGCTCGTTCCAGAGCCTGCGGGCCGTCAGGGCTCACCTCTACTTGATAACCCTCGCGGCGCAGCGCGCGCGCCAATGGTTCGGAAATCGAGGTGTCATCCTCGGCGAGTAGTACACAGGTCATGTTGCGATCGTAGGACCTTAGGGGATCGTTTCCCCGGTACAGCGCGCGGTTTGACTCGTCGTTGACCTATCCATTGACCTGGGCAAACACTGATAAATCCCGGATAGTCATCCCGCAACGGCCCGAGGCCGCGCGGTAGGCCTCCCGCCTCATAAGCCCCTCGAAAGCACAGGGGCCCAAAAGGATTGACCGGCAAAGCAGAACACGCCCTACCAGAAAGGATCTGGCGGGCGTGTTCTGCTCAATTCATCTCATTCCGCCGACGGCGGCTCCGCGTAGCGGGCGAGGTAGAGCTGCTCACCGAGACTGCCGATCAGACCCAGTTCGGTCTCCAGGTAGTCGATGTGGCGCTCCTCGTCCTCCAGGATCTCCTCGAAGAGGCGGGCCGAGGTGGTGTCGCCCTTCTCGCGCATCAGCACGATGGCGGGCCGCAGGCGGGTGACCACCTCCACCTCGACGTTCAGGTCGGCGCGGAGCTGCTCCGCGACGGTCTGGCCGATGTGCAGGGTGCCCAGCTTCTGGTAGTTGGGCAGTCCCTCCAGGAAGAGGATGCGGTCGGTGAGCTTCTCCGCGTGGCGCATCTCGTCGATGGACTCTTCGCGGGTGTATTTGGCCAACCGGGTGTAGCCCCAGTTCTCCTGCATCTTGGCGTGGAGGAAGTACTGGTTGATCGCGGTCAGCTCGGCGGTCAGCTGCTCGTTGAGCAGCTCAATGATCTTCTTGTCGCCCTGCATGACGGGCTCCTCGTGCTATGCGGTCGGCATCAAATCTTCAGACCGCTTCAGGATCGCACAGATTTTGCGCACGCAAACAGCGCAGTCGGCGCCGGCGCCCGTGGAGTCGCGGATCTGACGCGCGCTCTTCGCTCCTGCCGAGATGCAGTCGTGCACCTCGTTCTCCGTGACCGCCCGGCAGACGCATACGTACACGAGGGTGTGACCTCTCACGAGAATACCATAGGTAAGGCACACCTAAGCTAGCTCATTTGGTTAGGCTTGCCTATGTGAACTGGGACACACAACGCTAATTCGCGCGAGGCCGTGAATCCCACCCGAACACGGCAAAGGACCCTCGAAGAACGCGAAAGGCGCCACAGGCGCCTTCCAGGCTCTTCTCGGGTCCTCGTGTGCGGGCCGGGTCGCCCCCGACCTGGCCGTCCCCGGCCGGGCCACCGCGCCGGCCGGCGCACCGGCCGGCTCCGCAGGCGGGCGGTCCGCCCCGTCCGGCCGCCGGGTCAGTGTCCCCTGGCCATCCACTCCTCCAGGTGGCCGGCCTCCTCGCCGATGACGGTCGAGGCACCGTGTCCGGTGTGCACGACCGTCCCCGGGGGCAGCGTCAGCAGCCGCCCCTTGATCGACTCGATGATCGTGTCGAACGAGGAGAAGGACCGCCCGGTCGCCCCGGGACCGCCCTGGAACAGGGTGTCGCCGCTGAAGACCGTGCAGATGTCCGCGCCGTACAGGCAGACCGCGCCCGGGGAGTGACCGGGCGTGTGCAGCACGGTCAGCTCCACCCCTCCGGCCGAGATCACCTGTCCGTCCTCCAGCGGGGTGTACGGCAGGTCGGCGTAGACCATCTCCCAGAGCACCTGGTCGGCCGGGTGGAGCAGGACCGGCGCGCCGGTCCTGGCGGCGAGCTCGGCGGCGGCGTCGATGTGGTCGTCGTGGGCGTGGGTGCACACGATGGCCCTGACCTCCCGGTCGCCCACCCGCCGGGCGATCGCGGCGGCGTCGTGCGCGGCGTCGATCACGACGACCTCGCTCGCCGAGCCGACGATCCACACGTTGTTGTCGACGTCCCAGGTCCCGCCGTCCAGCGAGAAGGTGCCGGAGGTGACGATCTTGTCGATCACAGGATCACCACCGAGCGCAGGACCTCGCCGCGGTGCATCTTGGCGAAGGCGTCCTCGACGTCGCCCAGGCCGATCGTCTCGGAGACGAAGCGGTCCAGGTCCAGCCGTCCCTGCAGGTAGAGGTCGATCAGCATGGGGAAGTCGCGGCTGGGCAGGCAGTCGCCGTACCAGGAGGACTTCAGCGCGCCGCCGCGGCCGAAGACGTCGATCAGCGGCAGCTCCAGCGTCATCTCCGGGGTGGGCACCCCCACCAGGACCACGGTCCCGGCCAGGTCGCGGGCGTGGAAGGCCTGCTTGTAGGTCTCGGGACGGCCGACCGCGTCGATCACCACGTCCGCGCCGTTGCCCCCGGTGAGCTCCTTGACCGTCTCGACCACGTCCTGGGTACGCGCGTTGACCGTGTGGGTGGCGCCGAAGTCGGTCGCCCAGCCGAGCTTGCGGTCGTCCACGTCCACCGCGATGATCTTCGAGGCGCCCGCCAGCCGCGCTCCCAGGACGGCCGCGTCACCGACGCCGCCGCACCCGATGACCGCCACGCTGTCGCCGCGCCCCACCCCGCCGGTGTTGATCGCCGCTCCCAGGCCCGCCATCACGCCGCACCCCAGCAGCCCGGCCACCTTCGCCGGGGCCGACGGGTCGACCTTGGTGCACTGCCCGGCCGCCACCAGCGTCTTCTCGATGAACGCGCCGATGCCCAGCGCCGGGCTGAGCGGCGTCCCGTCCTCCAGGGTCATCTTCTGGGAGGCGTTGTGGGTGTCGAAGCAGTACCAGGGACGCCCCCGCAGGCACGCCCGGCAGTTGCCGCACACGGCCCGCCAGTTCAGGATCACGAAGTCACCGTGGGCGACCTCGGTGACGCCCTCGCCGACCGCCTCGACCACCCCGGCCGCCTCGTGGCCGAGCAGGAACGGGAACTCGTCGTTGATGCCCCCCTCGCGGTAGTGCAGGTCGGTGTGGCAGACGCCACAGGCCTGGACCGTCACCACGACCTCTCCCGGCCCCGGATCGGGCACGATGACGGTCTCCAGCGAGACCGGCTCGCCCTTGCCACGCGCGACCACGCCTTGCACGGTGTACGGCATTCCTGCACCTCATCTGTTCTGGAACTCTCCGAGCCCCGCGAGCCCGCTTCCCGGGGGACGGTCCCCGGCCCGCCCGGATCTCGGTGGTCGGTCAATGATTACCAGGACTCCGGCGCAGAACATAAGGCTGGACCACCCCGAGTCCCCGGGCGGGCCGCCGCCGGATGCGGGCCACCTGGACGTCCGGGGCGTCCGCCAGGGCCCCGGCCAGCCCGTCGTCGACGACGATCGTGCCGGGACGGGCGATCGCCGTGAGCCGGGCCGCCAGGTTGACCGTGGTGCCGAAGACGTCGCCCATGATCGGCACGACCGGGCCGTAGGCGAGGCCGATCCGCACGTCGGGCCCGTACTCGTGGATCACCTCGACCAGGTCCAGGGCGATCACCGCCGCGGTACGCGGATCGGAGGCCGAGAAGAGCACCTCGTCGCCGAGGGTCTTGACCAGCCGCCCGCCGTGCTCGGCGACGACGTCGGAGGCCCTCGCCTCGAAGCCCTCGACCAGCTCGGCCAGGCCGCGCTCGTCCAGCTCGCGGGCGACCCTGGTGAAGGAGACCAGGTCGGCGAAGCCCACCGCCAGGGTGAGCCTCGTCGGCGCGATCTCCTCGGTGATGTCGGCGATGGTCAGCAGGCGGGTCCCGGCGGCGGCGAGCTGGGCGCGCCAGACGTGCACCAGCACCTGCTCGAAGTCCGGGAGCAGCCGGCGCGAGGTCTCCATGACCGCGGCCAGGTCCTCGTCGGACGGCCGGTCGCCGGGATCGAGCATGGCGCCGATCATGATCTCGGCCTGCCACTGGGCGAGCCTGGCCGTGGTCTGCCCGAGCGCCCTGGACATCCGGATGACGGTCCGGTCGTCCATCAGGCCGTTCTCCATCATCGCCCGCACCCGCAGCAGCACGGCGACGTCCGCGTCGGTGAAGGCCACGGCGTCGTCGGGGAGCGTGGCGAACCCCAGGGCCCGCCAGATCCGTTCGGTGAGCCTCTGCGGCACCCCGGCGAGCGCCGCCACCTCGATCCGGGTGTAGCGGGGAGGCGTGCCCACGAAGAGGTGCTCGATCTGCTCGGCCGTCGGCCGCCCCGCGGGCACCTCCCCGTCCGGGCCGCTCTCCTGCGGTCCCCCGCCCGGGCGCTCGCGCGGGTTCTCGCCCCGGCCCTGGAGGTCACGCCGCATCGGTCACCGCCCGCCGGGTTCGGAGGGCTCCCCGTCGGCCGCCTCGTCGATCGCGCGGAACAACTCGGTCCGCACCTGGTGGATCCGCGGGATGTCCCGGAGCGTGATCCGGCCACGGTCGCCGGCCGACTCCACGACGAGCGTGCCGCAGCCGAAGATCCTCTCCACGAGGGTCTGGTCGGCGCTGACCGCGACGACCTTGGCCATCGGGATGTCGTCGACGGACGTGCTCAGCACGCCGGTGCCGATGGTGAGCCGGTGCGAGGTGAGCGCGTACGTGGTGTTCCTCCAGCGCAGGTAGGGCACGAACGACCACACCGTCAGCAGGCCGACGCTGATCACGGCCACCGCGATCAGCGCGTGGAAGGTGTACTCGAAGTCGGGCATCAGGAAGACGGCGGCACCGGACGCCAGGATGATCAGGATCAGCGCGAGAAACGGCACGACGAGGCGTTTCCAGTGAGGGCGGAACGACCTGATCCGTCGCTCCCCCTCCGTCAACCGGTGATCGGGTAGGCCCATGGGGCAAATCGTGGCACGTTCGCGCGCCCCGCGTCTTGACCCGCGCGAGCGGACACGCGCGACGTCACGAAACGGCACCGCCCGCGGACGGGTGGCGCGGGGGCGGGGGGCGAGGGGGCGGGGGCGGACGGTCAGGCGCCCTGCGGGCGGACGTGCACGACGTCCCCCACGCTGAGCGTGTGCTCCTGGCCCTTGGCGTCGACGAGCAGGTGGCCCGCGTGGTCGACGCCGGTGGCCGTGCCGGTGAGCACCCGCTCCCCCGGCAGCTCCACCCGGACCCGCCGCCCGACCGTGGCACTGGCCGCCAGGTAGGCGGCCCGCAGCCCGCACCCCTCGGGGTCGCCGTCGGCCTCCGACCACTCCCGGTAGTGGGTCTCGATCTCCCGCAGCATCGCGCGCAGGAGCGTGTCCCGGTCGGCGCAGGCGGCCTTCTCCAGGACCAGCGAGGTGGCCGTCCCCACCGGCAGCTCCTCGGCGCGCACGCTCACGTTCAGCCCGACACCCACGATCACCGCGCTGTCGATCCGTTCGGCGAGCACCCCGGCGAGCTTGCGCTCGCCGACCAGCAGGTCGTTGGGCCACTTGAGCCGGACCTCGACCTCGGCGACCTTCCGCACCGCGGAAGCGGCCGCCAGGCCGACGAGCAGGGGGAGCCACCCCTGCCTGGCCGGGGGCGGGTCGGGGCGCAGGAGCATCGAGAACGTCAGGCCCGAGCGCGGTGGAGCGCTCCAGGCCCGGCCGAGCCTTCCCCGCCCGGCGAACTGGTTCTCGGCGACGATGACGGCCCCCTGCCGGACACCGTCGCGGGCGGCCTGCGCGAGGTCGGCGTTGGTCGATCCGGTCCTGGCGACCACGGTGATGTCGGACCACAGGCCGCCGGGGCGGACCAGGGCGCGGGAGAGCGCCGCCTGGGAGAGCGGCGGGCGGTCGAGATCGGTGAAGGGCGAGTCGAGCACCTCACCATCCTGCCTTCCCGGGGAAGCGACCGGTACCGAATCACCGTATGTCGTCGCAGGGCCCGCGCCCCGGCCCTGCTGTGGCGGCACGCGGCGGCATAGGGTGGCCTGATCGTCACCGTCGCCGGACGCGCTGGAGGATGGGCATGAGCGGACGTCCCGACCCGCGGGCGGACGCCGCGCGCCGGCCCGGCCCCACCACCCGGGCGCGGGTCGGGCAGATGCGCTCGGGCACGCTTCACGAGCGCCGCGACGACCTGGCCACCGAGGAGCCGCTGGAGATCCGGATCCGGTCGGGCGCGGAACACCGCACGGTCGCGATCACCATGCGCACCCCGGGGCACGACTTCGAGCTCGCCGCCGGGTTCCTGCACGGCGAGGGCGTCGCCGCCCCGGACGACGTGGTGTCCATCGCCTACTGCACCGACGAGGACGTGCCCGCGCAGGCGCGCTACAACACGGTCACCGTGCGGCTCCGCGGCCCGCTGCCGGCCCTGCCGTCGCTGGACCGGCACTTCATGACGTCGAGCGCGTGCGGCGTCTGCGGCACCGCGAGCCTCGACGCCCTGCGCGACCGCTGCCGGCCGCTGCCGGCCGACCGGGGGCTGCGCGTCTCCCCGGAGGTCCTGTACGAACTCCCCGGCCGCCTCAGGCGGGCACAGGGGGTCTTCGGCAAGACCGGGGGCCTGCACGCCGCCGGCCTGTTCACCCCCGGCGGGGAGCCGCTCGTGGTCCGCGAGGACGTGGGGCGGCACAACGCGGTGGACAAGCTCGTCGGCTGGGCCGCGACGACCGGCAGGCTGCCGCTGGACGGCCACCTGCTCATGGTCAGCGGCCGGACCAGTTACGAGATCATGCAGAAGGCCCTGGCCGCGGGCCTGCCGGTCGTCTGCGCGGTGTCCGCGCCCTCCTCCCTGGCCGTCGAGCTGGCCGGGGAGTTCGGCATGACGCTGGTCGGCTTCCTGCGCGAGGAGCGCTTCAACGTGTACGCCGGGGCGCACCGCCTCACGCCCTGAGCGTCCCGTCCGCGCCGTCTCGACCCGCGCCGTCTCAGCCCGCCGCTCCGCGCCGTCGGGAGGGTCGTCCCGGGACGGCCGCCCCGGGACGGCTCGGCGGGTCAGCCGGTGTTCTGCAGGCCCGCGGCGACGCCGTTGACCGACAGCAGCAGCAGCGTCGACAGGCTCTCCCGCTCGGCCTCCGAGAGCCCCTCGTCCGCGCGGAGCGTGGACAGCGCGCGCAGCTGCAGGTGGGACAGGGCGTCCACGTACGGGTCACGGAGCTGCACCGCGCGGGAGAGGACCCTGCGGTCCTCCAGCAGGCGGCTGTGGCCGGTGGTCTCCAGGACCAGGCGGCGGGTCAGGTCGTACTCGGCCAGCACCTGCTCGACGAAGTCGTCCCTGGCACCGAGCGCCAGGTAGCGGGCGGCGATGGCGCGGTCGGTCTTGGCCAGCGACATCTCCACGTTGTCCAGCAGCGAGGCGAACAGCGGCCACTCCCGGTAGGCGGCGCGCAGCTCGTCCAGCCCGGCCTCGGAGACCACCGCCTCCAGGCCGCTGCCCAGGCCGTACCAGCCGGGCAGGTTGACCCGGGTCTGGGCCCAGGCGAACACCCACGGGATGGCCCGCAGGTCGTCCAGGGAGCGGGGCGCGCCGAGGCCGCGCCGGGCCGGGCGCGAACCCAGCCGGAGCGAGCCGATCTCCTCCAGCGGGCTGACCAGGGAGAACCACTCGGGGAAGCCCGGCGCCTCGGTCAGGTGCCGGTAGGCCCTCTCCGAGGCGGAGGCGACCCGCTCGGCCACGCCGCGGAAGCGCCCGGCGGCCTCGGCGGTGCGCGCCTCGATGGACGGGGTGGAGGCGAGCAGCACCGCCGAGGTGACCTGCTCCATGTGCCTGCGGGCGATGGCGTCGTGGCCGTAGCGGGCGAAGATGACCTCGCCCTGCTCGGTGACCTTGAACCTGCCGCCCACCGAGCCGGGGGCCTGCGCGAGCACGGCCCGGTTGGCCGGGCCGCCGCCCCGGCCCAGGGCCCCGCCCCGGCCGTGGAAGAGCGTCAGGGGTACGTCGTGCTCGGCGGACCAGGCGGCCAGCGCCTCCTGCGCCTCGTACAGCTTGAGGGTGGCCGCGGCCGGGCCGAGCTCCTTGGCGGAGTCGGAGTAGCCGAGCATCACCTCCAGGCGCCGCTCCTCGGCCAGCGCGGCCCGCACGGCCGGGATCTCCAGCATCCCGGACAGCACGGCCGGGGCGGCGGCCAGGTCGGCGCCGGACTCGAAGAGCGGGACCACGTCCAGGCGCGGGGCGCGCTCGCCCAGGGCGTGCGCGGCCAGCTCGTGGACGGCGGCGATGTCGTCGGCCGAGCGGGTGAAGGAGACGACGTAGCGGCGGCAGGCGGCCAGCCCGAACCGCTCCTGGATCCAGGCGATGGTGCGGATCGTGGCCAGCACCTCCTCGGTCCGCTCGGAGGTGCGACCGGCGGCGATCTCCTCCAGCGCGGCGGCGTGGACCTGGGAGTGCTGGCGCACCTCCAGCTCCGCCAGGTGGAACCCGAACGTCTCCACCTGCCAGACGAGGTGCTGCAGCTCGCCGTAGGCCTGCCGCCTGGCCCCGGCCGCGACCAGCGACGCCTGGGCGACGCGCAGATCGGTCAGGAGCTGCTCGGGAGAGCGGTAGGCGAGGTCGAGGCCGCGCTGGCGGGTGGCGGCGATGCGGGCCGCGACGAACATCAGCCACTGCCGGTGCGGCTCGCCCGGGGAGCGGGTGGCCATCTCCGAGACCACCTCGGGGTGGTCGTTCTCGGCGGCGGCCAGCGCGGCGCGCAGCTCGGGCGAGGCCGGGGTGTGGTCCGCGCCGAGGGTCAGCGAGCGGCCGATGCGCGAGGTGGCGTTCTCCAGGGCGATGAGCACGTGCTCGGCCTGGATGAGGACGGCGTCGCGGGTGACCTTGGCGGTGACGTTGGGGTTGCCGTCACGGTCGCCGCCGATCCAGCTCCCGTACCGGATGAAGGCGCGGGCCCGGGGCCGCTCGGTGCCGGTGCCGGTGCCGAGCGCGGCGTCCAGCGCGCGGTAGACCTGCGGGACCACCCGGAAGAGGGTCTCGTCGAAGGCCGCCATGGCGGTGCGGACCTCGTCCAGCGGGTCCAGCTTGGTGGACCTGAGCTGGGCGGTGCGCCAGAGCAGGTCGATCTCCTCCAGCAGCCGCCGCCGCGTCTCGGCCCGCTCCGCGGCCCCCCGGTCGGAGCTGTTGTAGGCGGCGAGCTGGTGGCTGATGCGCTGGATGGCGGTGACCACCGCGCGCCTGCGCGCCTCGGTGGGGTGGGCGGTCAGCACCGGGTGCAGGCGCAGTCCCTCGACCAGGTCGGCGACCTTGCCGCCGCCGAGCTCCTGGACGGCCTGGGCCAGCGACTCCGGCAGCGGCTCCTCACCGGTGTCGCGGACCCTGAGCGTGCGGATCCTGAAGTGCTCCTCGGCCAGGTTGGCCAGGTGGAAGTAACAGGTGAAGGCGCGGGCGATCTGCACGGCGCGGTCGACGGGCCACTCGGCCACCATCGCGGTGATCTCGTCGACCGAGACCTGCCGGCGGCGCGCCCCGATGACGGCCTTGCGCAGTCGTTCGACATCGGCGAGCAGGTCATCGCCGCCATGTTCGGCGATGACCTGCCCGAGGAGTTCGCCGAGCAGCCGCACGTCCGCGCGCAGCTCGTCGGGCATCTCGGTGACGGCGGAGGAACGCTCTGCCTGATGCGACACGGTGGTGGCCATGCTCGTCAGGGTACCGACCGGGTTTCGACCGGCGGAGACCGGTCTCACCCATTGGACTAGACCACTCAGGTGGCCGCAGAGGTCGCCTCCAGCAGGGCCGGATACCGGGCGAAGGCCACCTTCCCGGCGACCCTGCGGGCGCCCCAGGACAGCAGCACACCGTAGGGGACCGCCAGCGCGCAGACCCAGAGGTGACCCAGCGCCATCGGCACGAGGATCGGCAGCGAGAGCAGGCCGGTGCCGATCAACGCGCCGAACGAGGCCAGGAAGGCGATGCCGCCCTGGCCGGGGGCCGCGCCGGTGAAGGCGTTCAGCCGCTCGGGCACGGTGTAGGGCAGCAGCACGCTGGTCAGCGCGCCCACGCCCAGCCCGACGCCCAGGACGCCCCAGGCGGTGATCACCGCGGGGACCGCCCAGAGGACGTCCCCGGCGAGCAGCGCGGCGACCACGGAGAGCAGGACCAGCAGCGGGACCGCGATCACGGTCACGGCCAGGTGCCGCCCGGCGATGTCGACGCGCCAGTCGCGGTCGCTGCCGTACACGACGGTGTTCATCCACAGGGAGCGGCCGTCGATGCCGAAGGCGTTGCACCCCTGGATCGCGATCATCGCCGCGCCGAGGCAGGCGGGCGCCAGCGCCAGGCCGATGCCGCCCGCGCCGCCGTCGTCGTTGTTGTTGATCGAGAAGGCCATGATCCCGGCGACCGCGACGGCGGCGAACCAGCCGACCCTGCCGCGAGGGTCGCGGCGGGCGTACTTGAGCTCCTTGCCCACGACCGCCGCGAGCGGGCCGTAGGGCAGGAACCTGGCCGACAGGCCACCGGAGTCGCGCACCGCCGCACCCTCGGTGGAGGCGTCCGGCGTGACCAGGGCGCGGCGCAGGGCCGCGATCCACAGCCACCCGACCACCGCGACCAGGGCGGCGAGCACGACGATCCCGGTGACCGCGACGAGGCCGCCGCCGGCGACGGCGTGCGCCGCCAGGCCGGACGGGGTCCAGCGCAGCATCGACGCCATGGCGCCCAGCAGCACCTCGGGGTCGGTGGACATGCCGCCGTTGAGCAGCAGGTTGGGGACCTGGGCGGCCAGCACCACGAAGATCGCGGAGATGGCCAGCACGTCGCGTCCCCTGCGGCTGCGCAGCACGCCCGACAGGGCCGTGGTCGCCAGCCGGGAGAGGACGACACAGAGCGCGAAGTGGAGCAGCACCGCGACCGCGCCCAGCAGCACCTCGCCGATCCCGTCGGCCAGCCCGGCCACGGCCCCGCTCGTGACGACCAGCGTGGCGGCCGGCCAGACCCCGGTGATCGAGGCGGCGAACATGCCGGTGGCGAGCCGCCCCGTGCGCAGCGGGAACAGCGACAGCCGCGACGGGTCGACGGTGTCGTCCAGCCCGAACATCATCAGCGGCACGATCACCCAGCCCACCAGCAGGAAGGTGAACAGCACGGTCACCGCGTCCACCGCGAGGCCGGGCGGGACGAACCGCAGCCCGGCCATCGTCATGAAGCCGAAGGCGGCCACCACGATCGCGGCGAGCACCGTGAAGACGAACCCCAGCCGGCGCTGGGTGCTGCCGCGCAGGTTGCCCGCGACGAGCCGCAGCTTGAGCCGTACGAACACCATGGGGCTCACCCGCGCGGCGGCCGGGGCCCCCGCGAAGGCCCCGGCGGGGGCGCCGGCCCGGGTGGACGGCGGGGTGAGCGGGGGGACGGGGGGGACGCCGGGCGGGGCGGGGTCCGGGACGGCGTTCGGGGTGGTGCTCACCTCGGGGTCGTGCCCAGCCATGACAGGCCCTCCTGTCCGCTCGTCCCCTCGCCGTCACGGGCACCGACCAGGGCGAGGAACGCCTCGTTGAGGCCGCGGCCCGCCCTGACCTCGTCCAGCGGCCCCTGGGCGACGATCCGCCCGCGGTTCATCACCGAGACCCAGTCGCACAGGCGCTCCACCAGCTCCATGACGTGACTGGAGAAGACGACGGTCGAACCGGAGGCGGTGTAGCGCCGGAGCACCTCGACGAGCGTGTTGGCGCTGACCGGGTCCACGCCCTCGAACGGCTCGTCGAGGAAGAGCACCGCGGGGTTGTGCAGCAGCGCGGCGGCCAGGCCGATCTTCTTGCGCATGCCGGTGGAGTAGTCGACGACGAGCTTGTCGGCCGCCTCGGTCAGGCCCATGATCTCCAGCAGCTCGCCGGAGCGGCGCAGCACCTCGTCCCGGGGGATGCCGCGGAGCTGGCCGTTGTAGGAGAGCAGCTCCCGGCCCGACAGCCGCTCGAACAGGCGCAGCCCCTCGGGGAGCACGCCGATGCGGCTCTTGACCGCGACCTGGTCGCGCCAGACGTCGATCCCGTCGATGTGGATCGTGCCCTCGTCCGGGCGGAGCAGGCCGGTGACCATGCTGAGCGTGGTGGTCTTCCCCGCGCCGTTGGGCCCGACCAGCCCGGCGAAGCCGCCGCGCGGCACCACCAGGTCGACGTTCCCGACCGCCACCTGTTGCCCGAACCTCTTGACCAGCCCGCTGGTCCGTACCGCTTCCGTGATTTCCGGCATCGTGCCCCCTTCCGGGATCGGTCGATCCTGGAGGGGGAACGAACGATCCGTCGTTATGGTTCGCCGCCCTCCACCGTGGCTCCGGCGGCTTGGTTCTCACCGCGGAACAGGCGAAACTGGACCGGCACCGCACGGTACCGTGCGGTGCCCCTGCCCCGGGGACCGGAGTCCGGGGCGCCCGCACTGGAGGTTTCCGATGAGCGCCGAGCCGGTGGATCCCGGACCCGACATCCGCACGACCGCCGGGAAGCTGGCCGATCTGGAGCGCCGGCTGCACGAGGCCGCCCACGCGGGCTCGGCGCGCGCCGTCGAGAGACAGCACGCGAAGGGCAAGATGACCGCCCGCGAGCGGGTCCTGGCCTTCCTCGACGAGGGCAGCTTCGTGGAGTTCGACGAGCTCGCCAGGCACCGGTCCACCAGCTTCGGCATGGAACGCGAGCGGCCCTACGGCGACGGCGTGGTCACCGGGTACGGCACGGTCGACGACCGGCCGGTGGCGATCTTCGCCCAGGACTTCACGGTCTTCGGCGGCTCCCTGGGCGAGGTCTTCGGAGAGAAGATCGTCAAGGTGATGGACCACGCGCTGAAGACCGGCTGCCCGATGATCGGCATCAACGACTCCGGCGGGGCGCGCATCCAGGAGGGCGTGGTCTCGCTCGGCCTGTACGCCGAGATCTTCAAGCGGAACGTGCACGCCTCCGGGGTGATCCCGCAGATCTCGCTGATCATGGGCCCGTGCGCGGGCGGCGCCGTCTACTCCCCGGCCCTCACCGACTTCGTGCTGATGGTCTCGGAGAAGTCGCACATGTTCATCACCGGCCCCGACGTGATCAGGACCGTCACCGGCGAGGAGGTGACGTTCGAGGAGCTCGGCGGGGCGCACACGCACAACTCCCGCTCGGGCGTGGCGCACTACGAGGCCGCCGACGAGGCCGACTGCCTGGAGTACGCCCGCGCGCTGCTGTCCTACCTGCCGTCCAACAACATGGACGAGACGCCGGTCTTCGCCGCCGATCCCGTCATGGAGACCACCGACGCCGACCGCGAGCTCGACACCCTGATCCCCGACTCGGCGAACCAGCCCTACGACATGCGCGCGGTCGTCGAGCACGTCCTGGACGAGGGCGAGTTCCTGGAGGTCCACGCCGGGTTCGCGCCCAACATCGTCGTGGGCTTCGGCCGGGTCGAGGGACGCTCGGTGGGCATCGTCGCCAACCAGCCGATGAGCTCCGCGGGGACGCTGGACATCGCGGCCTCGGAGAAGGCCGCGCGGTTCGTCCGCACCTGCGACGCCTTCAACGTCCCGGTGCTGACCTTCGTGGACGTCCCCGGGTTCCTGCCGGGCACCGACCAGGAGTGGAACGGGATCATCCGCAGGGGCGCCAAGCTGCTCTACGCCTACGCCGAGGCGACCGTGCCGCTGGTCACGGTCATCACCCGCAAGGCCTACGGCGGCGCGTACGACGTCATGGGCTCCAAGCACCTGGGCGCGGACGTCAACCTGGCCTGGCCGACGGCGCAGATCGCGGTGATGGGCGCCCAGGGCGCGGTCAACATCCTCTACCGGCGCGAGCTCCTCGCGGCCGAGGACCCGGACGCCCACCGGGCCCGGCTGGTCACCGAGTACGAGGACACGCTCGCCAACCCCTACCTCGCGGCCGAACGCGGTTATGTGGACGCGGTGATCCGCCCCTCCGACACCCGCGTCCGGATCATCAGGGCATTGCGGGCCCTGCGCAACAAGCGCGCCACCCTGCCGCCCAAGAAGCATGGGAACATCCCGCTGTGAAGCATTTGAAGATCATTAAAGGGGACGCCACACCGGAGGAGGTCGCCGCGGTGGTGATCGCCCTCTCGTCGCAGGCCGGACCGTCGATTCCGGCCTCAGAAAGCGCGCAGACGCCGAAATCGTGGAGCAATCACGCTCATGGCATGCGAAAACAACTCCCTAACGGACAAGGCGCGTGGAGATCGAGCGCGCTGCCGAGATAGATCCCCGGAACGGGGTGTCAACTTGCGCGAGAGTTGGGACCATCTAAGAAATGGGCGCATATAGTCAGCCGATCAGCTAGTTCCGAGGCCTGGAGGACGCCATGACCATCCTGGACCTCACATCACGCCCCATCCCCGGCAAGTACGCCGTCCTGGTCGACGTCGGCTACCTTTACGCCGCCGCCGGGGAAGTCCTGCTCGCCGCCAAGGAGCGCAAGGAATACAAGGTGGCGGCCGACGAGCTGATCCAGGCGCTGCAGAAGCACGCCGAGGAGCGCATCCATGGCGAGCTCCTCCGGATCTACTGGTACGACGCCGCGCGCGACCGGGTGCCGACCGTCGACCAGCGGGTCATCGCCCAGCTCCCCTGGGTCAAGGTCCGCCTGGGCAACCTCAACGCGCGCGGCCAGCAGAAGGGCGTGGACGCGCAGATCAGGAGCGACCTGGAGGCGCTGGCCAGGCACCACGCGGTGAGCGACACGATACTGCTGGCCGGGGACGAGGACATGGTGCCCGCCGTCGAGGCCGCCCAGGCCTACGGGGTGCGGATCCACCTGTGGGGCGTCGAACCCCCCTACGGCACCAACCAGGCCGAGCGCCTGGTCTGGGAGTCCGACACCGTCGAGATCATCAGCGCCGACTTCCTGCGTTCCTTCTTCAGCCGCGCCCCCGCGCCGGTCCCGGTCCCGGCCGCCCCCGCCGCCCCCTCCCCCGCCCAGGTCTTCGCCGGCCGTACGGCCGCGAAACCCAAGATCCCGGTGGCCCAGGTCACCAAGCTGGGCCCCAGCCGGCCGCGCGTCGAGGAGGTGGGCGAGCACGTCGCCCAGAAGTGGATCCTCACCCGTGGCCGCGACAACATCCGCGACCTGCTGCCCGGCCCGATCCTGCCCACGGTGATCGACACCGAGCTGCTCATCGAGGCGGAGAAGGAGCTCGGGCACTCGCTGCGCCCCTACCCCGAGGCCCGTGTCTGGCTCCGCGACGGGTTCTGGGCCCGCGTCTACCGCGAGTTCGAGATCGGTGTCGGCGTCTCCTCCAAGTGAGACCGGCGGACCCTCCCCGGGTGAGGCCGGAGGGCCGCCCCCGGGTGAGGCCCGAGGGTCCTTCCCCGTGTCCGGGCGAGCCCGGGGGATCTTCTCCGGGGAGCCCGGGACGTCCTTCCGGACCAGGCCGCAGGGGGTCGCCGCAGTGTCCGATTCCCGCCAGCCTCACCGGGTCCGCCGAGGGTAGCGTCGTTGTCGTGTCCGTTAAAGAGCTCGACTTCGACGCCTGTTACCGCGCGGTCGCCGCGAGGGACGCCCGGTTCGACGGGCGGTTCTACACGGCGGTCACCTCCACCCGCATCTACTGCCGGCCGATCTGCCCGGCCCGCACCCCCGCCACCCGCAACGTGCGCTTCTACCGGCACGCCGCCACGGCCGAGGCCGCCGGGTTCCGGCCCTGCAAGCGGTGCCGGCCCGAGCTGAGCCCCGGCGATCCCGGCTGGGACCACCGTGGCGACCTGGTCGGCCGCGCGCTCCGGCTGATCGACGAGGGCGTGGCCGACGACGGCGGGATGACCCGCCTGGCCGGACGGCTGCACATCACCGGCCGGCACCTGCACCGGCTGTTCACCTCGGAGATCGGCGTGGGGCCGCTGGCCGTGGCCAGGACAAGGCGCCTGCTGCTCGCCAAGCAACTGCTGACCGAGACCGCGCTGCCGATCGTCGACGTGGCGTTCGCCGCGGGGTTCGGCAGCGTCCGGCAGTTCAACGCGGCCATGAAGGACACCTACGGCTTCACCCCGGGCGAACTGCGCGCGACCACGCGCAGGACGGCCGACGGGAACGACGCCCGGAGGGGCGAGGGCACCGGGAGCGCCGACGACGGGGGCGGCGACGCGGCGGGACAGGCCGGTGGGGACGCGGCCGGGACCCTCGCGGACGGCGGGGCCGGCGCGCGCGCCGGGACGGGCCCGGACGGCGGGGCGGGAGCCTCCGCGAGCGTGCTGACCCTGCGGCTGCACCGCAGGGAGCCCTACGACGCCGCGACCCTGATGCGGTTCCTGGCGGCGCGGGCGATCCCCGGCCTGGAGCGGGCCTGCGCCACCTCGTACAGCCGCGCCGTGCCGGGCGGCACCGTCACCCTGACCCCCGAACCGGGCCGCGTCCGGCTGGACGTGAGCGTCGAGGACACCCGCAACCTGGCCCGGATCGTGGCCCGCTGCCGGCGTCTCCTCGATCTCGACGCGGAGCCGGAGGCCATCTCCTCCGCCCTCGGCGACACCTCGCTGGCACCGCTCGTCGCCACCCGCCCCGGGCTGCGGGTGCCCGGCGCGTGGGACGGCTTCGAGATGGCCGTCCGCGCCGTGGTCGGCCAGCAGATCTCCGTCGCGGGCGCCCGTACCCTGCTGGGCCGTGTCACGGCCCGCGCCGGGAGCCCCGCGTCGGCCACCGGGCCGGGCCTGCTGTTCCCGGACGCGGAACGGCTCGCCGAGGCCGACCTCGACGGGCTCGGCCTGACCGGGCGGCGGACCGCCACGCTCAGGGCGCTCGCCGCGAAGGTCGCGGCCGGCGAGATCGACCTGGACGGCGGGCAGGAGCCCGCGGAGGCGGTCGCCGGCCTGCTGGAGGTCCCCGGGATCGGCCCGTGGACCGCCGGGTACATCGCGCTGCGGGCGCTGCGCGACCCGGACGCCTGGCCCGGCGGAGACCTCGGCCTGCGGCGGGCCATGGCCTGCCTGGGCATCCCCGACAGTCACATCGAGCGGTGGCGCCCCTGGAGGGCGTACGCCGCGCTGCACCTTTGGAGTTCGGAATGATAGAGGCACAGGTTCTCGACACCCCGATCGGCCCGCTGGCCATGCTCGCCCGCCAGGGCGTGCTGCTGGCGGCGGGCTTCACCACCGTCGGCCCCGAGGAGATGTTCGCGCGCCTCTCCCCCGAGCTGCGCGCCGAGGGGATGGCGCTCAGCGACGATTTGGGCCGGCCCTCGCGGGCGGTCCGCGACTACCTGGACGGCGACCTGACCGCCCTGGACGCGATACCGGTGGAGCAGCCGGGCACGCCCGTCCGGCAGCGGCTGCTCACCGCCCTGCGCCAGGTGCCCGCGGGCGTCACGATCAGCTACGCCGAGCTCGCCGAACGGGCCGGGCTGCCCAGGACGGCGGCCAGGGCCGCCGGCTCCGCGTGCGCGCGGAACCTGATCGCGCCGTTCGTCCCCTGCCACCGCGTCCTGCCCTCCGGCGGCGGGTACGGCGGCTACTACTACGGCACCCCGGTCAAGCAGTGGCTGCTCACCCACGAGGGGGCGCCGGCCGCCGAGCGGCTCCGGGTCCGGGAGCACTAGGGACGCCGGAGCCCCCGGGGACCCGGCCCGCGAAGAGGCCCCGTCCCCGGGGGCCGGCACCGGTCCCGGGAGAGGTGCCGCTAGCCGGTCTTCCTGACCGTGCTCTGCACCTCGCCCACCGGGACGTCGCGGGTGGCCGAGGCCTCGATCGGGTCGTAGGCGACGTCCACCACGTCGTCCACGACCTCGACCTCCCAGGCCGAGTCGACCGTCAGCTCGTAGACGCCGCGCGGCTGGTCGATCGAGGCCCGCAGGTAGGTCACGCCGCAGGTGAACTTCGCGCCCTTCGTGTACGGCGTGCCGCTCGTGCCGCACCCCCCGGTCTCGACCGTCGCCCGTTCCTCGGTGGTACCCGACTTGATCTTGATGTCCGTGAGGTTGGCCGCCACGGTGACGCTCATGACCCCGGGCAGCGTGGCGGTCACGGAGCGGGTGGTCTCGCCGACGTCGCCCAGCCAGACCCAGGTCGGCAGGTTGACGTAGCTCTTGGCGTCCGGGCTGAGCTCGATCCTCGGCTCGGGCACGGTCAGCGCGGCACGGGCGATGTCGGCCAGCTCGGCCAGGGTGATGCCGTTGGGCGGGGTCGTGCCGGGCGGCACGAACACGTAGGTGTCCATCGCCAGCTGGCAGCCCACCCCGTCGGGGTCGGACGAGTCGTGGGCGACCACCCACCAGCGCCCCTCCTCGCCGAGCTTCTCCGCGAACGGCTCGAGGGCCTTCTGCCGGGTCTGCGGCGCTTCCGGGTCCGGCCGGGGGTTCACGGACTGCTGGTACTTCAGCATGTCCTCGGCGTTCTGCGCGGGTTCGTACCAGCAGGGGCGTTTGAGCCGGTAGCCGTCGCTCTTCCCGCCGCGGCCGTTCCCGCTGACGATGATCTGGGAGTTCTTCAGGGTGATCCCCGACGTCCTCCCCTTCTGGTCGGCCTCGACCCGGACGCCGGGGCTGTCACCGCCACCCGCGCCGCCGGGGTCCGGGGCGGTGGCCGGAGCGAGCAGGAGCGATCCCGCGACCACCATGTTCACGATCATCGAAGACATCCCTTCGCGCCCTCACTGAAAGGGTCGGCGTGCTCGAGCAGCTTGATCCGCCAGATCCCGTCGTCGCCCCGCTGGAGGCCGACGATCTGGAGGAAGGGACTCCTGGTCCAGTCGGGCTGCCTGCGGACCGCCTTCCCGGTCTCCGCGTCCAGCAGCCTCATCCCGGTCTCGTCCACGCACGCGCGCAGCTCGGCCCCCTTGCCCTCGAAGACCGAGACGACGTTCAGCGCGTACAGCCGGGAGACCCCGCGCACCGAGCGGCGCTGCTTCAGGAACTCCTTCACCCACCGGTACCCCTCCATGATCGCCTCGTCGTGGAAGACCTTGTGGTACGCGGTGTCCTCACCCCCGGTGACGACCGCCCGGAAGGATCCGGCGCGGTAGTCGCGGAGAGTCTCGATCATCCCGACGGTGTCCGGGTCGGTCACCGCCGGCCACTCCACCACCACCTGGACGTCCGGGGAGACCTGGACCGTCTCCACCCTCGGCCCCGTCCCCGCGGGGTCCGGCGAGGAGCCGCCGGCGGGCCCCGGAGAGGAGCCGCCGGCGGAGAGGTCGACGGGGGTGAACGGCTCGGCCGCGGGCGGGGCGCAGGCCGCCGCCACGAGCACGACCAGCGCGATCACGGTACGCACACCGATCACGTTAGAAGCGCTCGGCGGCCGGAACCACCGACATGCGCCATTCGGCATACTTCTCTCCTCGTCATCGTCCTCGTCCCGTCGTGTGACGTCCGCCGCGCGGGCCGGGTCCCGCGGGCGCGTCATGCCGTCGGGGCCGAGCGCATCCGCCACGAGGGCAGCAGCTCGTCGATCAGGGCCTCGGTCTCGGGCGCCATCCCGCCGCCGTAGGGGTGGGAGGCGGCCCTGCGCTGCAGGGCGTCGGCCACGGCGCGCAGCCGGACGGGGTCCCCGCCGAGGTGGGTGGCGCGCAGCAGGTCGCGCCAGAGCCCCTCGTCGTCGGCGGCCAGCAGCAGGCCGGCCCGCACCGCCGCCACGGCCTCGTCGACCTCGCCGCGGGCCATCCGCACCTCGCAGAGCCGGTGCGCGGCGTCCGCCACGCCCGCGGTCACGTCGTACTCCAGGTCGTCGGCGGCCAGCCACGCGTAACGGCCGCGCGGGCGGCCGCTCAGCAGCGGGCCGCGGACCAGGTCCAGTGCCCTCTCCAGCAGCGCGTGGCGCCCCGCGTTGTCGGCGTGCGAGCGGCGGACGAGGTCGCGGAAGACCATCCAGTCGGTGCACACCTCGGGACCGAGCCGGAGCCGTCCGGACTCGTCGGCGTAGAGGTTGGGCCTGCCCTGACCGTCGGTGCCCAGCCAGGCGACGACCCTGGCGATCGTGGCGTCCCTGACGACGGGTTGCACGCCCCTCGGCCACAGGATGCCGCCGAGCACCACGGGGTGGACGCCGCCGGGGTGGGTGGCCAGGTAGACGACGAGCTCGACGGCGAGCACCGCCCGCCCCTCCTCCATGGGCGGGGGGCCGACGACCTCGGCGGGCCCCAGGATCCGCACCTCGACCGAGGGCCGGGCGGGGATGGGCTCCACCTCGTCGGGGAGCGGCTCGCCCTCCAGCCGGTCGGCCGCCAGGAACAGGTCGATCAGCGCCCGGTAGTGGCGGCGGGGCAGCAGGTGCGCCGCGACGTCGAACCCGAGCGCGTCCACCTCGGCCCGGCCCTGCTCGGTGATCTGCCAGTTCCAGGTGGCGTGCGGGACGTCGCCCGCGACGACGTACCCGGTGGCGGTCCTGACGCCCTTCCTGGCGAGCAGCGCCAGGCGCCGCCCCTCCTCCTCGGTGGGGGGGACGGCGGAGAGCAGGTAGTGCGGGGTCCAGGCCGGGTCGGCGGCGCGGCCCCGGACGCGGCCGGTGAGCACCTCGCCGCCGCGGCTCCCGCCCGTGGCCGCGGCCTCCGCCTCCAGCTCGGGGAGGACCTCCGTCAGGTCGCCCGCGTACCTGATCCGGTCGGGGGCGATCACGGTCAGCTCCTCGCCGAAGCCGACCAGGGTGACCCGCATCCGGTCCGACCAGCGGTTGGTGGCCAGTTCCACGGCGAGCGCGGCCAGCGCCGCGGTGGTCTGCGAGCCGTGGATGCGGATCGGGCCGTGCGCGGCCTCCAGGTCGACGAGCACCCGGCCCTCGCCGTTGGAGCCGAGCGAGACCAGCCCCGGATACGGCGCGGGAGCGTCGGCGAGGGCCTGCTCGTCGATCATCCGTCCCTCGTGCGCGGGCAGGCGCCAGACCTGGCCGCCGTCGTGGGCCGTCCAGGGGGCCGGGGCCTCGGAGTCGGGCGGATGCACCCACAGGTCGAGGGTCTGGGCCGACAGGTGCGCGGCGTAGATCGTGGGCGGGGTCCGGTTCTGGGCGGCGAGGGAGCGGCCCAGGAGCCTGAGCCCGATGTCGAGCATCCGGCTGCCCGGGGCGTCGGCACCGAGCCTGAGCGCGAGCTCGGCGTCGGCCGCGTCGTCCCTGGGGCGGACGACGCGGCGGCCGAACGCCCGGTGCCAGAGCTGCTGCCTGCGCCTGCGGCCGAGTGCCACCAGCAGCCCGGCGGCGGCCAGCGAGGCGGCGGCCAGGTAGTCGAACATGTTCGGGTCCTGCTGCCGCCCCTGGTCCTGAGCCGCGTCGTGGCCCAGGTCGGCTCCGGCGCCCCGGTCCTGCCCCGTGCCCTGCCCCGTGTCCTGAGCCGTGTCCTGAGCCGTGTCCTGCCGCGGGCCGGCTCCGGCGTCCCGGTCCTGCCCGGGGCGCTGTTCGGGGCGCTGTTCGGGCGGCGTCCGGGCGTCACGGTCGGCGCCGTCGCGGGGCGCGGCGGTGTCAGCGTCGGGGGCTTCGGGGGTGGCGGGGAGCCGTTCGCCGGGAAGGTCCGCGGCGTCGGGGGTGAACGTCTGGGTGCGGCCGTCCAGCTCGGCCGGCGTGCCGCGGTGGTCGGCGAGGATGTCGTCGCGCGACTCGGTGGCGGGGACGATGTGCACGTTGCGCGCGTCGTCGGGCATGTCCAGGACCCAGCCGGGCCTGATCAGGTCGGCCATCCGCAGGCGGCTGCCGTCCGGCTGCTCCTTGTGCTGGTTGAGCCGGTAGACCTCCGGGTACCGCCGCCCGTCGCCGAGGCACTTCTCGGCGATCTCCCAGAGGCTCTCGTGGTGGCGCCCGTGCGGCGGCTGCACCACGTAGACCTTCTTGGCCTTGCGCGCCGGCTCCAGCTCGGCCCGCTCGCCGGCGACGGGGCCGGACATCGTCGGCAGGCCGGTGGAGACGATGCCGGGGAGGGCGGGAGGCGGGGCGGTGAGCTTGGCGATCGGCAGCGCCACCGCCGAGACGGTGAACAGCAGCATGGCCGCGGAGACCAGCCGGTTGGCGATCATCTGGGTGCCGCCGGAGAGCGGCACCCGTGCCGGCATGCCGACCCTGCGCAGCCCGCCGTAGATCTCGACCAGCACGCAGACGACCATCTGCAGCCACGCCAGCCAGACCAGCAGGACGAGGATCGCGACGATCGTGCTCGTGCCCACCTGGCTGGTCAGCACGTCGAGGTCGAGCAGCTCCCGCGGGAGCGGCGGCCCGGCGAGCCGGAGCAGGGCGTAGGGGACGCCCGCGACGAGCGCGGCCAGGACGATCAGGGCGCCGAGACCCGCCAGCAGGTCTCCCGGTGTGCGCCTGGCCAAGCTGCGCGCGGGCTGTCGCGTGGGCATTCGTCTCCCTCCTCGTCCGGATCGGTCGTCGGCCCGCCGGCGGGCCCGTGGTTCACGGCTGCGCGTCCTCCCCGGCGTCGGGGCCGGCCGTGGCGGAGGCCTCCATGTCCGCGCCGGGGAAGCCGAACGCGGCGAGGAAGAACGCCTTCCAGGTGACGGAGACGCCCACGGTGACCTGGTCCTGGCCGCCGGACGCGCACTCGGTGAGCTTCACGTCGCCGCCGCCGTGGGCCGCGACGATCTCCTCGGCCTTGGCGCAGGTCTCGTCCTCCCCCAGCAGCCGGACCTCCCCGGTGGCGCGTAGCTGTTCCTCGTCGATCTGGTCGGCCGCGGCCCTGGCCGCCTGCTCGGCGACGTCGGCGGCGCGCAGCCGGGCGTTGATGGCGGCGCCGCCGTCCACGAGGAGCCCGGCCAGCAGGAACACCGCCACCGAGAAGATCGCCGTGAAGACCGACATCGATCCCCGCTCGCCGGTCCGGCCCGGCCCCCGCCGGCGTCTCCTCCCGCCTCCCGGGCGCGCCGGGCGCGCGGGCGCCCGCGACGGGGTCACGGCTCGCCCCCCTCGACCCTGCGGAACCGCTCGAGCTGGGCCACCGAGTCACCCCTCATCTCCTTGGCCGCGCCGAACCCCAGGAAGTCCAGGTTCAGCGAGCAGGTCACCTCGGCGCGGACCAGGCCGCCCGGTTCCCAGTCCGTACCGGCCAGATCGACCCGGGGCTCGCACTCCCCGGACAGGGACGCGCCGGCCGCCTCCCTGGCGGCGTCCTCGGCGTCGGCCAGGGTGCGCTCGACCGAGGCGGCCCTGGCCGCGTCCCTGGCCGCGCCGTTGACCTCTCCCTGGGCCTCGACCACCCTCCCGGCTCCCACCAGGAAGAGCAGGAACAGCAGCAGGACCGGGGCCAGCAGGACCGTCTCGGTGCTGAGCGACCCGCGGTCGTCGCCGGGCGGCGGGGGGACCCGCCGGAGCAGGGGGATCACTGGTGGCTCACTGGCACCCTTCGCTCCCGTCGTCGGGCCGGAAGCACTCGATGGGACCGCCGAAACGCGCGGTCACGGTGAACGTGGTGGACGGCAGCAGCGGGACGACCTGGACCGCCGAGGCGGTCACCTCGACGCCCCGCTGGTCGCCCTCCTCCCAGGCCGTGACCGTGGCGCCGTCGAGGAGCTTGGGGCCGACGGCGCCGATCAGCTCCCGGGCGCGGGACTCGGCGTCCTGCTGCCAGGAGTCGGTGTCGACCCGGGCGAGCCGTGCCCCCTCCCTGGCCGCGGCGTCGGCGATCTGGCGTCCGTGGAACCAGAGGGCGAACTGCACGACGAGCAGCACGAGGACCAGCACCACCGGCATGATGATCGCCAGTTCGACGACCGTGGCGCCGCGCTCACCGTCCCGCCGCTCTCGGACCGGCCCGCGACCCGGCCCGCGGCCCGGCCCTCGGCGGCCCGGCGTACGGCCGTGCCCCGGCGCGCCGTCGGGCGCGTGACCGGCCGCGTCACCGGGCGCGCGGTCACGGGTCCCCAAGTTCGCCGCCCCCACCGCCACCGCCACCGCCGCCCCCTCCGCCACCGCCGCCTCCGAAGTTGTTGGAGATCTCGGCCTGCTGGGCCTCGACGAGGCTCTTGATGAGGGTGGCGAGGCCGAGCGCCACCCCGGCGATGATGGCCGTGATGATGACCCACTCGACCGCGGAGGCGCCCCGGGTGGGGGCGTTGCGCGCCTTGTCGATCCGGACGCGAAGAACGGCGGTCGCGTACACGACCCACGGATGGTTCAGCATGGTCAGGACCCCAATATCTTCATAGCGGCGGGGAAACTCAGGAAGATCACGAAGCCGGCGCAGAGCAGGAGCTGGGCGACGAGCATCGACTGGGAACGCTCGCCCGCCTTTCCCTCGATCTCCGCGAGCTCGCGGCGCCGCATGGTGGCGGCGCGGGCGGTGAGGGAGGAGCGGACCTTGGCGCCGTCGTCGGCGACCAGTCCCAGGGCCGCCGACAGGTCGCGCAGCTCGTCGACGTTGATCTCGTCGCCGAGCTGGCCGAGGGCCTGCCAGGGGGTGATGCCGACGATCCTGGCGTTGCCCAGCGCCTGGCGGATGCGGGACATCGCCCAGTTGACCCCCTCCTCGCCGGGCCTCGGGCTGCCCACCGAGACCGCCATCATCAGCGCCTCGGGCACCCCGCGTCCCCCGGCCAGGTTCATCGCGACCAGGTCCAGGAAGGAGCCGACGACGTGCCGGAAGTCGCGGCGCATCCGCGCGGCGTCCCTCCTGATCTGCAGGTCGGGCAGGAAGAAGAAGACCGCGGCGACCGCGAGCGCGACCCAGAGCGGGACGGTCAGGGACGGCCCCGACCCGATCAGCACCAGCCAGCCGACCAGCAGGGGGAACGCCAGCAGCCCGGAGACCGCCAGCAGCACCTTGGTGGCGAGGAAGCCCTCGAACGACCTGCCGAGCAGCGCGAGGTCCGCCCTGGCGGAGGGGGCCTCCCAGCCCCTGGCCGCGTAGAGGCGGGCCATCCGCTCCCCCAGGCCGCGCCGGAACGCGCTGACCTCCTCGTCGGGCATGACGAGCCGCGCGCGGGGCGTCTCACCGCCGTCCCTGGCGGCGTCGAGCGCCAGCAGCCGTGTCACCAGGCCGGGCCTGGCCGGGAACAGCGCCCGCACCAGCAGGAACAGCCCCATGCCGAGCACCGAGCCCGCGAGCAGCGCCTCAGTCATCGGCCACCTCCCCGCCGGAGGGCAGTCCCAGCAGGCGGGCGGGCTTGTCGAACCGGGCCAGGCGGCGCATCCAGGCGAACCCGGCGCCGAACAGCCCGGCGACCACGACGAGCACGGCCTGGCCGAGCAGGTTGTCGTACTCCTGCACGTAGGAGGGGTTGAACACGACCAGCACGACGGCGAAGGCGACGGCGGTGCCGACCACGATCTGCGCGCTGCGCCGGGTGGAGCGGCGCTCGGCCTCGACCCTGCGGCGCATGTCGAGCTCCTCGCGGGCCGACACGGCGAGCGCGCCCAGCACGTCGCGCAGTCCCGGGCCGCGCAGCTTGGAGTTGAGGATGAGGGCGGCCACCACCAGGTCGGCGGAGGGGTCGTCGAGCTCGTCGGCGAAGAGCCTGAGCGCGTCGGGCAGCGCCATCCGGGTGTGCAGGCGGTCGACCATGGACCGCAGGTGCGGGCGGAGCGTGGGGGCCGCCGCCCGGATCGAGGACGGGATCGCCTGCTCCAGCCCGGCCGCCCCGGCGATGGTGTCGCGCAGCGACTCGGTCCAGGCGGCCAGCGCCTCCAGCCGCCGCATCGCGGCGCGCTCCTCGGCGGCACCGCCGGACAGGCCGGGCCAGGCCATCGCGAGGAGCACCGCGCCCACCGCCATGACCGGCCAGCCGGTCACCACCAGCACGAGCACGCCGGCGAGGGCGCCCGCTGCGGACCGGGTGGACAGGGCACGCAGGAACGCGCGCCTGCCGGCCGTCCTGTTCGGGGCGGACGGCCGGGGCCGCACCCCGTACACCGCGACGAAGAGCAGGAACAGCCCGGAGCCGACCGCGACGCCGGAGAGCATCACCAGCGGGTCGAACAGGCCCGGGGGCAGGGAGGTCATCTCCAGCCCCCCGGGTCGTAGCCGAAGTGGGTGAGCTCCTCCAGGCACGACAGCGGCGCGTGCGGCACGACCCGGCCGTCGGGGGACATCGCGAACACCTCCGAGGAGAGCACCCGCCCGTCCACCCCGGCCACCTCGCGCACGCTGGAGACGAAACGGCGCAGCCTGCCGCCCACCGCGTAGTCGTTGCGCTTCTCGATGAAGACCACGAAGTCGATCGCGCCCGCGATGAGCATGTGGGTGGCCTCGATCGGCAGGCGCTCGGAGGCCTGGAGCGCGTAGGTGGCGATGCGGTTGAAGACCTCCATCGAGGAGTTGGCGTGGATCGTCGAGAGGGACCCGTCGTTGCCCTGGGTCATCGCGTTCAGCATGGTGACGATCTCGTCGCCCAGGACCTCGCCGACGATCACCCGGGAGGGGTTCATCCGCAGCGAGCGGCGGACCAGCTCCGCCATGGTGATCTCGCCCTGGCCCTCGGAGTTGGGCAGTCTCTGCTCGAAGGCGACCACGTTGGGGTGAAGCTCGGGGAACTGGTCCAGGCCGAGTTCCAGGGCGCGCTCGACGGTGATGAGCCGCTCGGACGGCGGGATCTCGTTGGCCAGGGCGCGCAGCAGGGTGGTCTTCCCCGCGTTGGTGGAGCCGGAGATCATGATGTTCTTCCTGGCCGCCACCGCGGCCGCGAGGAAGCGTCCCACCTCCGGGGTGAGGGTCCCGTTGCCCACCAGGTCGCTGAGGAACACCTTGCCCAGCCGGGAACGGCGGATGGAGATGGACGGGCGGACCGTCACGTCCATCACGGCCGAGAGCCGGGAACCGTCGGGAAGGCGCAGGTCGAGCTGGGGGTTGGCGGTGTCGAACGGCCTGCTGGACAGACCGCTGTAGGCGGCGAGGATCTGGATGAGCTCGACCAGTTCCTCGTCGGACTCGGCCACCGGGTCGCTCATCAGTTCCTGGCCGTCGGCGTAGCCCACGAACACCCGGTCGCAGCCGTTGATGTCGATGTTCTCGACCTCGGGGTCGTCGAGCAGCGGCTGCAGGCGGCCGACGCCGAACAGGGCCGCGTGGATCCCCGCGGCGAGCGCCTCCTCCTCCTCCGCGGTGGGAGGGGTCCTGCCGACGCCGATCTCCCCGCGGGCGAACTCCTCCAGGATCTGGGCGATCAGCGCCCGGGCGAACTGGCGCTCGTCCTCGCCGGTCATCGGCGGCAGGCCGCCGGCCTGGTCCAGTCGGCGCTGGTGGGCCAGCCTGTCGCCCACCTCCTGCCGGAAACGCTTGACCAGCGTGTGGTCGATGCTCACGGTCGTCCTCCGCCCGGCACCGGCTCGGGGGCGCGGACCTGGGCGGCGAGACGTCCGGCCAGTTCCCGGGCGGTGCGGACCAGCAGGGAGCGGTCCAGGCGCCCGCCCCACTGGCCGCGCAGCAGTTCCGCGCCCTTGGGGTCGTGCGCGAGCCCGCTCACGAAGGCGACGTTCCTGCCGGTGCCGGTGACGATCCGGCGTACCTCGTCGATCGTCGTGCGGTACTGCCGGGGGTCGGCGATCACCACCACCCCCACCTGCGCGTCGCGCGGCATCACCTGCAGGCGCTCGCGCAGGTGGGCGACGTGGTCCAGGCTCGCCCTGGTGAAGAGCACCACCAGCGAGGCCTCCGCGACGAGCTCGGCCAGTTGCGGGTGCCCGCCCAGGCGCCCGCAGTCGGCCAGGACGTCGGCGTGCGGCATCGTGGCCAGCGCCCTGCCGAGCGGGCCCCACAGCCAGGTCAGCCCGGCCGCCTGCTCGCCGTGCGTCAGCCCGGCCAGCACGTCAAGGCCGCCGATGATCTTCTGGGTGTGCTCGTGGATCTGTTCGGGGTGCAGCCCCCGGCGGGCGGTGGCTCCCAGGGTGAGCAGGCCCCTGCCGGGGTTGAGCACGCCGCCGTCGGCGGCGGGCAGCCGGTAGGCGAT
Organism: Streptosporangium sp. NPDC023615; assembly: GCF_040640155.1. Lineage (NCBI taxonomy): Bacteria > Bacillati > Actinomycetota > Actinomycetes > Streptosporangiales > Streptosporangiaceae > Streptosporangium > Streptosporangium sp. NPDC023615. The sequence goes on from NZ_JBFABE010000003.1 coordinate 59,551, forward strand.
GTCCCCGCCCGCCGGATCGCACTCGGCGAGCAGCACCGGACGCGGCCAGACGGCGCCGAGCGCGGTGGCCGCCGTGGTCACGCCGGGCGCTCCCTTGTCGGCGGCCAGCACGATGAGCGCCACGTCAGCGCGCTCCCGGCAGTTCGGCGAGGGCGATCTCCCCCGCGGAGGAGTAGGCGACGATCTCCGGCGAGACGGAGCTGTCCACGATGATGGTGACCCGGCCGTTCGCCCCGCTCGCGCCCGGGGTGCCGATCTGGTGGACCAGGGCGCTCTGCGCCAGCACCCGTCCCTGCCGCTCCCTGCTGTTCCCGCCGGGGACGTGGATGACCTGGACCCGGTCCCCGCGCTCCAGGGTGCCCGGCGTCTGGCCGGGTTTGAGGGAGAGGCCGACCTGGGCCTTGCCGGGTCCCTGTTCCCTGCTGGAGGAGACCACCATCTCGCGGGTGAGGAGCGTGCCGGGGATGATCGTGACGCGGGCGAAGTTCTCCGCGACGCGGGCGCGCTGGGACCAGGCGACGTAGCCGATGCCGGTGTCGGCGATCTGGACCTCTCTCATCGACGCCTCCGTGAAGGCCTGCCCGGCGCCGATCTGCTGGGAGACGACGATCGCCGAGACGCGGTCGCCGCTGCGCAGGACGAGCAGGGTGGTGGCGAGGGCGCCGCCCAGGATGAGAAGGACGGCGAGGGCCGCGAGAGCGGGTTTGCGCTCGCGAGGGGGCACCGGGAGCTTGCGTGACGCCGGGCCGGAAAGGGCACCCGCCGATGACGGTCGCTCGGCGTTCACCGGGGCGCGGCCCGCTGGCTTCTCACTGGTCCTCATGGGTAGGGGGGCTCCCAGAGTGGTCATATAGCAGGTGGAACTACGGGTCGAATTTACGCCATTATGCGCACCGTGCCGACGATCTGCCGGACAAAATCCGGAACCCATGCTCGTTTGATAGGAACACGTCTGTCAACGCCACTTCAGAAGAAGGTGGCGGTTCGGCTAGCTGACACGAGTCTTATTTGGGTGATAAGGACGGTAAGCATCTCCTGTAACAATCGTCCCAGCATTTACCCGGGGCATTACAGCCGCCGGCCGACCGCTTCAACGCCCCTGTTCACGGCCCCCACTCGGGAGGCGTCCCGGAAAGAGGTCACCGCCATCCGGACCCGACACGACCGGCGCCCGGCACCGGCCGGGCGGCGTGTCACCCCCGGCGCCTTCTCCGGCGCCTTCCCCACCGTCACCGCGGCGCCGGCGGGCGGCCCCGCGCGAGCCTCGGACGACCCGACTCTCCGAACAGGTTTTCCACAGCCCGGCCCCCTCCGCGGGGCGGCGCCCGGACCGCACGGCGAGGCCGAACGCCCACGTGGACCGGCATACCGGCCGGGTGTCCGCCGGCGGTTGTCCACAGGCCGGGATGTTTTCCACATACCAGGCCCCGTGAATGACATTGCCGCGAACACCCTCTGCGGGACGGTTTCCACTCTGTACGGTAGATCCAGGGCCTGACCCGAGGAGAGCGGCGATGCGGATCATGCTCACCGTGCTCGGCGAGCACGCCGACCGCGACATCGTGGTCGAGGGAGACGAGACGACCACGGTGGCACGGCTCGCCGAGTCCCTGGCGGGACAGGGCGGCGAGCGGCCGAGCAACGTGGTGCGGCTGACACGCAGCAGGGCCCCCTACGGGCTGGGCCGCGACGCGAACGACGCCGAGCCGCCGCCCCTGTGGCTGGACGGCCGCCCCCTCGACCCCGCCGCTCCCGTGGTCGGCCTGCTGCGCGACGGCGATCTGGTCACCCTCGACCGTTCGCTGGCGATGGCCACGGTCGCCGACGAGCCCGGCGGGATCGTGGAGATCCGGGTGGTCGGCGGGCCCGCCGCCGGGTCGGTGCACCGCCTCAGCCTGGGCGTGCACACCATCGGCTCCGATCCCGCCTGCGCGGTGGCCGTGCCCGACCCCCGGCTGCCCGCGCGGGCGGCCGTGGTCCGGCTCACCCCGGACGCCATCACCGTGGAGCCCGGGGAGGAGAACGGGCCCGCGCCCCTGCTGGACCGCGACCCGGTCTCCGAGACGCTCCCCTGGCCCGAGCACGCCCTGCTGACCTGCGGGGGGACCGTGCTCACCCTCCGGGCCGTCGAACCCGCCGACGCGCACCTGGACGCGCAGCCGGACGGCGGGCTGGCCTACAACCGTCCGCCCAGGTTCCGCCCGCCGGACGGCAGGCGCCGCTTCGAGGTCCCGGCCGAGCCCAAGCGGGCCGAGACCATGCGGTTGCAGGTGCTGACCGCGTTCCTGCCGGCCGTGCTGGGCGTGGTCATGGCCCTGGCCACGGGGATGTGGTACTTCCTGCTGTTCGCGCTGATGACACCGCTGATCATGATCGGGCAGTGGTGGAGCGACCGCCGGCACGGCCGCAAGCAGTACCGCCAGCAGCTCAAGCTGTACCGGGAGCGCATGAAGGGGTTCGAGGCGGCCGTGGAGCGCGCCCGGGCCGACGACGAGGCCGCCCGCCGCGCCGCCGCGCCCGACCCCGCCGAGGTGCTGCTCACCGTGACCGGCCCGCGGCGCCGGCTCTGGGAGCGGCGCGACCACGATCCCGACGCGCTGCGCCTGCGGATCGGTCTCGCCGACCTCCCCGCGGCCCTGGAGTTCGCCCCCGAGCGCTCGGCGGCGATCGACGCGCCGCTCCCGGAGCCGCCGACCTGTCACGCGGTGCCGGTGGCGCTGGCCATGCGCCGCCTGGGCGTCGCGGGCCTGACCGGGCCCCGGCAGACCACGGCGGGGGTGGCGCGCTGGCTGGTCGGCCAGGCCGCCGCCCTGCACAGCCCGCGCGACCTGGCGATCGTCGTGCTGTCGGCGCACGGCGACGGGCAGGAGCGCTGGGACTGGGTCCGCTGGCTGCCGCACTGCGCCCCGCGCGCCGGACAGGACTGCGTGGCCCTGGTCGGCGCCGACCCCGAGGCCGCGGCCCGCCGGGTGAGCGAGCTGGCCGCGCTGATCGAGGAGCGCCTCGGCGACGAGACCGCGGCCGGCCCCGCGGCCAGGCTGGGACGCATCCCGGCGGGCTGGGGCGACCTGGGCGGCGCCGGGGACGACGGCGCCGCGCAGCCGTACGCCGCGCCCGTCTACGACGAGCGCCCCTACGACGTGCTGGTCGTGCTGGACGGCGCGCAGATGCTGCGCGTCCTGCCGGGCATGCCCCAGGTGCTGCGCCAGGGTCCGAGGGCCGGCGTGTACACGCTGGCGATCGACGGCGACCAGCGGCTGCTGCCCGAGGAGTGCGCCACCGTCGCCGCGGCGGAGGCCGACGGCACGCTGCGGCTGCGCGGCGGCGGCCTGGAGCACGTCGGCGAGATCCTGGCCGACCAGGTGGGCGCCGGCTGGTGCGACCGGCTGGCCCGCTCGCTCTCGCCGATCCGCGACGTGAGCCGGGACGACGCGGGCATGGCGCTGCCCGACTCGGCGCGGCTGCTCGACCTGCTCGGCCTCCCCTCGCTCTCCGGCGCCACCCTGGCCGCGCGCTGGGGCCGGGCGACCGAGGCCCCGATCGGGGTGGGGCCCGAGGGGCCGTTCTCCGTCGACCTCAGCCGGGACGGGCCGCACGCCCTCATCGCGGGCACCACCGGCGCGGGCAAGTCGGAGCTGCTGCAGACCCTGATCTGCTCGCTGGCGGTGGCCAACCGGCCGGACGAGATGACGTTCGTGCTGATCGACTACAAGGGCGGGGCCGCGTTCAAGGAGTGCGTGCGGCTGCCGCACACCGTGGGCATGGTCAGCGACCTGGACGGCCACCTGACCCAGCGGGCCCTGGCCTCCCTGGCGGCGGAGATCCGCCGCCGCGAGCGCCTGCTGCTGGCCGCCGGGGCCAAGGACATCGAGGACTACCACGAGCTGCGCGACACCCGCACGGCCCGCGCCTCGCGGGACCTGCTCGTCGCCGGGGGATCCGCGCCGGTCAGGCCGCTGCGCGGGCGCGCGGGCGCCTCGGCGACCCTGACGCCGCTGGAGCCGCTGCCCAGGCTGGTCCTGGTCATCGACGAGTTCGCCGCCATGGTCAGCGAGCTGCCGGACTTCATGACCGGGCTCGTCGACATCGCCCGGCGGGGGCGCTCGCTCGGCATCCACCTGATCCTCGCCACCCAGCGGCCCGGCGGTGTGGTGACCGCCGACATCCAGGCCAACACCTCCCTGCGGATCGCGCTGCGCGTCACCGAGTCCGCCGAGTCCGCCGACGTCATCGGCCGCCCCGACGCCTCGTACATCCCCAAGTCCGCCCCGGGACGGTGTTACGTGAAGTCGGGCGCGGGCGCGGCCACGGCCGTGCAGACCGCGCGGATCGGCGGCCGGAGCCCCGGCGCCCCGGGCGGCGAGAGCAGGGTGCGGATCAGCGAGGTCGGCTGGCGGGACCTGGGACGGCCCAGGCCGGTCCAGGCCGGGGCCGAGAGCGGCCACGTCACCGACCTGTCGCTGCTCGTCGACGCGCTGGTCGAGGCGGCCCGGGTGGACGGGGTGGCGGAGCAGCCCAGCCCCTGGCTCGACCCGCTTCCCGACCTGGTGACCGTCCCCGGCCTGCTCCCCCCCTCCGGCGACCGGTCCGGCGGCTCCCCGGACGGCTCCTCCGGCGGTTTCCCGGCCGGCGGCCTGTCGTACCGGCCCGGGGTCGCGGAGGTGCCGCCGCTGGCCTTCGGCGTCACCGACCTGCCCTGGGCGCAGGACCGGCGGGCGCTGGCGCTCGACCTCGCCCACGGCGGGCACCTGCTCGTCGCCGGCGCCCCCCGCAGCGGGCGGTCCACGGCGCTGCGCACGCTGGCCGGGGCGATCGCCGGCGGGACCTCCCCCGACGACGTCCACGTGCACGCGATCGACTGCGGCTCGGGGGCGCTGCTGCCCCTGATGGCGATGCCGCACTGCGGGGCGGTGGTCACCCGCGACCAGCTCGACCGGGTGGAACGACTCCTGGCCCGGCTCCGCGCGGAGGTGGGGCGGCGCCAGCAGCTCCTGGCCGAGGCCGGGTACGCCTCGCTGGCCGAGCTGCGCGCCACCGGCGGGCCCCGCCTGCCGTGGCTGGTCCTGATGCTCGACCGTTGGGAGGGGTTCGTCGCCGCGTTCGAGTCCTACGACTACGGGCGGCTGATCGACGCGCTGCTGCAGTTGCTGCGGGAGGGCCCGGCCGTCGGCCTGCGGGCGGTGGTGACCGGCGACCGGTCCGCGTTGCTCGGGCAGATATCCACCATCTTCGACGACCGGCTGATCCTGCGGCTGGCCGATCCCACCGACTACGGGCTGGCGGGCCTGGCCGTCAAGGACCTGCCCGCGACGCTCGCGCCGGGCCGCGCGCTGTCCACCGGGGAGCACGGCGTGACCGAGAGCCAGATCGCGCTGCTCTGTGACGATCCCTCGGGGCCCGCCCAGGTCGCCGCGCTGCAGGCGCTGGCCCGTTCGGCGCCGGAGGTCACCGGTGAACCGCCGATGCGGGTGGACGCGCTGCCGATGCGCGTCACCGCGGCGCAGGCCGTGGACCTGGCGCCCTCCTTCCGGCCGCCGTCCCCGCTCTGGGCGCTGCTCGGGGTCGGGGGCGACTCGCTGGCCCCGCTCGGGGTCGACCTGCTCTCCCAGGGCCCGGCCGCGGTCGTCGCGGGCCCGCCCCGGTCGGGCAGGTCCACGACGTTGCTGACCGCCACCCACTCGCTGCTCTCCCAGGGCACGCCCGCGGTCCTGGTCACGCCCCGGCGCAGCCCGCTGTGCACGCTGGTCGACACCCCGGGCGTGCTGGCCGTGCTGGACGCCGGAGGGGACCTGCACGCTGCCGTCGCCGGGCAGGACCGCTACGTCGTGGTCGTCGACGACGCCGAGCTGATCTCCGCCGACTCGCCCCTGGGCACCGCGCTGGAGGAGGTGCTGCGCAGCGGCAGGGACGGCGAGCACGGCATGATCATCGGTGGGAGCACCGGTGACCTGACCACCGCCTACCGGGGCTTCGCGGCCGAGGCCCGCAAGGGCCGCACCGGCCTGCTGCTCTCGGTGCAGAGCCCCGCCGACGGCGACCTGTTCACCGTCCGTCTGCCCCGCGGCGCGGTCGGCGGCCCCCCGGGGCGCGGTCTGCTGGTGAGCACGGGCACGGTGATCCCGATCCAGGCGGCCGTCCCCTGACCGGGGTTCACCGTCCTCGGCCCTCGGCGCGGGCCGCCGCCCGAGCGGGGGTTCGCCGTCCTCGGCCGGGACCGGCGTCACCCGACGGCGGGCGCCGGGATGGCGAACGCGGAAACGCCCCGCCCCCGGAGAACGGTCTCCGGAAGAACGGGGCGTTTCGGCCGGCCGTTTTTCTAACGGGTCGCGGACTCGATGTTGCCGCGGTAGGTGTTGATGACCCGGGAGGCCTCGCCGAGCTCCTCGGACATGCGCTGGAAAGCGGCCCGGTAGTTCTGCCAGGCCTCGCTGAAACGCTGGGCGCCGGGCCCCGTCCAGGCGGTGCCGACCTTCGCGGCCTCCCGGTCGAGTGCGGCCACCGTGGCCCTGACCTGGTCGGCCTGTTGGGTGAACTGGGTGGCCATCTGCTGCATTTCCGCGGGATTGCCGCCGAGCAAGTTCTGGCTCATGCCAGTCTCCTTCGGGTCGGTGTCGGGGGGGCGACCAAACGAAATCACGATAGGCGAATGGATCACCGAAGATCCAGCCTATACCGAGCGGATATGGACGTTCCCGCCGCCACCAAGAAGATAACGTTCTCCATTATCCCTATTTTTCGTGATGCAGGGAGTTACCGGCGGTGCGTGAGATTGTGGTGACGGGCGGGGGGACCGGTATCGGCTACGCCATCGCGGAGGCGTTCACCGCCGGGGGGGACCGGGTGACCATCACCGGACGGCGCGAGCCGGTGCTCAAGGAGGCGGCCGGGCGCCTGGGCGTCCCGTACGCGGCGTTCAACGCGGCCAACCCGGTGGCGGTGGGCGAGGCCCTGGACCTGCTGCCCGCGCGGGTGGACGTCCTGGTCAACAACGCGGGCGGGAACACCAACCTGGACCGGCCCTCCTCGGGCGAGGACCTGATGGAGGTGGCGGAGAGCTGGTGGGCCAACCTCAACGCCAACCTGCTCTCGGCCGTACTGGTCACGAGCGCGCTCGTCCCGCGCCTGGCCGACGACGGCAGGATCGTGTCGATCGGCTCGATCGCGGCCAGGGGCACCGGCTCCGGGTCGTACGGCGCGGCCAAGGCCGCGCTGGAGGCGTGGACGGCCGACCTCGCGGCCGAGCTGGGACCGCGCGGGATCACCGCGAACGTGGTCTCCCCCGGCCTGGTCGTGGAGACCGAGTTCTTCCGCGGCCGGCTCACCGACGAGGGCGTGCGCCGCAGGGTCGAGGGCACCAGGAACGGGCGGGCGGGGACCCCGCGCGACGTCGCCGAGACCGTGAGGTTCGTCGCCTCCCCGGAGGCCGGCCACCTGACCGGACAGGTCGTGCACGTCAACGGGGGCGCCTACCTGGGCAGATGACGCCCCATTGACGGCCAGTGATCAGGGTGCGCCTACACTCCGTTGGAGGCCCGCCAGCCTCACGTCCCTACGTACTGAAGGGAAGACCTCGGTGCAAAAGGTCCTGATCGCCAACCGTGGCGAGATCGCGGTGCGGATCGCCCGCGCGTGCAAGGACGCCGGGCTGGCCGGCGTCGCCGTCTACGCCGACCAGGACCTGGACTCGCTCCACGTCCGGGTCGCGGACGAGGCCCACGCGCTCGGCGGGCGCACGCCCGCGGAGACCTATCTCGACATCGGCAAGCTCCTGCGGATCGCCGCCGAGACCGGGGCGGACGCCGTCCACCCCGGGTACGGCTTCCTCGCCGAGAACGCGGCCTTCGCCCAGGCCGTGATCGACGCGGGCCTGACCTGGATCGGCCCGCCCCCGTCCGCGATCGTCGCGCTCGGCGACAAGGTGCAGGCCCGCCACATCGCCCAGAAGGTCGGCGCGCCGCTGGTGGCCGGCACCGCGGACCCGGTCTCCGGCAGCGAGGAGGTCGTCGCCTTCGCCGCCGAGCACGGCCTGCCCATCGCGATCAAGGCCGCCTACGGCGGCGGCGGGCGCGGCCTCAAGGTGGCCCGCACGATGGAGGAGATCCCCGAGCTGTACGAGTCGGCGGTGCGCGAGGCCGTCACCGCGTTCGGCAGGGGCGAGTGCTTCGTCGAGCGCTACCTGGACCGTCCCCGGCACGTGGAGACCCAGTGCCTGGCCGATTCCCACGGCGCCGTGGTCGTGGTGTCCACCCGGGACTGCTCGCTCCAGCGCCGCCACCAGAAGCTCGTCGAGGAGGCCCCGGCGCCGTTCCTGACGCCCGAGCAGGTCGATCTGCTGCGCACCAGCTCCAAGGCGATCCTGCGCGAGGCGGGCTACGTGGGCGCCGGCACCTGCGAGTTCCTGGTGGGCCAGGACGGGACGATCTCCTTCCTGGAGGTCAACACCCGCCTGCAGGTCGAGCACCCGGTGACCGAGGAGGTCTCCGGCATCGACCTGGTACGGGAGATGTTCCGCATCGCCGACGGCGAGGAGCTCGGCTACGACGACCCCGCGCCGCGCGGCCACTCGATCGAGTTCCGGATCAACGCCGAGGACGCCGGGCGCGGCTTCCTGCCGGCCCCCGGCACGATCACCCGCCTGAGCGTCCCCTCCGGTCCCGGGGTGCGGCTGGACTCCGGGTACGAGGCCGGCATGACCGTCCCGCAGTCCTTCGACTCCCTGATCGCCAAGCTGATCGTGACCGGCGCGACCCGGGAGCAGGCCCTGGAGCGCTCGCGCCGGGCGCTGGCCGAGTTCGAGATCGGCGGCATGCCGACCGTGCTGCCCTTCCACCGGGCGGTGGTCGGGGACCCGGCGTTCACCGCCGAGCCGTTCTCGGTGCACACCCGCTGGATCGAGACCGAGTTCGCGGGCGCGATCCCGCCGTACGAGGCGGAGACCGGCCCCGCCGGGGAGCCGGCCGAACGGGAGCGGATCACCGTCGAGGTGGGCGGCAAGCGGCTGGAGGTGGTGCTCCCCGCGGGGTTCGCCGCCTCGGGCGCGGGCGCGGGGAGCGCGCGGAGTGCCGTCCGGACGAAGGCGCCCCGCCGGAGCGGGGGCGGGGCGGCGACGAGGGCGGCGGGCGGCGACTCGCTGGTCAGCCCGATGCAGGGCACGATCGTCAAGGTCGTGGCCGCGGACGGCGACACCGTGGCGGCCGGCGACACCGTCGTCGTGCTGGAGGCGATGAAGATGGAGCAGCCGCTGGCCGCGCACAAGGCCGGCACCGTCACCGGGCTGGCGGCCCAGGTAGGCCAGACGGTCACCTCGGGCGCCACGATCTGCGAGATCAAGGACGCCTGAGGGGCTCCCGGCGTTCTCCGTCCCCTCGGGGAGGTCTTCCCGAACCTCCCCGGGGACCGGGGAACGCCCGGCCGGGTCCCGCGAGGCCCGCGAGCGCGCGTTCCCGAGACGAGCGCGCGTTCCCGAGACATGAGAGCTCGCGTCCAGGGCAGGGACCGTGGGCGGGGCCGGCCGCCGGCGGCACGATCATGCACCGTGGCGCCCACCTCGGCCGTGAAGGGGATACGGTCGAAAGGCGTAGGAAACTACGAGGCCACGCCGAACCACGAGGGCACGACTGGGGAACTACGTGGGAACTCTGACGTCCACTCATTCGTCTTCAGGACGAAGGAGGCTTTCTGCCGTGACCATCACAAAAGCCGCGCTAGGTCGTTTCGGTGCCATGATCATGGCACTGTTCGCCGGGCTTCTGGCCATGTCCATGATCGCCCCGGCGGCTCACGCCGCGGCGCCAGACCCCAGTGTGATCGTCTCCGGTCTCAAGGACGGGGACAACTTCTACGCCGATCCGGCCGCGAACATACCCGCGAACGCCGCGGACGCCATGCGTGGTGCGACCGATCAGACGTCCTCCGTCTACGTCGCCATGCTCCCCCAGGGTTCGCTCAGCAGCCAGTCCCAGGCGAGCACCCTGCTGAGGGCCACCCTCAAGGGCGTCGGCCCCAAGTCCACCGTCCTCGTGATGAACGGTAAGACCCCGTACGGTGTCACCAACATCAGGGGCATCGACATCGACGAGCTGCTCCGCCGGGCCAACACCGCCGAGAGCCCGACCGACAACGTGGTCAACTTCGTCAAGCTGGCGGACGAGGCCGCAACCTCCGGCGGCGTTCCCGCCTCCTCCGGCTCCCGCTCCTCGGGCGGCGGCGGCGCCGGCGTCCTGATCGGCATCCTCGTGCTGGCCCTGGCCGGCGGCGGCGGTCTCTTCTTCTACTCCCGCAAGAAGAAGAAGGAGCGCGAGGCCCGCGAGGCCCGCGAGCTGGCCGCGGTCAAGGAGACCGTGGACGAGGACGTCACCAAGTTCGGCGAGGAGATCACCGAGCTCGACACCGACGTCAAGCTCCTCAACGACGGCGCCGACCACCAGCAGGACTGGCAGCGCGCCCTCGACTCCTACGACCGGGCCAAGTCGGAGCTGGTGGCGGTCAAGCGCCCCGACGAGCTCCGCGGCGTCACCACCGCGCTCGAGGAGGGCCGCTACGCCCTCGCCTGCGTGAAGGCCCGCGTCAACAACCTGCCGCTGCCCGAGCGGCGCTCGCCGTGCTTCTTCAACCCCCAGCACGGCCCCTCGATCCGCGACGTGCGCTGGGCCCCGCCCGGCGGCGCGCTGCGTGACGTGCCCGCCTGCGCGGCCGACGCCGAGGCCGTCGAGCGCGGCTTCGAGCCGCAGACGCGCGAGGTCATGGTCGACGGCCAGCGCCGCCCGTACTACGACGCGGGACCGGCCTACCAGCCCTACGCCTACGGCTACTACGGCGGCTTCGGCGACGTCATGACCGGCATGATGGTCGGCACCATGATGGGCAGCATGATGAGCGGTGGCTTCGGCTACGGCGGCGGTTACGGCGGCGGAGGCGAGGGAGCGGCGGCCGACTTCGGCGGCGGTGGCGGCGACTTCGGCGGCGGCGGCTGGGGCGACTTCGGTGGCGGAGGCGACTTCGGCGGCGGCGACTTCGGCGGCGGCGACTTCGGCGGCGGCGACTGGTAGGACCCGCTGCCCGGCGAGAGCCGGTGACCGCCCACGGCGGACCACCGGCCTCCCGGGATCACCGGCCTCCCGGCACACCGCGGTTCCGCGGAGCACGAGGAAGACCCAGAAGAAGACGGCGGGCGCGCCTCCCCTCCCGGGGGGCGCGCCCGCCGTTCTTCGCGCCGAGCGCCCTCGGCGGGCGCGTACGTCCGGCCGGTGGCCCAGGTCAGGTGCTGGCGCGTACGGTGAGCCTGGGCTGGAGCAGGGTCCCGTCCGGGACGGCCCGACCCTCCAGCTTCTCCATCAGCAGCCGGACCGCCTGGTGGCCCACCTCCTCGGCGGGGATCAGCACCGAGGTCAGCGGCGGGCTGGAGCGTTCCGCTATGTCGTCCGGGCAGATCGCCACCACCGCGATGTCGTCGGGTACCCTCCTGCCGCTCTGGCGCAGTGCCCCGAGCACGTGGTTGACCGCGGCCTCGTTGTGCACGACCAATCCGGACAGGCCCGGCCGGGCGTCCAGCAGGTCGCCGATCGCGGCACAGACCCGGTCGAAGTCCTCCTCGCACGGCAGGGCCACGCCGGTCAGCCCGGTCTCGGCCACGGCCACGGCGAACCCCTCGCGGGTGCGGCGGGCGAAGCCGGTGCCCCGCTCGTAGACGACCGAGGGGGCGCCGAGCAGCGCGATCTCCCGGTGCCCGCGCTCGGCCAGGTGCTCCACGCAGAGCGTCCCCGCCCGCGCGAAGTCGAGGTCCACGCAGGTCAGTCCCGCCGAGTCGGCGGGAAAACCGATCAGCACGCTGGGCTCGGCCAGGTCCTTCAGCAGCGGCACCCGGCTGTCGTGGAGTTCCACGTCCATCAGGACCAGCCCGTCCACCAGGGCGCTCGCCGCCGCCCTGCGCAGGCCGTCCGAGCCCTCGTCGGCGGTCAGCAGCAGCACGTCGTGGTCGTAGCGGCGGGCCTCGGTGACCACCGAGGTGGCGAACTGCATGAGCACCGGGACGTGCATCCCCACCCGCAGCGGCAGCACCAGGGCGATGACGTTGGAGCGCCTGCTGGCCAGCGCCCGCGCCCCGGCGTTGGGGTGGTAGCCCAGCGTCCGGACACTGTCGAGCACCCGGCGCCGGGTGTCGGCCGAGATCGCGCGCTTCCCGCTGAGCACGTACGAGACCGTGCTCACCGCCACCCCCGCGTGCCGGGCCACCTCGCTGATGGTCACCGCCCGCTCGCTCACGTGGCCTCGCCGAGGCTGAGCGTGGCCACGGTGATCCCGGCGTTCTCGAACACCAGATAAAGATCGTGGACTCCCCGTGCCTCCGCAAGCCCGCCGCGCACCTCGGTGAGGTCGTAGCGGCCCGCCCGGGGGACGGGGAGGTCGCCGACGACGGGCCCGTAGAGGGGGTCGTCCAGGCGCAGGGTGATCACACCGCCCTCGACGCTGGTGGCCCGGACCGAGCAGGAGGCGGCCCCGGCGCCCAGGTCGACCGAGCGGAACACGATCCAGGCCCCCTCGGTGCCGGAGCGCACCGCGTCGCCGGAGACGCGGGAGGCGTCCACGAACGAGACCGAGTCGTACTCGTCGTGGTCCACGGCCGGGATCGGGCCGGCGAAGGCGTCGCGCGGGCCGATGGTCTCGCCGTCGACGTGGAAGGACGCGCAGAGCCGGATGTCACGCGCGGAACGGCCGATCATGATCTTGTGGGGGGCGTCCTCGACGACGAACCGGTTCCCGACGACGTCCCAGAAGGCCAGCTCCCGCACGTCGAGGTCCCACTCGATCCGGGTGCTCCGGCCGGGGTCGAGCCGTACCTTGACGAAGCCGCGCAGCCGCCGCAGCGCCTGCTTGACCCGGGAGCGCCGCTGGCGGGTGTAGATCTGCACGACCTCCACGCCGGGACGGGAGCCGGTGTTGGCGACGGTGGCCGAGGCGACGAGCCGTCCGCCGGCGACCTCGACCCGCAGGTCGGAGTAGTCGAAGTCGGTGTAGCTCAGGCCGTGGCCGAAGGGGTAGAGCGGGGTGCCGCGGAAGTACTGGTAGGTCGCGTCCGAGGCGATGATGTCGTAGTCGAGCAGGTCGGGCAGCTCGCACGCCGAGCGGTACCAGGTCTGGGTGAGCCGCCCCTCGGGGTCGGCGTCGCCGAACAGCACCTCGGCCAGCGCGTGCCCGTACTCCTGGCCGCCGTGGGATGACCAGAGCACCGCGGGCGGGTCGTCGCCCTCCCAGGTGACCGGGTAGCCGCTGCTGATCACCATCACGGTCCTGGGGTTGGCCTCGGTGACGGCCCTGACCACGGCCTGCTGCGCGGCGGGCAGTTCCAGGTCGAGGCGGTCCTCGGTCTCCCTGCCGTTGACCAGCGGGTGGTCGCCGACGACCACCACGGCCACGTCCGCGGTCGCGGCGAGCGCGGCGGCGGCCTCGGCCCCGCTGACCACGGTCTCCAGGGTGAGCCAGACGGCGGCGTCGGCGTCGTCGGCCAGGCGGAAGCGGGCACCACCCGGACCACCGCCCGGACCACCGGTCAGGCCCGCGCCGCCGCCCGGGTGACCGTCCAGGCGCATGTCCGGGCCGCCGTCCGGAGCACCGCCCGGACCGCCCTGGCCCTCCGGGCCGGCGTCCAGGGTGAGGTAGCGGCCGGTGGAGATGTGCCGGAACGCCACGGTGCCGCGCGGGCGGTCCTCGGTACGGAAGGTCTGGCGCACCTCCCAGCCGTTGGGACCGGGCTGGTCGTTGACCAGCACACCGTCGTCGTCGATCGACAGGTGGCGTCCGGTCGTCACCGACCGCAGGGCGTAGCTGCCGCCGCCCCAGTCGAACAGGTCGAACAGGTCGGGCTCGGCGGCGACGCCGAGCGGCCCGCCGTCGGGGTCGGCCACGACGTGGCCGCCGTCCACCGAGATCGTGATCCTGTCCACGGCCTCGCAGAAGACGGTCTCGCACCGCCCGGCCAGCCCGGCGCGGGCGGTGACCGCGTACGGGAGCGTCCCGGAGTACCAGTCCTCCATGAGCGTGTCGCCGAGCTGGCCGATGACGGCGATCCTGCGCGTCCCGGGCGTCAGCGGCAGCAGGCCGTCGTTGCGCAGCAGCACGATGGAGCGCCGGGCGGCCTCACGGGCCAGCGCCTGGTGCCCGGGACAGTTGACGACCTCCTCGGTGATGTCGTCGTACGGCGTGGACGGGTCGAACTCGCCCAGCCGGAAGCGGATCGAGAGCGCGTGCCCCACGGCGGCGTCCACGTCGGCCTCGGTGAGCAGGCCGCGCTCCAGGGCGGCGCGCAGGTGGCCCAGGGTGGCCTCGGGCCGGTCGTCGTCCTGGGTGAAGCTGTCCAGCCCGGCCTTGACCGCGTGGGCGTACGCCTCGGGAAGGTCGTCGTGGTAGGCCTGCAGGCCGGTGAGGTTGGCGGGCGCGTAGGCGTCGCTGACCACCAGGATGTCGTCGGGCGCCCAGGCCCGCAGCACCTGGGCGATCAGCGGGCTGAGGTGGGCGGGGCGGCCGTTGACCAGGTTGTAGGAGGGCATCACGGCGACCGCGGCGCCGGAGGCCAGCGCCGGGCGGTAGGCGGGGAGCTCGTACTCGTGCAGCACCCGGGGCGGCAGGTCGCTGGAGGTGACGCAGCGGTCGGTCTCGTTGTTGTAGCCCAGGAAGTGCTTGAGGGTGGGCGCGGTCCTCAGAATGTTGGGAGCGCTCCCACGAAGGCCGGAGGCGTACGCCTCCCCCATGACGCCGGTCAGCCAGGGGTCCTCGGAGTAGCCCTCCTCGTTGCGCCCCCAGCGCGGGTCGCGCAGCGGGTTGACCACCGGCGCCCAGACGTTGAGACCGGCTCCGGCCGGGTCCTTGCGATGGAAGGCCACGACCTCGTCGCCGGTGGCCTCGCCGACCCGTCTGACCAGGTCCGGGTCCCAGGTGCTGGCCAGCCCGACCGCCTGGGGGAACACCGTCGCCGGCCCCAGCCAGGCCAGGCCGTGCAGCGCCTCGGTGCCGGTACGGAAGGGGGCCATGCCGAGCCGTTCCACCGGCGGCTGGTACTGGTGCAGCAGCGCGACCTTCTCCGCCAGGGTCAGCCGGTCCCGCAGGTCGGCGATGCGCGCGGCGAGCGGAAGCTCGGGGTCACGGAACGGTTCGGTCATGGGGGACCATCCCTCTGAGAGTGTCGAAGCGCTTCGACGATCCTGCGCGGAGACCGTCTCTGTCGAAGCGCTTCGATGATCGGTCCGGGAAAACTCCGGACGTCACCGCGCGTTTCCCTGTCCGTTACGCGCGTGTTTCGAACGGAGCTTCCCTGAAGGGTGCCTTCCCGTGAGCGCCGGGTCAAGAGATCCGGGGCAAACGTCCCGAATCAACCGAGTCGAGGACCCGGGCGGCGCCTCCCAGCGCGGCGGCGCCGTAGCCGAGCGTGGAGGCCACCACCCGGCAGCCCCCGGCCTCGGGAGCGATCGTGCGGCCCCTGGTCTCGTCCTCGACCGCGGACAGCAGCCATGGGGCGAGCGGCACGTAGTAGCCGCCCAGGATGACCACCTCGGGGTTGATCAGGTTGGCCAGCACGGCCACGCCCTTGCCCAGGTTGTGCCCGACCGAGGCGAGCACGGCGAGCGTGCGGGGGTCGCCCGCGCCGGCCAGCCGGACCACCTCGTCGAGCTCGACCTCGACCTCGGCGGGCGAGAGCGCGGCGTGCTCCAGCACGGCGCCGATCCCGGCGACGGCCTCCAGGCAGCCCAGGCGCCCGCAGCGGCACTCGGCGCCGAACGGGTCGAGCTGGATGTGGCCGATCTCCCCGCCGTAGCCCTGACCGCCACGGCGCAGCCGGCCGTCGAGGATGATCCCGGCGCCGACCCCGATCTCACCGGTGAGGTAGACGAGGTTGGCCGTCCCGGCGTGCGGCCCGAAGCGGTGCTCGGCCAGCGCGGCGAGGTTGGCGTCGTTGTCGACCTGGACGGGGAAACCCGGGTCGCGCAGGGCCTTGGTGAGGTCGCCGCACAGGTCGGCGTCGCGCCAGCCGAGGTTGGGCGCGATGCGCACGCTGCCGTCGACGCCGACCAGGCCGGGCACGCCGACGGTCAGCCCGAGGACCTGACGCTCCTGTTGGGCCATGCGGCCCACCACCCGGCGGACGATCCCGGCCACGGTGGCCATGGCCTGCCCGGCCGTGCCGGCGGCGCCGGGGAAGGACCGGCGCCACGACAGCAGCCGCTCCCCCGACAGGTCGACCGCGACCGCGGTGACGTAGTCGACATTGACCTCGATGCCGATCGCCGCGTACGGCGAGCCGTCGAGCACGAGCATCGTGGCGGGGCGGCCGACCCGGTTCTCGGTCAGGCCGGTCTCCCGGACCAGGCGGCGGTCGATCAGGTCGGCGACCAGGCTGGAGACGGTCGCCTTGTTCAGACCGGTGGAGGCCGCGATGTCGGCCCGCGAGCACGGCGCGTTCCCGCGGACGAACCTCAGCACCACGGCGAGGTTGGTGGCCCGCACGTCGGCGAAGTCGGCGGGACGCGGGTCGGTGGTTGATGTGATCAAGGTGAATCCCGCTCCCGCTCGGCCAGGCTGGCCCCATCATGCCCCATCGTTCACCAATCTGTGATCGCCTCCCACCGGCCCGCGATCGGCGGTCCCTTGTGGCGACGGCCACCCTCGACTAATTTGTTTGGTCAACAGACGAACTAATTCTACCCCGGACACATCCCGTACGACACCCCCGGATCTCCTCGGACCCGGTCCGTACGACACCCGCGATCCACCCCGGAACAACGAAGGGAGCGCCCCGTGAAGGATCTTCCCAAGGGCGCCGTGACCAGCCGCCGCGGATTCCTCGGCCTGGTGGGCCTCACCGCCGCGATGACCGCCGGCGGCGGACTGCTCGGCGCGTGCTCGGCACCGGCGGGCCCCCGGCCCGGCGCCGGAGGCGGGGCGAAGGCCGCGGCGGCGGACAAGCTGACGACCCTCACGCCCACCTACACCGCCTTCCCCGGCGTCAAGCCCGACCTGCCCGGCACGGTCTCCACGCTGCCCGGCGTCCCCGACGTCAGCGGCGGCTTCACCTCCTACCCGGCCCAGCCCACCGCCGCCCTCACCCAGAAGGCGGGCAAGGGCGGCACGTACAAGGCCATGACCCCGCTGTGGGGCCCGCCGCCGCCCGGCCTGGCCGACAACTCCTACTTCCAGGCGGTCAACGCCGACATCGGCTCCACCGTGGAGTTCCAGATCACCGACGGCACCGTCTACGCCGACAAGGCGATCGCCCGCCTGGCCTCCGGCGACATCCCCGACATCATGGTCATCCCGAGCTGGGAGATCGACAAGATGGCGGACTTCAACACCGCCGTCGACAAGGCGTTCGAGGACCTCACCCCCTACCTGCAGGGCGACAAGGTCAAGCCGTACACGCTGCTGGCCAACCTGCCCACGGCCGCCTGGCAGTGGTCGGTGTGGAACGACAAGCTGATGGCGGTGCCGTTCCCGACCGAGCCGTACCCGTTCGCTCTGCTCTACCGCAAGGACATCTTCGAGGACAAAGGCTGGAGCGCCAACCCCAAGTCCGCCGACGAGCTGTTCGAGCTGGGCAAGGAGATCACCGACGCCAAGGCCAAGCGCTGGGCGTTCGGCAGCATCCACGAGATGATGTGGCCGACCTTCCGCATCCCCAACGAATGGCGCTACGAGGGCGGCAAGCTCGTGCACAAGTACGAGACGCCCGAGTACGAGCTGATGCTGGAGTTCATGCAGAAGGTCTTCAAGGCCGGGCTGGTCCACCCCAGCGTCGTCAGTAGCAAGGGCGCCAACGAGAAGGACCTGATCGGGGCCGGGCAGATCCTCGTCTACCGCGACGGCCTGGGCGGCTGGAAGGAGCTGCTGCAGCAGCACCGCGCCAAGAACCCCGGCTTCGACATCGGCGCCTTCCCGGTCTTCGCGCACGACGGCGGCAAGCCGATGATGTACCACGGCACCGCGGCCGGCATCTTCACCTTCGTCAAGAAGGGCCTGCCCAAGGAGAAGGTGGAGGAGATCCTCTCCGTCCTCAACTGGTGCGCGGCACCGTACGGCACCAAGGAGTACGAGCTGGCCAACTTCGGCGTGGAGGGCAAGCACTTCACCCGCGACGACAAGAACGTGCCGCAGTCGACCGATCTCGGCCGCAAGGAGGTCGCCTACACCTACGGCTTCCTCGGCGGGCGCCCGCTGTACGTGGACTGGATCTGGCCGGACGCGGTCAAGGCCAACGTCGAGTGGCAGAACGCGTCCTTCCCCTTCCTGGAGAAGAACCCCTTCGACGGGATCAGGATCCAGCGGCCGTCGAAGTACTCGGGCCTGCAGGTGCCCACCGAGGACAAGTTCACCGACATCATGCGCGGACGGCGCCCGGTGAGCGACGCCAAGCAGATCGTCGCCGAGTGGCAGCGGGACGGCGGGAACGAGTCCCGCGACTTCTACATGAAGGTCCTGCGGGAAAACGGCCGTGCTTAAGGACGACGCGAAGACCGGGCCGGCGGGTGACCTGACCTCACCCGCCGGCACCGGCACCTCCAAGGATGTCCGTAAAAGGGGCCCGAGGACAAGACGGACGCGCCCACAACCGCTCCGCTCGCGGCTGAAGCGCGACTGGCAGCTGCTGCTGATGGCGTTCCCCGCGATCGGCCTGCTGATCGTGTTCCACTACGTCCCGCTGCTCGGCAACGTGATCGCGTTCCAGGACTACTCGCCGTACGTGGGCGTCGCCGAGAGCCCCTGGGTGGGGTTCACCAACTTCCAGTGGCTGATGTTCGACGACAGCTTCTGGGACGCGACGCTCAACACCCTGTCGATCACGACCTTCCAGCTGATCTTCTACTTCCCGGTTCCGATCATGCTGGCCATCCTGCTGGACAGCGTCGTGCGGCCCCGGCTGCGCCTGTTCATCCAGGGCATCGTCTACATGCCGCACTTCTTCTCGTGGGTGCTGGTGGTCACGCTCTTCCAGCAGATGTTCGGCGGGGCCGGCCTGCTGTCGCAGACACTGCGCGACAACGGCTACGACGGCATCGACCTGATGACCAACCCCGACACGTTCATCGCCCTGGTCACGGCGGAGACGATCTGGAAGGACGCCGGCTGGGGGACGATCATCTTCCTGGCCGCGCTGGCCGCCATCAATCAGAACCTGTACGAGGCCGCGGCCGTGGACGGCGCGAGCCGCTGGCGGCGCATGTGGCACATCACCCTGCCCGGCCTGCGCCCGGTCATCGTGCTGCTGCTGATCCTGCGCCTGGGCGAGGCGCTCAACGTCGGCTTCGAGCAGTTCTTCCTGCAGCGCGACGCGGTCGGCCGGGACGCGGCCGAGGTGCTGGACACCTTCGTGTACTGGCGCACGCTGCTGACCGGCGAGTGGAGCTACGGCGCCGCGGCCGGCCTGGTCAAGGGGCTGGTGGGACTGATCCTGATCCTGGTGGCCAACAAGGTCGCCCACCGATTCGGCGAGCAGGGAATCTACAAACGATCATGACGACTCTTCCTCCCTGGGCCGAGCGGCCCAGCCGCGCCGGCGGGCTCCTCAAGGGGTTCCTGCTGACGCTCATCGTCGCCTCGGTGCTCTTCCCGATCTACATGGTCGTGCTGACCAGCCTGTCCACCCAGGAGGCGGTGACCGCCTCCGGAGGCCTGGTCATCAAGCCGAGCGGGCTCTCGCTGGCCGCGTACCGGGAGCTGTTCGCCGGGGGCGTGGTGACCCGGTCGGTCGGGGTCAGCCTGGGCGTGACGCTCGTCGGCACGGCGATCAGCCTGACCGTGACCGTGCTGGCCGCCTACGGACTGTCGCGGCCCGGCTCGCTGCTGCACCGGCCGCTGCTGTTCCTGGTGCTGCTGACGTTCCTGTTCGGCCCGGGCCTGATCCCCAACTACCTGCTGGTCAGCTCGCTGGGACTGATCGACACGTACTGGTCGCTGATCCTGCCCGGCGCGGTCACCGCCTTCAACCTGGTGGTGATGCGGGCGTTCTTCATGAACATCCCCGAGGAGGTCTCCGACAGCGCCCGCATCGACGGCGCGAGCGAGTTCGGCATCCTGCTCAGGATCGTGCTGCCCATGTCCAAGGGCGTCACCGCGGTCATCGGGCTGTTCTACGCGGTCGGCTACTGGAACTCGTTCTTCAACGCCGTCCTCTACCTGAACGACAACGCCAAGTGGCCGCTGCAGGTGGTGCTGCGGCAGTACGTGCTCCAGGGCCAGTCCCTGGTCGTGGGCCAGTCCGGCGTCGGCACGGTCCCGGGCCAGTCGCTGCCGCCGAGCCTGGCGATCCAGATGGCCATCGTCGTGGTCGCGCTGCTGCCGATCCTGTTCGTCTACCCGTTCGTCCAGCGGCACCTGACCAAGGGAGTGATCATCGGCGCCATCAAGGGCTGAGCGGCGGTCGGTTCGCGGCCTGACGTGCCTGTTTAATGGGAATCCGGTTGAACCGAACAGCGATCTTCGCGAGCATGGTGATCCCGACGACAGGAGCCGCGATGAGCACCGGGCTGGACACCCGCCCCAGCGCCACGACGTACGACGTGGAGAAGCTGGTCGGCATGATCTGGCGCGGCCAGATCCGGGTGCCCCACTTCCAGCGCGACTTCCGGTGGGGGCGTGAGGACGTCATCCGGCTCTTCGACAGCATCGTCAGGGGCTACCCGGTGGGCAGCCTCCTGCTGTGGCTGCGACCCGCCGCGAAGCAGGTGCTCACGCTCGGCGCCCTGAAAATCGAGGCCCCCAGCCTGGACCAGTCACTGTGGGTCGTGGACGGCCAGCAGAGGATCATCAGCTTGGCCAACGCCCTGCACGAGGACGGCGCCCGCGATCCACGCTTCGCGCTCTCCTACGACCTCGGGGAGGAACGGTTCGTCCCCCGCACCGCGGTCGAGGACCCGTACGTCATCCCGCTGCCCGTTCTGTTCGATCTCCGCGGGGTGCTGCGCTGGTTCGCCGTCCACAATGAGGTTTCCGCCGACCTGCAGGACCGGGCGTTCGGCCTGACCACGATCCTGCGGCAGTACCCCGTGCCCGCCTACCAGGTGGAGCAGGAGAACGCCGAGGTCCTCCAGGACATCTTCGATCGGATGAACAACTACGGGAAGCGCCTCAGCAAGGCGGAGATCTTCTCCGCGCTCTTCGCGGGTGAGGAGTCGGAACAGGACAGGACCCTCACCATCGACGTGATCGCCGCGCACGTGGACGAGCGCTTCGGCTTCGGCCGGATCGACAGTGACACGGTCCTGCGGGCGATCCTCGCCAGGCGAGGCCCCAACCCGGAGCGGGAGATCCGGACGGAGTTCGACGACGAGAACCGCAGGGAAACGGTGGAGTTTCCCCGTGAGGACCGTGACACGGCCTTCCAGGCGGGAGAGGAGGCCCTCGGACGGGCGATCAGCTTCCTGCAGAACGACGCGGGGGTCCCCCATTTCAGTCTGCTCGCCTACCGCTACCTTCTGATCGCGCTCACTCGGGTGTTCGGCCACTTTCCCGATCCGGATCCCGCCAACCGGAGACTGCTGCGCCGCTGGTACTGGCGGGCGGCGTTGTTCGGCCCGGAGATCTTCAAGGGCAGCAGCACCGGGGCGAGCCGGGCGCTCTGCGCCAAGATCCAGCCGAACGACCTCACAGGATCGATCCAGAACCTCCTGAACGCCCTGGAGCGCCCGGTGCCACCTCCGCCGGAGCTCCGCAGGTTCAGGACGAACGAGGCGACCGCAAAGATCACCTTGTGCTCCTGGTGGGCCCTGGAACCACGTGACCCCGGCACGGGAGAACCGAACGAGCGTGCCCGGCTCGCCGAGTGCCTCACCGACCGGCCCACCGCCGCCGACGCGGTCCGCTACCTCGTTCCCTCCGGCCTGGTGCCCGACAAGTACCGGTTGTGGGCCGCCAACCGCCTCCTGCTGCCGTTCATGGAGCAGGAGGAGGGCAAGGTCGTCGGCGCCGTTCTGGCGCATCCGCCGCTCACCATGGACGAGGGGACCTGGTCCCGGGTCCTCGACTCGCACCTGATCACTCCGGAGACGGCCGCGCTGCTGCGCGACGGTCACGTCGCCGCCTTCCTGCGGGCGCGTCAGGAGCGGCTGGTCTCCGAGTTGCAGACCTTCCTGCAGCGCATGTGCGAATGGGGATTCGAGAACACGCCTCCGCTCGGCGAACTGCTGCTCGAAGACCTCCCCGACGACGAGCGAGCTCTTCCCGACGAGGAGTCCCATGGCGCCGGTTGAGTCGCGTCATGCCGTCATGCTGGGTGACGACCGCGCCGGAACGCTGCATCAGAGGGGAGACCACACCCGGCTCGTGTTCTCGGAGGACTACCTCCTCGACCCCGCCCGGGCGATCCTCGGGCTTGATTTCGAGCAGAACCTGACCGGCAGGCACTCCGCCGCGCTCCGTCTTCCCCCGTGGTTCTCCAACCTTCTCCCCGAGGGGGTGCTCCGCGACTGGATCGCGACCGACCGGAACGTCTCCGCCGACCGGGAGATGGAGTTGCTCGCCCAGGTCGGCCACGACCTCCCCGGAGCGGTCCGGGTGCTTCCCTGCGACGACGAGAACCATATCCTCGACGACTCCGGCTGGGGTTCCGACGACGGAAGGGAGCAGCGCACGCGGAACGACTCGCATCCCGAGATGCGCTTCTCCCTCGCGGGCGTGGCCCTGAAGTTCTCGATGCTCGCCGAGGGGGACCGGCTCACCCTCCCGGCCTTCGGCCAGGGAGGGGACTGGATCGTCAAGCTCCCCGACCGGACCTACGCGGACGTGCCCCGCAACGAGTACGCGATGATGTCGCTGGCCGCCGCCGCGGGCATCGACGTACCCGAGGTACGTCTCTTCCATCGCGATGAGCTGGACACCCTGCCGTCTCGGGCTTGGCCCGGCGAGGAGGTCATGGCGTACGCCGTGCGCCGCTTCGACCGGGACGACCGGCGCCGGGCCGTCCACATCGAGGATCTCGCCCAGGTGCGCGGCGTGTACCCGAACGAGAAGTACCTGGGCAACTACGAGACGGTGGCCGCGCTGGTCCATCGCCGCCACGACATAGTGGCCCTTCGGGAGTTCGCCCGGCGGCTCGCGTTCACGGTGCTGATCTCCAACGGGGACGCGCACCTGAAGAACTGGTCCCTCATCTACCGTGACCCGCGCGTTCCGACCCTCTCCCCCGCGTACGACCTCGTCTGCACGAGTGCGTACATGGGAGACGGGGAGACCCTGGGTATGAAGTTCGCGGGCTCACGGCGTTTCGACGCGGTCAACGTCCGCACCTTCGAACGGCTGGAGCGGCGCCTCCACGCGGAGGACGCGGGACTGGGCGACGTGGTCACGGATCTGGTCGATCGCGTGCGCTCGGCGTGGCCCTCCTGCGCGAACCTTCTCTCGGAGGCGCCGCGGATTCGTGAAGCCGTGGCCAACAGCATCGAGGAGCGCAGCCGGACGCTGCTCTCCTCCAGGGCAGGTAGCTGAACCGGTCGTCACACGCCCGCCGGGGGAGGTCCCCGGATACCGGCGGCGCGTTCCCCGGTCGTTCCTCCCGGACCGGACCCGCCGACGGCCCTGGGAGGGCCCGGCGTGGGGCCGGGCCCGGGGTCAGCTCTCCGAACGGGCCCGGCGCTCCCTGGCCAGTTCCTCCTCCAGCTCGCGGACCTGCTCCTGGAGAGCGAAGATCCGGCGGACCGCGGCGAGCGTCATGCCCTCGCCGACCAGTTGGATGGCGTCCTGGAGATCACCGATCTCGTGGCGGGTGTAGCGGCGCTGGCCGCCGGTGGAACGGGCCGGGCGGACCACGTCGTGCTCGTCGAGACGGCGCAGGAAGGCCTGCTCGACGTTGAGCATGTCGGCGACCTGGCCGACCGAGTACAGGGGGGTGTGCTCGTCGTCGAAGGGCAGGCGGGCCATCACGGTTCCTCTCTCGAAACGCGGAAGGGTGGGGCCGGAGACCCGGCCGTCCACCCTGTCCGGTTCCACGTTCAGGCCCGGCACCCTCAGGACTTGATCGACCTCTGCTCGGACCCGTTCTCGGCCTTGTGGATCTCGACCTTGCGGGGCTTGGCCCGCTCGATCACCGGGATGCGCACCGCCAGCACCCCGTTGGAGTAGGCCGCGTCGACCTTGTCGGCGTCGAGGTGCTCGGAGAGGTAGACGCGCCGGGTGAAGGTGCCCATCGGACGCTCGCGGACGAACAGGCGGTCGTCCTCGCCGTACTCCTCCTCGCGACCGGCGCTCACGGTGAGCACGCCCCGGTCGACGGTCACCTCGATGGAGTCGGGGTCGATGCCGGGCAGGTCGAACCTGAGCAGGACGTCGTCCTTGCGGCGGACCCCGTCGAGCGGCATGGCCCCGCGCGCGGCGGCGTCGGCTCCGCCGAAGGCCTGGCGGGCGAGCCGGTCGAAGCGGCGGTCGAACTCCTGCACGAACGGGTCGATCGACGTAAGCAGCATCGGTAACCACCTCCGGTGAAACTAGCAGGTATCCTCAAGCCTGCCTTCTCGGAAACTTGTTACTTCAGTTATAGCTTTCCGACAGACGAAGTTGCAAGCTGTCTCAGCAAGATTTTTAAAGAACCCTCCGAGGCCATCGGCAGGAACGGTCTCCGCCCGGGGCGGGAGAAGGCGGGCCGCATGCCGTGACCGGGGCGGGACGAGACGAGACGACCCGCCCGGTTCACCGGGGAGCCGGGCGGGTCGCGGGAGGTCGCGGGGCCGTGGTCAGGCCGCCTTGGACAGGGCCTCGAACTGCTCGTCGGTCAGCGTGACGGTGGCGGCGGTGACGTTGTCCTCCAGGTGCGCGACCGTCGAGGTGCCCGGGATGGGGAGCATCACCGGCGACCTGCGCAGCAGCCAGGCCAGCGCGAGCTGCGAGGGCGTGGCGCCGTGCTCGGCGGCGGCGGCGGCGAGCGGGCCGCCCTCCTTTGCCAGGCTGCCGGTCGCCAGCGGGAACCACGGGATGAAGGCGATGTCGTTGGCCTCGGAGTACTCCAGCAGCGGCTCGGCGTCGCGGTGCGCGAGGTTGTAGAGGTTCTGCACCGAGACGATCCTCGCGGACCTCCCCGCCTCCTCGACGTCCTCGACACCGACCTCGCTGAGGCCGATGTGGCGGATCTTGCCCTCCTGCTGCAGGAGGGCGAGCTCCCCGACCTGGTCGGCGACGGGCACCGCCGGGTCGATGCGGTGGAGCTGGAACAGGTCGATCCGCTCGACGCCGAGGTGGCGCAGGCTCAGCTCGGCCTGCTGGCGCAGGTACTCGGGGCGGCCGAGCGGGCGCCATTCCCCCGGCCCCTGACGGGTGAACCCCGCCTTGGTCGCGATGACCAGGTCGTCGGGATAGGGGTGCAGCGCCTTCCTGATGAGCCGCTCGGCCACGAACGGGCCGTAGGAGTCGGCGGTGTCGATCAGGTTCACCCCCAGCTCGACGGCGCGGCGCAGGACCCGCACGGCCTCCTCGGGGTCGCGCGGCTCCCCCCACACCCCCTCCCCGGTGAGCTGCATGCTCCCGTAGCCCAGGCGGTTGACGACGAGGTCGCCTCCGATGGCGAACGTGCCGGATGCCTCGGCGGGACGGGTCGTGGTCGTCATGGTCGTCCTTCCGGAGTCGGGCCGAACGTGTGGATCACGATGATCCGGCACGTTCTCCACCGGATCATCGTGATCCACGACATCCCGTACGGGATCTCGCGCCCCCCTTACCCCTGAGACCGGCGGTCATCCGGGCTCCCGGGCGCGTGCGGGGCCCGTTCCCTCGCCGCGGACGGGAGAACGGGCCCCGCACGAGGACGTGCCGCCGCTCAGCGGGTGAGGGTCACGTCCCTCACCCGCAGGCCGCCCCCGAAGACCAGGTAGACGTCCTGCCTGCCCCGCACGCCCCGTAGGGGGGCCTGCGCGGTGGCCCAGGAGTACACGCCGCCGGTGGCGGCCACCGGCACGGTCCCGGCGAGGGGGCCGGTCGGCGAGCCGAGACGGACCTCGACCGAGGAGGCGGCGCCGGCCGCGACCCCGAGCCGGACGCCGGTGACCCCGGAGCCGGAGTCCACGTCCTCGAAGGAGATCCACTCCCCCGCCGAGGCGCCGACCGCGTCACCGCGCACCTTGGTCTCGTCGACCAGTTCGACGCCCGCGTAGTCGTCGAAGTCGGCGGCGCGGGTGACGCGGGTGAGATCGCGGGCGCCGATGCGCTCGCCCGTCACCCGCACGGTCGCCCGCTGCCGGATCCTCTCCGACGACGAGCCGACCAGCACGTCGTGGGTGGAGGTCTCCACCGCGAAGCGGCCCCGCGTCACGTCCCACAGGGCCAGGTCGGCGGTCCTGAGGGGGAACGTCACCGTCTTCGTCTGCCCGGGGGCCAGGTGCACCCGCCGGAAGCCGCGGAGCTGCCTGACGGGCTGCTCCACCCGGGAGGTGTGCTGGCGGGTGTAGAGCTGCACGACCTCGTCGCCGGCCCGGGTGCCGGTGTTGGTCACCCGGACGCTCACCTCGTGCCCGTCGCCCTTGGCGACCGTCCTGAGGCCCTGGTAGCCGAAGGTGGTGTAGCTCAGGCCGTGGCCGAAGGCGTACAGCGGATCGGCCTTGGAGTACAGGTAGGTCGCGCCGGTCTTGACGATGTCGTAGTCGAGGATGTCGGGCAGGGGCGTGCCCTCCTTCGGCCAGGTCTGGGTGAGCCGCCCGGCCGGGTTGGTGTCGCCGTAGAGCACGTCGGCCAGGGCGTGGCCGGTCTCGGCGCCCGCGTGGGTGGTCCACAGGATCGCCGGGACCTTCCGCTGGAGGGCGTCGATCGTGGTCGGGTAGCTGTTCTCCAGGATCACGACCGTGTTCGGGTTGGCCGCGTGGACCGCCTCGACGAGCGCGCGCTGGCCCTCGGCGAGGCCGAGGCCGGTCCGGTCGTGGTCCTCGCGGCCGTTGATGAACGGCATGCTGCCGACCACGACCACCGCGACGTCGGCCTTCCTCGCCGCCGCGACGGCCTCGTCGACGCCGCTGCGCACGGTCTCGGTCTCGAAGCGGGTGGCGTCCGCGGCGACGGTCAGCGAGAGCGTGCCGTCGGCGGCGGCCTTGACGTAGACGTTCGGGCCGAACCAGTCCTGGGCGGTCTCGTACCCGGCGTAGCGCAGCAGCGTCGTGCCGTCGGCCTGGGCCTCCAGCTTGAACTGCTCCTGCACGAACCAGCCGGTGGGCTGCTCCTGGTTGTTGACCAGGGTGGACCAGTTCGCCCGGCTGACGTACTTCCCGTTGGCGACGCTGCGCAGGGTGACGACGCCCTGGCCCCAGTCGAAGACGTCGAACTGCTCGGTGGCCCCGGCCGTGGTGGACGAGAGCCTCAGGTCGGCGCCCGCGCCGGTGCCCGCGGTGAGGTACCTGCCGCCGGACTTCAGGGCGATCCGGTCGACGCCCTCGGCCGAGAGGGTGCCCGCGGCCCGCTCCCCGATGCCGTCGAGCGGGGTGACGCGGTACGGCAGCGAGCCCGAGTACCAGTCGGTGTAGAGGGTGTCGGCCAGCGGGCCGACCACCGCGACCTTCTCGCCGGGGGAGATCGGCAGCGTCGCGGAGGAGTTCTTCAGCAGCACCGCCGCGCCGGCGGCGGTCTCACGGGCCAGCGCGCGGTGCGCCGGGCTGTCGACCACCGCCTTGGTGATCCTCCCGTACGGCCCCCCGTCCGGGTCGAACTCGCCGAGCCGGAACCGGATGTGCAGGATGTCGCGGACGGCCTCGTCGATGTCGGCCTCGGTGAGCAGGCCCCGCGCGAGCGCCTCGCCGACCGCGGCCGCCGTCGGCGCCCCGTCGGTGTTGTCGACGGTGAAGCTCGACACCCCGGCCTTGACGATGGCGGCGGCGGCCTCGGCGCGGGTGGCGAAGTAGGCCTGGGAGCCGACGAGGTTGTTCGGGCCCCCGGCGTCGGAGACGTTGAACAGCCGCCGGTCGCTCCAGGTGTCGACCGTGGAGGTGAGGTCGGTGACCGTGGCGGGCCGCCCGTTGACGAGGTTGTAGGCCGTCATGACGCCGGTGGCCGCCCCGGCCTTCAGCGCCGTCCTGAACGCCGGGATCTCGTACTCGTTGAGCACGCGCGGGCGCAGGCCGGAGGAGGTCGTGTCACGGCGGATCTCGTTGTTGTTGGCCATGAAGTGCTTGAGCACCGGCGCCGCCCGCAGGTGGTCGGGGTCGTCGCCCTGGATGCCCGAGCCGTACGCGGTGGAGATCGCGCCGGTGAGCAGCGGGTCCTCGGAGTAGCCCTCCTCGTTGCGTCCCCAGCGGGGGTCGCGGAGCAGGTTGACCACGGGCGCCCAGAGCTGCAGGCCCCACACCCGGGGGTTCTCCGAGTGGTAGCCCCTGGCCTCCTCGCCGACGGCCGTGCCGACCTTCTTGATCAGGGCGGGGTCCCAGGTGCTGGCCAGGCCGACGGCCTGCGGGAAGACCGTGCCCTTGGCGGTCACCACGTTGCCGCCGTTGTCGATGTCGGTGGACCAGGCGACGCCGTGCAGCGCCTCGGTGCCGGTCTTGAACAGCCCGATGCCGAGCCGTTCCACGGCCGGCTGGTACTGGTGCAGCCAGGAGATCTTCTCTGCGCGGGTCAGGCGGCCGAGCAGGTCGTCGACGCGCTGGGACAGCGGGAGCGAGGGGTCGCGGAAGGGGTGTTCGTCGTCGGCGTGGGCGGGTGCAGCGCACAACCCCAGGGTCAGGGCCGCCGCGGCGAGGGCCGCGACGGCCTTGGTCGGCAGGGACATTTCGCCTCCAGGTCAGGGGGAGTCGAAGGAGGGCTCTTACGGGTCGAAGAGGGCTCGTACACGGGCCGGAGACGGGTCGGAGACGGGTCCTGACCCGCGACGTGACCGCGGGCTCACTTGACGGCGCCCACGGTCACGCCGCGGGTCAGGGTCCGCTGGAAGATGAGGAAGAAGACGACGGCCGGGAGGATGCCGAGCAGCGCCGAGGCGCTGGACATCGTCGCGTCCATCATCTTGTCCCCCTGCAGGACGCCCAGCGCGACCGGGACGGTCTGGTTCTCGTTGGAGATGAGGAAGATCAACGGCAGGAAGAACTCGTTCCAGGTCCAGATGAAGAAGAAGACGAGCAGCACGCTCAGCGTCGGTGAGCTGATCGGCACGACGACCCGCCACAGCGTCCGCCACTTGCCCGCCCCGTCCAGGGCCGCGGCCTCCAGGATCTCGCGCGGGAAGCGGCCGAGCACCGAGGAGAGCAGGTAGGTGCCGAACGCGCTCTGGATCACCGTGAAGATGATGATCACCCCGAGCCGGGTGTCGTACAGGCCGGCCTGCTTGGACAGGTAGTACAGCGGGTAGACCAGCGCCTCCTGCGGGAGCGTGTTGGCCACCAGGAACAGCACCAGGATCCACATCCTGCCGCGCACCCTGCCGATGCCGATCGCGTACGCGTTGAACACCGACAGCACGGTGGCGAGCACGGCCACCGAGCCGCTGATCAGCAGGCTGTTCCAGAGCTTGCCGCCGAAGTCGACGCGCTTCCAGAACTCGACGATCCCGTCGAGGTAGAGCGATCCGGGCAGGCTCAGCGGGCCGCCCGCGGAGTAGTCGGCCGGGGACTTCACCGCGTTGAGCGTGACGATGGCGAACGGCACCAGCATCACGACCGCCAGCACGACCAGCGCGGCCAGGACCGAGTATTTCCGGATCATGCTTCCCTGTCCTGAACCCGGAGGAACAACACCGTCACCACGATGATCACCAGGGTGAGCACGGTGGCGATCGCCGAGCCGTATCCGACGTTGGCCTTCTCGAAGAAGTTCTGGTAGCTGAAGTAGGAGGGCACCAGCGTGGCCCCGCCGGGGCCGCCCCTGGTCAGCACGAAGATCGGCCCGAAGACCTTGAGGGCGGCGATCGTGCAGGTCAGCAGGACCACGTAGATCTCCGGCCGGATCTGCGGGATCGTAATGTGCCAGAACCGCCGCCCCCACGACGCGCCGTCCATCTCCGCGGCCTCGTACAGCGCGGGGTCCACCCGCTGCAGCCCGGCCATGAAGATGACCACCGGGTAGCCGATCTGGAACCACACCATGATGGCCATGACGCTCGGCAGCGCCCAGTCGGGGTCGCCGAGCCAGTTCCTCGGCTCCATGCCCAGCAGGGCGAGGAACTCGTTCAGCGCCCCGAAGCGCGGGTGCATGATCCAGCCCCAGACGATGCCGGCGATCGCGACCGGCAGCACCTGCGGCAGGTAGTACGCGGCCCGCAGCGCCCCGGCCGTGCGGGGGCCGAACCTCCTTCCCACATGGTCGAAGAGCGTCGCCGCCAGGACCAGCCCGACGAGCGTCGGGACGATGGCCATCGCGACGATCAGCGCGACGTTGTTGCGGAAGGAGGTCCAGAACCGCGCGTCGGCCAGCAGCCGGGAGTAGTTGTCCAGCCCGATCCACCGGGGATCGCCGATCCCCTGCCACCGGGTGAAGCCGATCCCGACGTTCATCAGGAACGGCACCGCGATGACCGCGGTGAACAGCAGGGCGCTGGGCAGCAGGAACACCCAGTACCCGCGGTCACGAGACCTCGGCATCCGGAGGTCTCCTCTCTGTGTCTCCACGCGCACGGATCTCCGTGCGCGGCCGGGCCGGGCCGCGCGGTGCGGTGCGGTGCGGTGCGGTGCGGTGCGGTCGAGGGTGATCAGGGACGGTCGGGCGCGCTCAGGGGCGGCCGGGGAGGGCCGGGGTCAGTTGCCGAGGTCGGCGAGGTTCTCCTCGTACGGCGCGGCGAGCTCGTCCAGCACCTCGGCGGAGGACTTGGACCCGTTGACGAGGTTCTGCAGCCCGGACACGAGCACGTCGTAGTAGCCGGGCGCCGGCCAGTCGGGGTAGAACGCCAGCCGGTCGGAGGACGAGAGCGTGTTGAAGTTCTCGATCAGCTCCTTGCTCTTGGCGTCGGTGATCGCCGCGGTGTCGGCCGCCACCGGGATGCCGCCGGAGTTGCCCAGCAGGTTCTGGATCTCCTTCTTCATCGTGATGTCGATGAAGTCGTAGGCGAGGTCCTTGTTCTTGGCGTTCTCGGGGACGACCCAGACGTTGCCGCTGGACCCGGCGCTCATCGTGTCGCCCGGCCACAGGAACGAGCCCCACTCGAAGTCCTTGACGTCGCTGACGAAACGGCCGTACCACCAGCTGCCGGAGATCAGGATCGGGTACTTGCCGCCGATGAACGACACGCCCATGTCCTCGGCCTTGACCGCGGCGGAGTCCTTGCCGATGTAGCCCTTCTTCACCCAGTCGGCGAAGGTGTCGGCCGCGTAGGTGAACTCCGGCCCCTTGAAGTCGACCTTGCCCTTGTAGAGCTGGAAGGCGTCCACCCAGGGCCGCTGCGCCTTGCTCAGCGCGAGCTGGTAGAAGATGTGCTGCGCCGGGTACTCGGCGCCGCCCATCGCGATGGGGGTGGTGCCCTTCTTGGCGAACGTGTCGAGGACCTCGGTGAACTCCTCGAACGTGGTGGGCACCTCGACGCCCGCCTTCTCGAAGGCGTCCTTGTTGTAGTAGACCATCACGTACTCGGCGTAGTTCGGGACGCCGAACCACTTGCCCGAGCCCATGACGCCGCGCTCGTCGTACCTCGCGGTCGTCTGGAGCGAGGGGCTGAGCAGCTTGTCCCAGCCGCGCCTGGTCACCTCGGGGGTGAGGTCGGTGAGCAGCCCCTGCTTGGACAGCAGCCCGGCGGTGGCGTTGCCCTTGTTGTACTCCATCACGTCCGGGGCCTCGTCCGAGTTGAGGATCATGCCCGCGGACTGGCGGATCTGCTCGAACGCCTTCTCCTCGAACTTCACCGTCACGCCGGGGTGGGAGGCCTCGAACTGCTTGACGGCCTCGGTCCAGGCCTTGCCCATCGCGCTGTCGGCGGCCTCGTAGTGCCAGAGCTTCAGGACGCGGGGGCCGTCGGCGGCGGGTTTCTCCGCCGCGGGCTCGGTGCCGCCGCAGGCGGCCAGCGCCACGACCGCCGCCACGACGGCGATACCCGCTCTCAGGTTGAGCATGGTTCTTCTCCTAGGTGGTGGTGATGACGACCGGGACGTCGGTCCCCACGAATTCGACGCCCGCGATCCGCGCGCTCCCCGAGACGGTCACCCGCAGGCCCTCCCCGTCCGGGACGGAGACGATCACGGTGTCCCCGTCGAGGTCGGAGACGGTGGTACGGCTCTCCGTGACGCCGTACACGACCAGGGTGATCTCCCCGAACGGCCCGTCGCCGACGGCTCCCCGCGGGTCGGCCAGGACGGGGATGATCGCGCCGTGCCGCACGTACAGCGGGACGCGGTCCAGCGGCGTGGCGGCCGTGACGTAGCGGCCGCCGATCAGGACGTCGCCGGTCCAGTGGTCGACCCACTCGCCCTCGGGCAGGTAGACCTTCCTGACCTGCTCGGGAGAGGTCATCGGCGCCACCAGCAGGTCACGGCCGAGCAGGTACTCCAGGTCGGCCTGCCAGGCCACCGGGTCGCCGGGGTGGTCGACGCACAGCGCCCGCATCATCGGCGCCCCGGTCCTGGCGGCCTCCACGGCCGCGCTGTAGATGTAGGGCATGAGCCGGTAGCGCAGCCTCAGCGCCTCCACGGCCTCGGCCTCGACCTCGGGGAACTCCCACGGCTCCCGGCTGGTGGTGCCGTGCAGGCGCAGCAGCGGGGACAGGGCGCCGAACTGGGTCCAGCGGACGTACAGGTCGTCGGTGGGGCGGCCGGTGAAGCCTCCGGCGTCGTGGCTCCAGAACGGGATGCCCGACAGGCCGTGCGCCAGCCCGCCGCGCAGCGTGCTGGCCATCGCCGGGTAGCTGGTGTAGGTGTCGCCGCTCCACTGCGCCGCGTGCCGCTGCCCGCCCAGGTACGACGAGCGTGCCCAGACCATGCCGTGCCCGGTGACCTCGCGGGTCACCTCCGAGACGACGTCGTTGAACAGCAGCGTGTAGACGTTGTGCAGGTCGGTGCCGGACATGCCGTTGGCCGCCACGGCGTCGTGCGGCACGCCCTCGGCGAAGTCGGTCTTGAAGACCTGCACGCCCTGCTCCAGCAGCGGGCGGAGCAGCCCCTTGAACCACTCGACGGCGGCGGGCGAGGTGAAGTCGACGATGCCGCAGGCCGGGTAGGAGCCGTGCCAGCAGTCCGCGACGTAGACCTCCCCGTCCGGCCTCCTGAGGAAGTACCCGTTCTCGGCGGCGCCGGCGAAGGCCGGGCTGAGGTGGGAGACGTAGGGGTTCATCCACAGGCAGACCTTGAAGCCCATGGCGTCCAGCTCGGCCAGCATGCCCGCGGGGTCGGGGAAGCCGTCGGCGTCCCAGCGCAGGTCCGACCAGTGGCCGTCGGTCTGCCAGTAGGTGTCCAGGTGCAGCACGTCGCACGGGATGCCGCGCTCGCGGATCGTGCGCGCCCGCTTCATCACCCGCTCCTGGGTGTCGACGAAGAACCCCGAGGAGATCCAGGTGCCGAACGCCCACTTGGGCGGGAGCTGCGGCGCGCAGGTCAGCAGGTCGAACCGGCCGAGCACCTCCGGCGGGGTGGGCCCGGCGATCACGTAGTAGTCGATGAGGTCGTCCGGCACCACGATCTGCACGCAGCTGTGCGTGCTCTGGCACACGTCGAACTCCACCGGCGCCCCGCTGTCCACCAGCACGCCGTAGCCCTTGCTGGACAGGTAGAACGGCACGTTCTTGTACGCCCGCTGCGACTCGGCGCCGAACGCGTCGAAGTTCCACATCAGGGGGCGCTGGCCGCGCTTGTCGAGCCGGGTGAACGACTCGCCGAACCCGGTGAACGCCTCGTCGGCCCCGGCCACGAAACTCTCGTGGTACCCGGCCACCTCGCCGCCCGAGGCCGAGCGGCCGAACGGCAGCGTGCGCAGCCGGCCGCTGATGTCGGTGTGCCCCCGGTCCTGCTCCAGCAGCGGCGCCCCGCTCGCGTCGGTGAACCTCAGGTGCCAGGGCGACAAGGTGATCTCCGCGCGGAGCGAGCCCGCGTCGAGCAGGATCGTCCCGTCCCGGTTCTCCACCCGGGCACCGGCGAACTCGCCCGGCGTGACCATGGAGATCGCCGGGGCCGACCGGGTCCGCGCGTCCGCGTCCTGGCCGAGCCTGACCCGGATCACGCCCTCGCCCGCCACACCCACCTGGACCAGGAGCGTCTCCTCGGCGGTGGTCACCGCCTTCAGGATCACCCCGGCCTCGTCGGAGGCCACCGGCTCCGCCGAGATCAGCGCCGACAGTCCCTCCTCGCCGTGCGAGCGGACGGGCAGCTCCGGCGGATCCGCGACGAAGTACTCGTGCGCGATCAACGGGGGACGGTAGGGCATGGGAACTCCAGAGCTCGACGTGCGGCTGCCGAATTAGTTTTACGTCCAAACCAACAAACGTCAATGGGACCTTGAGCCGGGCCGTCTCCCGGTGGATAATTAGTTTGTTTGCCATCCAAAACAGAGGAGCACTCGTGGACTGGCCTGGACGGACCGGCGGGCTGTACTACGGCGGGGACTACAACCCCGAGCAGTGGCCCGAGGAGGTCTGGGAGGAGGACGTCGCGCTGATGCGGCGGGCCGGGGTCAACCTGGTCAGCGTCGGCGTGTTCTCCTGGGCCCGGCTGGAACCCCTGCCCGGGGTCCACGACTTCGGCTGGCTGGACCGCGTCCTCGACCTGCTGCACGAGGGCGGGATCGCCGTCAACCTCGCCACCCCGACCGCCTCGCCGCCGCCCTGGTTCGGCCTGGCCCACCCCGACGCCCTCACCGTCACCGCCGACGGCACCCGGCTCACCCACGGCAGCCGCGACACCTACTGCGTACACGCCCCCGCCTACCGGGACGCCTGCCTGCGGATCGCCGACGCCCTCGCCGAGCGCTACTTCGACCACCCCGCGCTGGCCATGTGGCACGTGCACAACGAGTACGGCACCACGTGCCACTGCGACCACGCCGCCGACGCCTTCCGGGTCTGGCTGCGGGAGCGGTACGGCACCCTCAAGGCGCTGAACGAGGCCTGGACCACCTCGTTCTGGAGCCAGCACTACTCGGCCTGGGAGCAGATCGCCCCGCCCCGCGCCACCCGGTACCTGCCCAACCCCTCCCAGACGCTCGACTTCCGGCGGTTCGTCTCCGACGCGATGCTCGACCACTTCCGCGACCAGAAGGCCGTGCTGCGCGACATCACCCCGGACGTGCCGGTCACCACGAACTTCGTCCTCGGCGACTGGGTGCCGGTGAACCAGCGGCACTGGGCCGACGAGGTCGACGTGGTCGCGATCGACCACTACCCCTCGGACGACCCGCCCGCCGAGACCGCGTTCGCCGCCGACCTGGCCCGGGGCTGGGCCGCCGGGAAACCCTGGCTGCTGATGGAACAGGCCGTGGTCACCTACACCGGCACCCGGATGCTCGCCAAACGCCCCGGGGAGATCACCCGGCTGAGCCTGTCGCACGTGGCCCGGGGAGCGCGGGGGGCGATGTTCTTCCAGTGGCGGGCCTCGCGGGGCGGCGCCGAGCTCTGGCACGGGGGCATGGTGCCGCACGCCGGACCCGACTCACGGATCTTCGAGGAGATCTGCGAGCTGGGCGAGCTCCTGCCGACCCTGGTGGAGGCCTGCGAGGCCCCCGTCGAGACCGGGGCGGCGATCCTGGTGGACGTCGAGGCGAACTGGGCGCTCCAGGCGCCCGGCCTGCCGTCGGCCGAGCTCACCTACACCGACGCCGTGCGCCAGGCCCACCGGGTGCTCTACCGGCACGGCGTCACCGCCGACCTGGTACACCCCTCGGCCGACCTTTCGGCGTACCCGCTCGTGCTCGTCCCGGCCCTGTACCTGATCTCCGACGCCGACGCCGACAACCTGCGCCGCTACGTCGCCGACGGCGGCACGCTCGTGGTGTCCTACCTCAGCGGCGTCGCCGACGAGTACGCCCGCGTCCGCCTCGGCGGCTACCCCGGCGCCCTGCGCGACCTCCTCGGCATCAGGGTCGAGGAGTTCCACCCCCTCCCGCCCGACGTCACCCTCACCCTGTCGGCCCCGGACGCCCCGCCGGCCACGGACGACCACACGGCGGCCTTTCCCCGCCCTGACGGGGAGACCGCCACGTTCTGGAGCGAGCACGTCCACCTCGAAGGCGCCGAGGCCCTGGCCGTCTACACCGGCCCGCACGCCTCCGGCACCCCCCTCGACGGCCGGCCCGCGATCACCCGCCACTCCCACGGCTCCGGCACGGCCACGTACGTCTCCACCCGCCTGTCCGACGACGCCTACGCCCGCCTGCTGGACCTGACCCCGGCCCCGGTGGAACTCGTCCGGCGCGGCGACTGGTTCTTCGCCGTCAACCACGGCGACGAGGACCAGAAGGTCGAGGGCGTCCACCTCCCCCCGGGCGGCTTCGCCGTACGCACACACGACCACCTGGACCGCGATCGTTCCACCCCTCGCCCCCACGAGTAACACTGACTCCTGCGGGAGCCTGAGCCAGGAGATCGATCCCGCAGCCCAGAACCGCCCGGAGGGCCGTTCACAACACTTCGCGATCCAGTGCGATCCTCACCGCCCCCGGAGGGACGGTGCCGGCGCTGACGTCCGCACCAAGGCCATCGGGGACTTCCTCGTGGTGATCCTCACCCCCCGGAGAGACGCTGCCACCCACGGGCGACGTGTCGGGCAGGGAGTTCTTGACCATCAACGCTCACCATGGACGCATGGACGAAGCCTTGGCCCGGGACGTGCAGGGGAACGCGCTGACGGCGTTCCTGCCGGCCGCGCGCGTTGTCGGCGTGCCGGACGACGCGCCGATGCCCGCCGCCCTGGTCGCGGTCTGGTGCGGCCGGCACCTGCTGCTGGTCTTCGACCGCTTCCGCGGGGAGTGGGAACTACCCGGCGGCAGGATCGATCCCGGCGAGACACCTCTCCAGGCCGCCGTGCGGGAGCTCCACGAGGAGAGCGGCCTGCTCCTGCCCACCCTCACCCTCTCCGGATACGCGCGCCTCCGGCTCGTCGGCCCCCCACGCGACGAGTACGCCGCGATCTACACCGCTCACGTCCCCGCCCTCCACCACGCCTTCACCCCCACCCAGGAGATCGGCGCCATCCGCTGGTGGGACACCGCCGACGCCCCACCGGGCGACGTCCAGGTCATCGACGTGGCCGTGGCACGACGAACCGACCCGCGACAGCACGCGAACGGCTGACGCACCACGGCAGGACGTCGTACGAGGTACGAGGACCGAAGCGGCGCGGCCGGTCCGGAGACCCTCGTCCGCCGCCGTTCGGCTCCGCTCCTCCCCCGCGGGTCGGTACGCGGGGCGCCGGCACGATCCCGCCGGACCGGCCGGGGGATCCGCCTGATCGGCCGGACCGGCGTCGCCGCCGTCGATCACCGCCGCGGCCCCCCGCCCCCGGTCACCGGGTCTCACCCCGTGAGAACGCGTCAGCCCTGGACGAGCTGGACGCCGAGCGTGGGCAGCAGCACGACCTTGAGGCATTCGGCCGCGATGTAGAGCAGGTGGTGGCGCGAGCGCGGCGGGTTCCCGCCCTCGATGATCTGCCGGGCGCGACGGTCGAGGCGAGGCCGCAGCACCGCCACCTGGACGACCAGCAGCACCCACAGGGCGATCAGCACGGTCGTCGCGGTGTCGCCCAGGGCGAGGCCGCGCGTGCCGGCCGTACCGCCCGTACCGGCCCTACCGCCCATGAGCAGTGCCAGGGTGAGGACGGCGGCCAGGACGAGTTCCGCGATGTTGAGCGCCCGGAAGACCAGCCGGCCGATGCCGAGCCCGAGCGGCACGGTGACGCCGGGCGCGCGGAACTTCAGCGGCGCCTCCAGGAACGAGATCGCCAGCACCATCCCCAGCCAGAGGAACGGAACGGCGACCTGCGCCACGACGGCGAGAGAGGTGTTCACGGCCGGCCCCCGGATCGAACGACTGGTCTCGGTCATACGGATCGTAGAGGTCGTCGTCGACGCGGCGGTCCACGGCCTCGCGGCGCCCCCGGTCGCCCTGGCGCGGCATGCCGCGCCGGGAGATCCGGTGGGAACGGCCGGGCTCAGGAGTGCCCACCCGCCGCGCCGTCTCCGCGATCCGGCTCTGCGGCACGCGGCTCCGCGACCCCGGACTCCGGTGGGCAGAGCCCGGAAAACGATGCAAGCGGTCGTCTAGCGGGATGCAATGATCCGCTGACACCATCGGGACTGCTTTGAAGGAGGCTCCCGTGCGTCGTTCCATCCCCCTGGCTCTCATCGTCGCGACTTTCGCGCTGTCGGGGACAGTCATCTCTCCCGCCCAGGCCGTGACCGGGCCGTGCAGGCCCGGCGAGGGCGTCAGCCTGCGCGGCAGGAACCTCACCGAGGGTGCCCGGCTTCCGGCGAACCTGCGCTGCGCCGACCTGACCAAGGCGAAGCTGGACGGGGTGGACCTGACCCAGAAGGACCTCACCGGCGCGATCCTGCGCGGCGCCTCGCTCAAGCAGGCCGACCTCACCCAGGCCACGCTGAAGTACGCGGACATGCGGGGGGCCGACCTCACCGAGGCCGACCTGGGGCAGATGCACGCCGACCACGCCGACCTGCGGGACGCGATCCTGGTAGACGCCGAGGCGGGGCAGGCCTACTTCCCGCACGCGGACCTGACCAGGGCGGCCCTGACCAGGGCCGAACTCACCCAGGTGGACTTCACCAACGCCAAGCTGATCGACGCCGATCTCGAGGAGAGCACCCCCGGCCAGATCAAGGCGCGCAAGGCCGACTTCACCAGGGCCAAGCTGCACGAGGCCAAGATGGGTCAGGCGAACCTGCGCAACGCCACGCTCAGGGACGCCGACCTGAGGGAGGTCACCTTCACCCAGGCCGAGCTGGACGGCGCCGACTTCACCGGCGCCCTGGTCGAGGGCGCGTCCTTCATCCAGGCCGACGACGCCGACCTCACCGGCTCCAAGGGCACCCCGACGGGTCTGGACCCCTCGACACCGGTCACGGTCCCCGACCTCGGCATCTTCGGGGGCGACCCGACGGAGTCCCCGTCGGCCCGCCCGGCCCGGGGCGGCGGCGCGTCGGTGGGCCTGGTCATGGTCGTGATCAGCGCGGTGGGCCTGGCGCTGACCGTGGTGGCCTGGGGGATCAGCGCCCAGGGGCGTACCCGGCGGGCCCAGCGGTTCGCCCGGATGCGCCACGGCGCCGAGGAGGACATCACCCGGCTGGGCGAGGAGATCGACCAGCTCGACTACGAGTTCCAGCTCGGCGCGCACGGCGGGATGACCGCGGACCGCGACTGGCGGCACGCCCTGGACGCGTACGAGGCCGCCAAGCAGGCCCTGGTGATCGCCCGGCGCGAGGAGGAGCTGCGCTTCGTGGCCCAGGCGGTCCAGGACGGCAGGAACGCGCTGAACCGCCTCCGGCCCCGGGTCCACTGACGCCCGCACCCTCCCCCGCGCCGGCCGGAAGGTCCGCCGGGGGCAGGGGCCGGAGCGGTCAGATGCCGCTGGGGGTCGTCGGCTGCATGAGGCGGCGGGCCGCCTCGGTGACGGAGCCGGACAGGGAGGGGTAGACCGCGAAGGTGTGGGCGATCTGGTCGACGGTCAGCCGCTGCTGCACGGCCACCGACACCGCGAGGATCAGCTCCGAGGCGCGGGGGGCGACCACGACGCCGCCGAGGATGATGCCGGTGTGCGGGCGGCAGAACAGCTTCACGAACCCGTCGTTGAAGCCCTGCATCTTGGCGCGGGCGTTGGTCGCCAGCGGCAGCTTGACGATGTTGGCCTCGATCTCCCCGGCGCGGACCGCCTTCTCGGCGACGCCCACGGCGGCGATCTCGGGGTCGGTGAAGATGGCGGAGGCCACGGTGGCCAGGCGGAGCGGCTGCACGGCCTCGCCCAGCGCGTGCCAGACGGCGATGCGGCCCTGCATGGCGGCGACCGAGGCGAGCATCAGCACCCCGGTGCAGTCCCCGGCCGCGTAGACGCCGGGCGCGGAGGTGCGGGAGACCTTGTCCACCTGGACGAACCCGCCGGGGCCGAGGGTGACCCCGGCCTCCTCCAGGCCGATGCCCGCGGTGTTGGGGACCATGCCGACCGTCATCAGGCAGTGGGTGCCCTCGGCGGTGCGGCCGTCCTCCAGCGTGACGACCACGCCGTCGGCGGTGCGCTTGACGGACTCGGCGCGGGAGCGGCCCATGACGTTCATGCCGCGGCGGCGGTAGACCTCCTCGAGGACCTCGGCGGCGTCGGCGTCCTCGTTGGGCATCATGCGGTCGCGGGAGGAGACGAGGGTGACCTCCGAGCCCAGCGAGCGGTAGGCGCCCGCGAACTCCGCGCCGGTGACGCCGGAGCCGACCACGATGAGGTGCTCGGGCAACTCCTCCAGGTCGTACAGCTCCCGCCAGGTGAGGATGCGCTCGCCGTCGGGCTCGGCGCCGGGCAGGATGCGCGGGGTCGCGCCGGTCGCCACGATGACGACGTCCGCCCGGATCGTCCGGTCCCCGGCCCTGACGACCTGCGGGTCGACCAGCCGTCCGGGGGCGGTGACCACCTCGACGCCCTCGGCGGCCAGCCGGGCGGCGATGTCGGCGGACTGCGCGCGGGCGAGCTCCTTGACGCGCCTGTTGACCAGGGGCATGTCGGCGATCACGCCGCCGACGTCGCCGTCGGGGCCGCCGGTGTAGTGCACCCCGAGCATGCTGGCGTCCAGGAGCGCCTGCTTGCGCACGGAGGTGGCGATCAGCGTCTTGGACGGCACGCAGTCGGTGAGCACGCACGCCCCGCCGGGGCCGTCCTGCTCGACCACGGTGACCCGCGCCCCCAGTTGGGCGGCGACCAGCGCCGCCTCGTACCCGCCGGGACCGCCACCGATGATCACTATCCTCGTCACATGTCCCATTCTCCCGCATGACGGGAGCGCCCCTCGCTCCGCGTCCCGTCGAATCTCGGAAACCCCCGAAATCCCCGCGATCCACCGGCTTGTCGGCGTGCCTCACGCGGCGGGTGATCGTCCGGCCGATCTTCGATTAGTGTTGGTCACCGTGCCTGTCTACGCCGCTTACGGCAGCAACATGGACCCCAAGCAGATGGCCCAGAGGGCCCCTCACTCCCCGATCAGGGGGACGGGCTGGCTCCAGGGCTGGCGCCTGACCTTCGGCGGGAACGATCTCGGCTGGGAGGGCGCGCTCGCCTCCATCGTCGAGGACGCCGCCGACCAGGTCTTCGTCGTCCTGTACGACGTGCCCGAATGGGACGAGAGCTCCCTCGACCAGTGGGAGGGCGCGGCGCGCGGCCTCTACCACAAGGTCAAACTCCGGGTGCAGACCCTGGAGGGTGAGGTCCTGGCGTGGTTCTACGTGCTGGACGGCTACGAGGGCGGCCTGCCCTCGGCCCGTTACCTCGGCATCCTGGCCGAGGCCGCCGAGCTCGCGGGCGCCCCGGACGACTACGTCAGGAACCTGCGCGGCCGTCCCTGCACCTCGCTGGGGAGCTGATCACCGCCCGGGGAGCTGATCACCGCCCGGCGGCCCTGTCCCGTCGCCCGGGGAGCCCTGTCCCGCCGGGGAACCGGGCCCCCCGGGGAACCGGGCCCCCTCGGGAGCAGGAAGCGGTACGGAACGGACGTGGCCACACCGGTGACCGGTACGCTCGGTGAGGTGACCAACGACCCCTACGCACTCGCCACGGACGCCGCCAACGCGCTGAGAGGCGCCGTCGGCGTGGACTCCTTCGACGTCGCGCTGGTGATGGGCTCCGGCTGGGTTCCGGCGGCCGACGCGATCGGCGAGACCGTCGCCGAGATCCCCGTGACCGACCTGCCCGGCTTCCTGCCGCCCGCCGTCCAGGGGCACGCGGGCCGGATCCGCGCCGTACGGACCGAGGCCGGCAGGAACGTGCTGATCTTCCTCGGGCGCACCCACCTCTACGAGGGCCGGGGCGTGGACCCCGTCGTGCACGGCGTGCGGACCGCCGTCCGGGCCGGGGCGGGCACGATCGTGCTGACCAACGCCGCCGGGGGACTGCGCCCGGAGACCCAGGAGGTCGGCGAGGCGGTGCTGATCAGCGACCACATCAACCTGACCGGC
The DNA here is from genome assembly GCF_040640155.1 of Streptosporangium sp. NPDC023615. Taxonomy (NCBI): domain Bacteria; kingdom Bacillati; phylum Actinomycetota; class Actinomycetes; order Streptosporangiales; family Streptosporangiaceae; genus Streptosporangium; species Streptosporangium sp. NPDC023615. The sequence continues at coordinate 101,546 of NZ_JBFABE010000003.1, forward strand.
GCCAGCCCGATCACCGGCGCCACGTTCGTCGACCTCACCGACGTCTACAGCCCGCGCCTGCGCGCGCTGGCCCGCGAGGCCGACCCGTCGCTGACCGAGGGCGTCTACGTGGCCTTCCGCGGCCCCACGTACGAGACCCCGGCCGAGGTGCGCATGTGCCGCATCCTCGGCGGCGACATGGTGGGCATGTCCACCGTGCTGGAGGCGATCGCGGCGCGCGAGGGCGGCGCCGAGGTGCTGGGCGTCTCCCTGGTCACCAACCCGGGCGCCGGACTGGTGGGCGAGCCGCTCAACCACGAGGAGGTGCTGGAGGTGGGTCGTACCACCGCCACCCGCATGGGCGGTCTGCTGGCGAGCGTCGTGGGCAGGCTGTAGGACGGACCGGCGGCAGGCTCCGGTGACCACCACGGCCTCGGCCTCGGAGAGGTGACGATGAACAGCGATCTGACGGGGCTCGCCCGGTCCTGGCTGGTCCAGGACCCCGACCCCGACACCCGCGCGGAACTGACCGCCCTGCTGGAGGGCGGTGACGACGACGCGCTGCGCGAGCGGTTCGGCTCCCGGCTGGAGTTCGGCACCGCCGGGCTCCGCGGCGAGCTGGGCGCCGGGCCCAACCGGATGAACCGGGTCACGGTCATGCGCGCCGCCGCCGGTCTGGCCCGCGTCCTCGGCCCCGGGCGGCACGTCGTGATCGGCTACGACGCCCGGCACAAGTCCGACGCCTTCGCCCGTGACACCGCCGCCGTGCTCACCGGGGCGGGGCTGCGCGCCTCGCTCCTGCCCGGCCCGCTGCCCACCCCGGTGCTGGCCTTCGCCGTCCGCCACCTCGGCGCGGACGCGGGCGTGACGGTCACCGCCAGCCACAACCCGCCCCGGGACAACGGCTACAAGGTCTACTGGGGGGACGGCTCCCAGATCGTGCCACCGGTGGACGCGGAGATCTCCGCCGCCATCGACGCGACCGGGCCGGTCTCCGAGCTCCCGCTCGGCTCCCCCGGCGACCCGGGCTGGACCGCCCTGGACGACGGCGTCGTGGCCGCCTACCTGGAGGCGCTGACCGCGCTCCCGATCGGGAAGGCCCGCGAGCTGCGGGTGGCGTACACCCCGCTGCACGGCGTGGGCGGCGCCACACTGGCCAGGGCCTTCGCCGCCGCCGGGTTCGAGGCGCCCGCGACCGTGGCCGAGCAGGCCGAGCCGGACCCCGACTTCCCGACCGTCGCCTTCCCCAACCCGGAGGAGCCCGGCGCGATGGACCTCGCGCTGGGGCTCGCCGCGCGGACCGGCGCGGACCTGGTGCTGGCCAACGACCCCGACGCGGACCGCTGCGCGGTGGGCGTGCCGCTGCCCGGCGGCGGCCACCGGATGCTGACCGGCGACGAGCTGGGCGCCCTGCTCGGCGAGCACGTGATCCGGCACACCTCGGGCGACGACCGCCTGGTGGCGACCACCGTCGTGTCGTCGTCGCTGCTCGGCAAGATCGCCGCAGCCCACGGCGTGCGCTACGCCGAGACCCTGACCGGCTTCAAGTGGATCATGAAGGCCGGCGAGGGCCTGGTCTTCGGGTACGAGGAGGCGCTGGGCTACAGCGTCGGCTCGGAACTCGGGCTGCCCGTGCACGACAAGGACGGCATCGGCGCGGCGCTGACCGTGGCCGGGATCGCCGCCCAGGCCGCGCTGGAGGGCCGGAGCCTGCTCGACCTCCTGGACGACCAGGCCCGCCGTCACGGCCTGCACGCCACCTCCCAGCTCTCGTTCCGGGTGGCCGACCTGTCGCTCATCACCGGCGCGATGGCCCGCCTGCGGGCGACGCCGCCCACCCGCCTGGGCGGTCGCGAGGTCGAGTCCGCCGACGACCTGAGCCTGGGGGCGGGCGGGCTGCCGCCCACCGAGGGGCTGCGCTACCGGCTGTCCGGCGGCGCCCGGGTGGTCGTCCGCCCCTCGGGCACCGAACCCAAGCTCAAGTGCTACCTGGAGGTCGTGATCCCGGTGACCGGCGAGGTCTCCGAGGCCCGCGCGCGGGCCGACGCGGAACTGGACACCCTCAGGGCCGACCTCGCCGAGACCCTCGGGCTCTGACCCCGGGCCCGGGGATCCCGGGCTCAGACGAGGAAGGCCGCGATCGTCGGCACGGCCGCGGCGGCGAGAGCGGCCAGGGCGGTCGGCGCCCAGCTCGTCCTGAACGTTTCCTCCGGGACACCGGCCCCGTCCCCGCCGGGCGTCGTGGCCTCGGTGGACGTCGTGGCCTCGTCGGGCGTCGTGGCCTCGGCGGGCGTCGTGGCCTCATCGGCGCCCCGCAGGGCGGCCGCGCGCCGGGCGGCCGCCGCGCGTTCGGTGATCTGCTGGGCCACCCAGTCGGCATGGGTCCTGCCGGCCAGTGCCGCGGCGGCGGCCTGCTCCCCCTTGGACCGGACCGGCTCGGTCGCCCCGAGGCCGCCCCGCGTGTCCGGCGTCCTGCCCCTGCGGACGGCGGCGGCCCGTTCGCGGGCGGAGGTCTGCGGCACCCAGCAGCGGACGCTCCGCCCACCGGAAGTGATCTTGATCGAGTGCGAGACCGTGACCTCGTCCACCGCCCGCCAGGGCACGAAGGTGTTCCGCAGCGGGTTGCGGACCAGCACGCCCTCCTCGGACGCGACGACCGCCGGGCGCAGGCAGGTCAGGAAGACCAGCGCGGTCAGCACCGCCAACACCGCCGCGGCGATCATCGAACTGCGGCCGCTGTAGCGGATCACCAGGTCGATCGCGTTGAGGGCGGCGAAGACCATCCAGGCCCAGCCGACGACCACCGCGAACGTGGAGCGGAACACCTGCTTCATCGGGGAGAACTCACTTCGCCGGTACGAGCCCGCTCACGCCTGCCACTTGAGGCGCGCGAAACCGGGCTTGATGACGCCGTTGATGAGCGACAGGCGCTCGTCGAACGGCAGGAACGCCGACTTCATGGCGTTGACCGTGAACCACAGCATGTCGTCCCAGCCGTAGCCGAACGCCTCCGACAGCTTGGCGAACTCCTCCGACAGGGACGTGCCGCTCATCAGCCGGTTGTCGGTGTTGACGGTCACCCTGAAGTTCAGGCGGCGCAGCAGGCCGATCGGGTGCTCGGCGGTGGAGGTCGCGGCACCGGTCTGCAGGTTGGACGTCGGGCACATCTCCAGCGGGATGCGCTTGTCCCGGACGTAGGCGGCCAGCCGCCCGAGCTTGGGCTCCTGGTCGTCCTGGACCGAGATGTCGTCGATGATGCGGACGCCGTGGCCGAGCCGGTCGGCGCCGCACCACTGGATCGCCTGCCAGATCGAGGGCAGGCCGAACGCCTCCCCGGCGTGGATGGTGAAGTGGGCGTTCTCCCGCTGGAGGTACTCGAAGGCGTCGAGGTGGCGGGTGGGCGGGTAGCCCGCCTCCGCGCCCGCGATGTCGAACCCGGCCACCCCGGCGTCGCGGTAGCGGACCGCGAGCTCGGCGATCTCCATGGACCGGGCCTGGTGGCGCATGGCGGTGAGCAGGGTTCCCACCCGGATGCCGCGTCCCGCGGAACCGGCGGCGAAACCCTCCTGGACCGCCTCGATGACCTCCTCGAGGGTCAGACCGGCCGAGGTGTGCTGCTCGGGCGCGTAGCGCACCTCGGCGTAGACCACGCCGTCGGCGGCCAGGTCCTCGGCGCACTCGGCGGCGACCCTGGTCAGCGCCTCGCGCGTCTGCATGACGCCCACCGTGTGGTCGAAGGTCTCCAGGTAGCGCACCAGCGAGCCGGAGTCGGCCGCCTCCCGGAACCAGGCGCGCAGGCTCTCGGCCTCGGTCGCCGGCAACCGGTCGTAGCCCGTCTCGCGGGCCAGGTCGATGATGGTCTCCGGTCGCAGGCCACCGTCGAGATGATCGTGGAGCAGCACCTTGGGGGCCAGGCGGATCTGCTCGAAGGTGGGTAGCTGACTCATCTCACCACCCTACCGCCGGGGTCCGGCCGAAGGTCGTCGCCTCCCTCGTCCCGCCGGGCGCCGCGGCGGCGCCCGGGTCAGTCCTCACGACGCGCGGCCTCGGGGGCGAAGGCGGGCAGGCAGACCGCGACGTACTCGGCGCCCTCGGGGCCGGCGCTGTAGCGGATCCGCTCCCCCGGCTCGCACGTGAACGCCTGCCCCGCGCCGACCTCGGTGACGCCCCCGTCGTGCTCCACCAGGACCGTTCCGGCGAGCACGAGCGTGTACTCGGCGAACTCCGGGGTCTGGGCGGGCTCCTCCCACCCGGCGGGGGCCTTCATGTGGGCGATCGAGACCAGGTCGTCCCCGGTGTTGACCCTGCCGACGTACTCGTCGATCGTCTTGCCGCCGGGAACGGGGATCCGCGTCGCGCCCTCGATTTTGCGTACCATCGCACCAGTCTGTCACCGGCCCCGGTGCGCGGCACCTCGCGGTGGGCGAGCGGCCGGTGAGCACGCCCGGGGAGCGCGTGCGGGGAGCACGCCCGGGGAACGCGTGCGGGGAACGGTCAGTGCGCGATGTCGACGACCAGCCGGTTCGGGCTCTTCTGCTCCAGCACCCGGAAGGCCGCCTTGCGCTCCAGGACGACGCCCACGCCCACCACGGCCTCGAAGTCGCCGGTCCTGACGACGCTCCGCACGTTGCCGAGCCGGGCCTGGAAGATCGGCCCGCCGGTCCAGGTGGGGGTGCCCGTCTCGGTGTGCGCGTTGGCCGGGGTCATCGTGAGGTGGAGGTAGGCGCCGCCCTTGACGTCGATCGGGTCGCCCGACCCGTCCTGGACCAGCTTGGACACCCAGCGCGCGCTGTAGCCGGGCAGGTCTCCCTCGAGGTCGATCACCACGCGGTCGAATCCCGGGTGCTCGGCGAACCGGGCCCCGGTGACGGTCGGCGGGGCGCCGGTGGTCCGGTCGACCGCGATCTCCTTGGTGCTCGTCGGGGGACGCAGCCCGGCGGGTGCGGCGGCGGACGGCGTGGCCGCCGCGCCGGTCGCCGGGTCCGCGGGCGCGGTGGTCGCCGGGGGGCCCGAGGAGGGGCTCACCGTCGAGGTCTCCGTGCCGCAGGCCGCCAGTGCCAGCAGGGGTACGAGCGCGAAGGGGATGAGGGTGCGGTTCATGGTGAGCCTCCTGCCCCGTTAGATGCCCAGGTGGACCGCCGGTCTCACCCTCGCAGCCCACCTACGCCGTGGCCGGATCGTGACAGCCCGCCGGGGGCGAGTCAAGCACCGCGTCCCGGCCCGTGAGCGGCGCGTCGGAGAGGTGCCGCCGCCGGGCCCCTGTGTCCGGCGGCGGCACGCCCGCGATCCGGCGGGGTCCACGTGTCCCCCGCGGGGTTCCCCTGTTCCCCTGGGGTTTCGCGTGTTCCCCGTCCCCGCCGGATCGCGAGTGGTCCGGTGGTCGGGTGGTTCGCGCCGGCCGGCGCGAGTCGGCGCGAACCGGCGCGAGGTGTCAGACCGTCTCCAGGACCGGCCTCTCCTCGGCCACGACGGGCGTGCGGCGTGCCCGGGGGCCGACCAGACCGGTCAGGGCGATCACCAGGCCGGCCAGGGCGAGGATCCCGGAGACCGTGATCGCGGCGCGGAAGGAACCGATCGGGTCGGCGCCCGTGCCGGAGGTCAGCACGGCCGTCACGACGGCCAGCACGACCGCCCCGCCGACCTGCCCGGAGGTGTTGAGCAGCCCCGAGGCCAGCCCCTGCTCGTCGTCGGCCACGCCGTTGGTCGCCTGGATGTTCAGCGCGGGGAAGGAGAGCGCGAACGCGATGCCCAGCAGCACCATCCCGGGGATGATCAGTGTGGCCAGGCTGGGATCGGCGTTCAGGCGCAGGAAGAACGCGTACCCGGCCGCCAGGGCGGCCGAGCCGACCACGATCAGCTTCGCGGTGCCGAACCGGTCGGCCAGCGCGCCCATCCTGGTGGAGGTCACCGCCACCAGCAGCCCGGCCGGCAGGAAGGCCAGCGCCGTCTGCAGGGCCGACCAGTGCAGGAAGTTCTGGAAGTACTGCATGGCGACGAACTGGAAGCCGACGTAGGAGCCGAACAGGATCACCAGCCCGAGGTTGGCGCGGACGATCGGGCCGGAGCGCAGGATGCCCAGGCGTACCAGCGGGTGCCTGACGCGCCGTTCGGTGATCACGAAGGTGGCCAGCAGCAGGGCCGCGCCCAGCAGTGAGGCGATCGTGCGCGGCGAGCCCCAGCCCGCGTCGGGCGCCTCGACCACGGCGTAGACCAGCAGCAGCATGGAGCCGGTGATGGTGATCGCGCCGAGCAGGTCGTGACCGCTCTCGGCGCGCTCCTCGTGGCGCCTGGGGAGGTACCTCAGGGCCGCGACCAGCGCGATGATCGCGACCGGGACCGGCATGAGGAACGTCCAGCGCCAGCCGAGCTCGGTCAGGAATCCGGAGATGACCAGGCCCAGCGAGAAGCCGCTGGCGCCGGAGGCGGTGAAGAAGCTGAGGGCCCTGTTGCGGGCCGGGCCCTCGGCGAAGGTCGTGGTGATGATGGAGAGCGCGGCGGGCGCGGTGAAGGCGGCGCTGACGCCCTTGACGAAGCGCGCGGCGATCAGCAGCGTGCCGTCGTCGACGAGGCCGCCGAGCAGGGAGGCCACGGCGAAGACCGCGAGGGCGACCAGGAAGACCCTGCGACGCCCGAGCAGGTCGGCGGTCCGGCCGCCGAGGAGGAGCAGGCCCCCGTAGCCGAGCACGTAGCCGCTGACCACCCACTGCAGCGAGGAGGTGGAAAGGCCCAGGTCGGCCTGGATCGACGGCAGGGCCACGCCCACCATGGAGACGTCGAGGGCGTCGAGGAAGACCACGGCGCAGAGCACGGTGAGCGCGGCCCACAGCGCGGGACTCCAGCGCTCGTCATCCGGCGAGATCGATGAGGAGGTCATGAGGACCGAGAATACATGCAAGCACATCTAATGCAAGAGAATTTAATTCGCGTGCATTCAATTGTCCCGGGTGGTACGATCCGCCGCATGAACGAGGAGGACGCGGTACGCGCCTGGCGCCGGGTTCTGGCCGTGCACGCCACGGCCGCCTGCGCCCTGGAACGTGAGCTCTCCGAACGGCACCGGCTCGGCATGAGCGAGTTCGAGGTCCTGGAACGGATGGTCGAGGGCGGCCAGGAGAAGTACCGGGTCCAGGAGGTCGCCGACGCGGTCCACCTGAGCCAGAGCGCCTGCTCCCGGCTGATCGCCCGCCTGGAGAAGGCGGGCCTGGTGACCCGGGCCATCTGCCAGGACGACCGGCGGGGCATCTACGTGGGCATCACCCCCGCGGGCCGCGAGCGCCACGCCACGGCCCGCCCGACCCATCGCAACGTGATCGGTGAGATCTTCGCCTCGGCCGGGGCCGAGGGCTCCGGGGCACCCGAGGGGGCCGGGGAGCCCGGGGCGCCGGAGGGCTCCTGCCCCCGGGAGTCCTCGGCCGACGGTGACGCGGTGCTCCCGGGAGGCCCGTCAGGCGGTGACGCGGTGCTCCCGGGAGGCCTGTTCAGGCGGTGACGCGGTCGATCACCAGGGGCAGCGGCTCCCCGTCGGCCGCCTCGCCCACGGCGTAGGCGCCCTCCAGCGCGGCGAGCGCCCGCTCGAAGCGCCCGGCCTCGTCGGCGTACAGCGTCATCAGCGGCGCGCCCTCGCGGACCGTGTCGCCGGGCTTGGCGTGCAGCACGATGCCCGCGCCGAAGGAGACCGGGTCCTCCTTGCGCTCCCGCCCCGCGCCGAGCCGCCAGGCGGCCAGGCCCACCCCGTAGGCGTCGAGCCGGGAGAGCACGCCGGACGAGGGCGCGACGACCTCCGTCGTCTCGGCGGCCACCGGCAGCGGGGCGTCCGGGTCGCCGCCCTGAGCGGTGATCATCCGCCGCCAGACGTCCATCGCCGAGCCGTCGGCCAGGGCCCGTTCGGGGTCCTTGCCTCCGGTGATCCCCGCCGTGGCGAGCATCTCCCGGGCCAGCAGCACGGTCAGCTCGACCACGTCGGCGGGCCCGCCGCCGGCGAGCACCTCGACCGACTCGGCCACCTCCAGCGCGTTGCCCACGGTCAGGCCCAGCGGCCGGTCCATCGCGGTCAGCAGCGCGACCGTGCCCACCCCGGCGTCGGTGCCCAGCTCGACCATGGTGGTGGCCAGCTCCCGGGCCTCCTCCACGGTCTTCATGAACGCCCCGGAGCCGACCTTGACGTCCAGGACGAGCGCGCCGGTCCCTTCGGCGATCTTCTTCGACATGATCGAGGAGGCGATCAGCGGGATCGACTCCACGGTCCCGGTGACGTCGCGGAGCGCGTACAGCTTCTTGTCGGCGGGGGCCAGGCCGTCACCCGCCGCGCAGATCACGGCCCCGGCCGCGCCGAGCACGCCGAGCATCTCCTCGTTGGAGAGCGAGGCCCGCCATCCGGGGATGGACTCCAGCTTGTCCAGGGTGCCGCCGGTGTGACCGAGGCCCCGGCCCGACAGCTGGGGCACGTACCCCCCGCAGGCCGCGACCAGCGGGGCCAGCGGAAGCGTGATCTTGTCGCCGACGCCGCCGGTGGAGTGCTTGTCGGTGGTGGGCCCCGGCAGCGCCGACCACTCCATCCGGGCCCCGGAGCGGATCATCGCCTGGGTCCACCCGGCGATCTCCCGCCGGTTCATGCCGTTGAGCAGGATCGCCATGGCGAGCGCGGACATCTGCTCGTCGGCGACGACGCCCCGGGTGTAGGCGTCGATCACCCAGTCGATCTGCTCGGGCGAGAGCTCCCGGCCGTCCCGCTTGGCGGAGATGACCTCGATGGCGTCCATGGTCAGGCCCTCCGGCTCAGGTCGATGGCGTCCACGGTCAGGCTCCCCGGCTCAGGTCCTCGGGCCCGAAGGCGTAGGGCAGGATCTCCGACATCGGCTTCGGGCCGTCGACGGTCTCGAGCAGCATCCCGGGGCCGCCGAACTCGTACAGGAGCTGGCGGCACCTGCCGCACGGCATGAGCAGTTCCTCGTGCCCGTCGACGCAGGTGAACGCCACCAGCCTGCCGCCGCCACTCGCCTGGAGCGCGGAGACGAGCCCGCACTCGGCGCAGAGACCGATGCCGTAGGAGGCGTTCTCGACGTTGCAGCCGGACACGATCCGCCCGTCGTCCACCAGGGCGGCGGCGCCGACCGGGAACTTGGAGTAGGGGGCGTAGGCGTGCCCCATGGCCCGCACGGCCTCGTCCCTGAGCGCGGGCCAGTCGATGCCCGCGCCGATGCCCGCCTCCGCGCCGATGCCGGTGTCCCCAGCGCTGTCCGTCACACCGTCTCCCCTCGTGGGGACGGCACGGGCCGTCCCGGTCGCGTCGTGCGTGTCGTTCGGGACACGGTCACCCGCCCTGACCCCTGCGGTATATCACGCCGTTCGCGGCCGGCGGGCGGAGCCGCTGCGCGGCCAGGGACAGCACCAGCAGGGTGGTGATGTGCGGGGTGACCGAGGTGAACTCCGGGGGGATCGAGTCGGTCAGCGCGAACACCACGAACACGACGACCGCCGCGACGCCGGTGATCAGCGCGGTCCGCGCCCGGCCCTGCCGTACGAGCTGGTGGACGGCCACGGCGGCGAGCAGGATCGCCACCACCAGCAGCAGCGCGTGCACCGCCGCGCCGCTCCCGCGCAGCTGCAGCCCGTCGGTGTAGCCGAACAGGAGGGCGCCACCGGCCAGCCCTCCCGGCCGCCAGTTGCCGAAGATCATGGCGGCGAGACCGATGAAGCCGCGCCCGCCGGTCTGACCCTCGCGGTAGGCGCTCGCGGCCACCTGTGCCAGGAACGCGCCTCCCAGGCCCGCCAGGGCTCCGGAGACGACGACGGCGACGTACTTGTGCAGGTAGACGTTGACGCCCAGCGACTCGGCGGCCACCGGGCTCTCCCCGCAGGAGCGCAGCCGCAGGCCGAACGCGGTGCGCCAGAGCACGTAGTACGACAGCGGGACGAGCAGGATCGCCAGGATCGTCAGCAGCGAGACGTTCGTGGTCAGGCCGCGCAGGATGCCCGCCACGTCCGAGAGCAGGAACCACTGCTTGGCCTCCAGGGCCCTGAGCGGGTCCTGGTCGCCGAGCCGGTCCCACGGCACGCTCACCACCTCGGGCTTGGGCACCGGGGGCGACTGGGAGTCGCCGCCGCCCTTCATCTCGGCGAAGGTGACCTTGGACAGGAACTGGGTGACGCCCAGCCCGAGGATGTTGATCGCCACGCCGGAGATGATGTGGTCGACGCCGAACGTCACGGTGGCGATCGCGTGCAGCAGGCCGCCCAGGGCCCCGCCGATCGCACCGGCGACGACGCCCGCCCAGGGGTTGTCGAAGTACAGCGCGCCCCACGCCCCGGACCAGGTCCCCATGATCATCATGCCTTCGAGGCCGATGTTGACCACTCCGGCCCGCTCCGCCCACAGGCCGCCCAGGCCGGCCAGGCCGATGGGGACGGCCAGCGCGATGGAGGCGGTGATCGCGCCCGTCGAGGTGAGGTCGGCGGCACCGGTGACGGCCCGCGTGAACGACAGCAGCAGGATCAGCGCGCCGACGGCGAGCAACAGGGTCCGCCAGGTGAACGTGAACTTGCGGGCGGGGCGCTTGGGCTCCTGGAAGGGGGCCTCCGGCGTGGCGAGGGCGTTCTGGCTCATGCCGGCGTTCCTTCCTCGGCCGGGGCGGTGCTCGCGAGCTGGCGGCTCACCCGGCGTTGCTCGGCGGCGATCTGGTAGCGGTGCACCAGCTCGTAGGCGATGATCACCGAGAGCACGATCACGCCCTGCATGATGGTGACGATGTCCGGGGAGATCTTCTTGATCTGCAGGATGCCGGCCGAGGTGTCCAGGAAGGCCCACAGCAGCGCGCCGAACGCGATGCCGACCGGGTGGTTGCGGCCGAGCAGCGCGATCGCGATGCCGGTGAAGCCGAGACCGGTGGGGAAGTCCAGGCTGTAGCTGTGGGAGGCGCCGAGGAGCTGCGGCATGCCGACCAGGCCCGCCACCGCGCCGGACAGGACCATCGAGACGAGGATCATCCGCTTGACGTTGACGCCGCTGGCCACCGCGGCCGACTCCGAGCGGCCGGTGGCGCGCAGGTCGAACCCGAAGCGGGTCCGGTTGATCACGATGTGGAACAGGACGCCCATCGCGATCGACAGCAGGATCAGGCCGAAGACCTTCGTCTGGGTGCCCGAGACGATCGCCAGCCCCGGCACCTGCCCGGAGGGCGGGATCGGCTTCGTGCCGATGTTGTTGCTGCCCCCGACCTCGACGGCCAGGCGCTCCTTGTTCAGCAGCCAGGAGCCGAGCGCGGTGGCGATGGCGTTCAGCATGATCGTGGAGATCACCTCGCTGACCCCGCGCCGCACCTTGAGCAGACCGGCGATGGCCGCCCAGCCCGCGCCGACCAGCACGGCGACGAAGATGATCAGCGCGACGTGCAGCGGGGCCGGCAGCGCGACCGCGCCGCCGACGGCCGCGGCGGTCAGCGCGGCGAGCCGGTACTGGCCGTCGACGCCGATGTTGAAGAGGTTCATCTTGAACCCGATCGCCACCGCCAGCGCCGACAGGTAGTAGGTCGTCGCGGAGTTCAGGGTCAGCACGATCGAGCGGGGCCGGACGGCGTACTCGCCCATGACGACCAGCGTGTCCAGCGGCGGGGCGCCGGTGAGCGCCAGGATGACCATGGTGACCAGCGCGGCGAACACGATGGCCGTGACCGGTGCGACGAGCGAGAGCAGCCCCGCCGGTGAGACCCGGCCGAGCAGCCGGTCGGCGAAGGTCGATTCTTTCGCGCTCATCCGGGCGTCCCGGGGGGCGTGTGCGCTACGTGGGTGTTCATGCCGCCTCTCCAGCACCCGTCATGGCCGAGCCGAGCCGCTCGGGTGTCACGTCCTTGGGGTCGACCTCGGCGACGATCCGGCCGCGCAGGATCACCTTGAGGGTGTCCGACAGGCCGATCAGCTCGTCAAGGTCGGCCGAGATCAGCAGGACCGCCAGGCCCGCGGCGCGCGCCGCGCGCAGGTGGTCCCAGATCGCGGCCTGGGCGCCCACGTCGACACCGCGGGTGGGGTGGGAGGCGATCAGGAAGACGGGCTCCCCGCTCATCTCCCTGCCGACGATCAGTTTCTGCTGGTTGCCGCCGGACAGCGCGGAGGCGTCCACGTCGATGCCCGGGGTGCGGACGTCGTAGCTCTCGACGATGCGGCGGGTGTCCTCGCGGGCTCCGGCGCGGTCGATCCAGGGACCCTTGACGTTGGGCCTGCGCGTCTGGTGGCCGAGGATCCGGTTCTCCCAGAGCGGGGCCTCCAGCAGCAGGCCGTGCCGGTGGCGGTCCTCGGGGATGTAGCCGATGCCGGCCTCGCGGCGGCGGAGCGTCGTCCAGCCGGAGATGTCGTGCTCGCCGAGGCGGATCTCGCCCTCGGCCGGGCGCATGCCCATGATGGCCTCGACGAGCTCGGACTGGCCGTTGCCCTCGACCCCGGCGATGCCCAGCACCTCGCCCTTTCGGATGTCGAAGGTCACGCCGTCCACGATGCAGCGGTCCTCGGCCGAGTGGACGTTCAGGCCGCGCACCGAGATCGCCACCGTGTCGGTGACCGTGGACTCGCGGGTCTCCGGGCTGGGCAGCTCGCTGCCGACCATGAGCTCGGCCAGCTGCCGGGCGGTCACGTCCTTGGGGTCCACCTCGGCCACGGTCGTGCCCCGGCGGATGACGGTGATGGCGTCGGCGACCGAGAGGACCTCGTCCAGCTTGTGCGAGATGAAGATGATGGTGAGGCCCTCGCGGACCAGCTCGCGCAGGTTGGCGAAGAGCTCGGTGACCTCCTGGGGGACGAGCACGGCGGTCGGCTCGTCCAGGATGAGGATCCGGGCGCCCCGGTAGAGGACCTTGAGGATCTCCACCCGCTGGCGGGCGCCCACTCCCAGGTCCTCGACGGTGACGTCGGGGTCGATGCCCAGGCCGTAGGAGTCGGAGATCTCCCTGATCCGGGCGCGGGCGGCGCCGAAGTCGATGGCGACGCCCCCCTTGCGGGGCTCGCTGCCCAGGATCACGTTCTCCAGCACGGTCAGGTTACCGGCCAGCATGAAGTGCTGGTGGACCATGCCGACGCCCACCCCGATCGCGTCGCCGGGGGAGCGGAAGCTCACTTCGGCGCCGTTGACGCGGATCCGTCCCTCGTCCGGGCGCTGCATGCCGTACAGGATCTTCATGAGGGTGGACTTGCCCGCGCCGTTCTCGCCGACGACGGCGTGCACGTGCCCCTGCCGCACGGAAAGGGAGATGTCACGGTTGGCGACGACGCCGGGGAATCGTTTGGTGATCCCCTCGAGCTCGACGGCCGGTGCCGGAGTGCTGATGACGGCCTCCTCCGTACGGATGCCCGGTACGGAACGTGGTGGTGAGGATAGGGCGAAGGGCCCGGAGGAGGATCTCCGCCGGGCCCCGCGTGAGCACTCGGGTCAGGAGGTCTTGTCCGGGACGGTGAGCTCGCCGGAGATGATCTTCTGCTTGTACTCGTCGAGCTTGGACTTGATGTCGTCGACCTGGCCACCGGTGGTGGAGTAGTCGACGCCGTCCGCCTTGAGGTCGTAGGTCGTCGTGCCGGCCTTCACCGAGTTGGTGGTGAAGCTCTTCAGGAAGTCGAAGACGGCGACGTCGACCTTCTTGACCATGGAGGTCATGATGACGCCCTGCAGCTCGGGGGCGGCGGTCTTCGCCTGGTCGGAGTCGACGCCGATGGCCAGGCCCTTGGCGGCCTTGGCCGCCTCGAACACGCCGCCGCCGGAGCCGCCCGCGGCCTGGTAGACCACGTCGGCACCCGCGTCGAACATGCCCTCGGCCGCGGTCTTGCCCTTGGCCGGGTCACTGAAGCCGGTGAAGTCCGGCGGCTGGGTCAGGTACTTGACCTCGACCTTCACGTCCGACTTGACCGCCTTGGCACCGGCGATGAACCCGGCCTCGAACTTGTTGATCAGCGGCACCTGGACGCCGCCGACGAAGCCCACGTGGTTCTTCTTGCTCTTCAGCGCGGCGGCCGCGCCGACCAGGAAGGACCCCTCGTGCTCGGCGAAGAGCAGGTTGGAGATGTTGGGGGCGGCGGCTGCGGCGTCGTCGACGATCGCGAACTTGACGTTGGGGAACTCGGCCGCGACCTTCTTGACCGGGTTGGAGTAGGCGAAGCCCACCGCGATGATCGGGTTGAAGCCGTCGTCGGCGAGCAGCCGGAGCCGCTCCTCCTTGGCCGCCTCGGTCTCGCCGTTGCCGGCCTCGAGCTCGTTGGTCTCGGCCAGGCCCAGCTCGGCCTTGGCCTTGTCCAGGCCGGCCGCGGCCGAGTCGTTGAACGACTGGTCCCCGCGCCCGCCGATGTCGTACGCGAGACCGACCTTGGGTCCGGTCGCGGCAGACCCCGCACTGCTGGCGGCGCCACTCGGCTGAGCCGACGTGGTCGGTTCCTCGCTTCCACCACACGCGGCAGCTCCCATGAGCATGCTGCCCGCCAGTGCGGTCGCGGCCAGCTTGCCGAATCGGTTCTGAAGCAAGATGACTCCCTTCGCGTTCTCTGTGCACGCGCGAAGAGACGCACGGCAACCCTGCACGGAAGATAGTTGGTCCGTCAGGGTTGACCAAACCGTCACACCGGTCCGAAACAGGTCCGTTATGCAGCTCACGCCACCCTGTGACACACGAAGCGTGACGAAAGCGCCCGGCTGTGACATGGAACGGCCCGGGCCGCCCGGCCGTTCCCCCGAGCGAGCGGCCGGACCGTCGCGGTCAGGACACATTGAGAACTTTGTCAAAATATGTCCGAACTCACTGGCGAGGGGCCTGCGGCCGCCGGCCGGTCGTCGGCGTTCGTGCCGTCGGGGGGAGTGGCGGGAGTGTCAGGGGGCGTCTAGTTGTCGGCGTTAACGGCCATCAGGGCGTCGTCCGCGACGGGGCGCTGTCCCTCCCAGAGCGCGGTCAGCGCGGTCGCCGCCATGAAGCGCACGCCGGTGCCGATGGCGCTCTCGTCGACGTCGAAGGTGCCCTGGTGGATGTCGGCCGACTCGGTCGATCCGCGGCGGCGGGTCCCGAGCCTGGCGAACGCCCCGGAGATCGACTCCAGGTACCAGCCGAAGTCCTCGCCGCCCAGGCTCTGCTCGGTCGGCACCGGGGCGCCCTGGCCGAGCACGCCCTCGGCGGCCTCGGCCAGCATCTGCACGCTGACCTTGTCGTTGACCACCGGGGGCACCCCGCGCACGTACTCCATCTCGGCCTCGACGCCGTACGCGCCCGCGACCGACTCCAGCAGCGCCTTGATCATGTCGGGGGCCGCGTGCCAGGCGGCCTCGTCCAGGCAGCGGACGGTCCCCTCGGCGACGCCGTCGTCCGGGATGGCGTTGGCGACCGAGCCCGCCTCGACCCGGCCCCAGACCAGGCTCAGCGAGGAGCGGGGGTCGATGCGGCGGGAGAGGGCCGCGGGCAGCTCGGTGAGGATCTTGGCGAGCGCGAAGACCAGGTCCGCGGTGAGGTGGGGCCGGGCGGTGTGCCCGCCGGGGCCGCTCACCCGGATCGTGACCCGGTCGCAGGCGGAGGTGATGGGACCGGCCTTGAGGCCGACCTTGCCGACGTCGAGGCGCGGGTCGCAGTGCAGCCCGAAGATGCGGTCGACCCCGCTGATGCCGCCCGAGGCCATGACCTCCAGCGCGCCGCCGGGGAGCTCCTCGGCGGGCTGGAAGATCAGGCGGACCCTGCCGGGCAGCAGGCCCGCCTCGGCCTGCTGGGCCAGGAACAGCGAGGTGCCGAGCAGGATCGTGGTGTGCACGTCGTGCCCGCAGGCGTGGCAGACGCCCGGGACCGTCGAGCTGTAGGGGACGTCCTTCTCGTCCGGCACCGGAAGCGCGTCCAGGTCGGCCCGCAGCGCCACGGTCGGGCCGTCGCCGCTGCCGACGTCGCAGAGCAGGCCGGTGCCGCGCGGCAGCACCGAGGGGACGAGCCCGGCGTCGGTCAGGCGCTCGGCGACGCGCTGGGTGGTGCGGTACTCGGCGAACGCGAGCTCGGGATGCATGTGCAGGTCTCGACGGAAGTTGATCAGCTCCTGCTCACGACCGGCAAGGAACGCGTCGAGTTCTCCCCGCAAATTACGCCCCCGCATTGCTCACCCTCCCATCCGCGCCGGCGGGCTCTGGATCCTCGACGCACCGTACGACCACCCGGGATCTCGGAACCCACGGGGTCGTGTCAAAAAACGATCGCCGCGCCGACGGACCGGGTGGGTTCCCCGGACCGCGTCAGCGCGGGCTGGCCACCGCCGGCACGCAAGACGGCGGACCGGTGGTCCGGGGTGGCCGTCGCGTCGGCGATGACACCGACTTTATCTCTCCGGCCGAGCGGCTCGCCGACATCCGGGCCAAATGTTTTGTCACCACACCCTCCCCTTCTGACACTTATGCCCCATCCGGATGACAGAAGATGACTCCAATTGACCATAGGAACACTGGTCACCGTGGGGGGCGCGGACCCGGCGGGAGGGCGGCCGCCTCCCCCTCCCAAACGTCGCCCACCTGGCAATTTACGTGACCTCGGGTGCCGGTCATCGCACCCGGCGGAGTGATGTAAACAGGAAGAGTGCGTGTTTCACTTCGCTTATGATCACTAACATCCCATTCGGGAAGAGATGGTCGCGTTTGAGCATATTCGAACCGGACGAGGGCGCCCTGTTGGTCATTCCCTCCCTCTCGCTCCCCCAGGATGAACTGCGCAGCATCCCCGCGGCCCGCTGCTACGAGGAGAGGCTGCTGTTCCTGCTCCTCACCCTGCGCAGGCCGCGGGTGTCGGTCGTCTACGTGACCTCGACGCCGGTCGACGGCGCGATCGTGGACTACTACCTGAGCTTCCTCGACGACCCCGACGAGGCCCGCACGCGGCTGCAAATGATCAGTTTGGACGATCCCGACACGCATCCGCTCAGCGAGGCCCTGCTCCGGCGCCCGGACGTGATC
Source organism: Streptosporangium sp. NPDC023615 (assembly GCF_040640155.1). Lineage (NCBI taxonomy): Bacteria > Bacillati > Actinomycetota > Actinomycetes > Streptosporangiales > Streptosporangiaceae > Streptosporangium > Streptosporangium sp. NPDC023615. The sequence goes on from NZ_JBFABE010000003.1 coordinate 118,458, forward strand.
GCTCGCCTGCGCGCCGCGCTCGCGGGCCCGCGCGACGGCGACAGGGGCGACGGGGGCGACGACAGGGGTGGTGACGGGGGCGGCGACGGGACCCGCGGGGACGCCGGGAACGCCTGGATGGTGCCGTTCGTGGTGAGCGAGTACGAGGAGCGCCTCGCCGGGATCCTCTCCCTGCCGATCTACGGCCCGGCCACCCGCCTGGCCCACCTGGGCTCCAAGAGCGGCGGCCGGACGCTCGGCGAGGCGGCCGGGGTGCCCATGGTCAGGGGGTTCGGCGACCTGCGGTCGCCTGCCGAGGTGGAGCGCGCCGTCCGCGCGATGAGCCCGGCGACCCGGCTGATGGTCAAGCTGAACAACAGCTACTCGGGAATGGGCAACGCCATCGTGACCACGGGCGACGGCCCGCTCCACGGCCTTCCCACGAGCTTCTCCGCGCCCGGCGAGGACTGGACGACGTTCGCCGAGAAGATCGCCGAGCGGGGGGCGGTGGTCGAGGAGTTCATCGAGGACCGGCCGCTCCGCTCCCCCAGCGCCCTGGTGAGGATCACCCCGGGCGGCACCTTCGACGTGGTCGCCACCCACGAGCAGGTCCTCGGCGGTCCCAACGACGACGTCTACCAGGGGTGCAGCTTCCCCGCCCGCCAGGAGTACCGGGCCGAGCTCAGCGCGTACGCCGAGCGGATCGCCCGGGTCCTGACGGACCGGGGCGTGGTGGGGTTGTTCGGCGTCGACTTCTTCGCCGTCAGGGACGGCGGCGGCCACCGGACGCTGCTGTGCGAGATCAACCTGCGCATCGGCGGCACCACCCACCCGTTCGGGGCCGCGATCCTGACCACCGGCGCCGCCTACGATCCCGGCACCGGCCTGCTCGTCCACGAGGGCCGCGCCAAGTACTACGTGGCGACGGACAACTGCTCCGCCCCCGGCCTGCTGGGCCGCACCCCCGGGGAGGTCGTCAAGCTGATCCAGGACGAGGGCCTCGGCTTCGACCGGGAGCGCCGCACCGGGAACGTGCTGCACCTGCTGGGCGCGGTCACCTGCTTCGGCAAGCTCGGCTTCACCAGCATCGGCGACTCCGCCGAGGAGGCCGCCGAGCTGCACCGCAGGACCGTGTCGACGCTGAACCGTCCCGCCTGACCGGGTCCCGCCCCCGCCGCCGCCTCTCCGGCTCCCGCCGGTCACCTCCGGCCCGCAGGCCCGCCGGCCCGCTCCGGTGCCAACGACGCCACCGGTCCGGCCGGTCGCCCCGGTCCCCGGGTCCGGAACTACAGGGACCCCCGGGACCCCCGGGACGCGCGCAGCGCCCGCAGGCCGATCGCGCCGAGCACGAGGGCCAGCACCAGGTTGACCGCTACCAGGATCCCGTGGACCACGTAGAACGACGTGGCACGGCCGTCCCCGAGGTTGAGGCCAAGGTTGATCCACTCGAAGATCATAAAAGCGGCAAGGCCGATCAGAAAAGCGGCGATCTTTCGCGATATTTGCATGATGTCAGTATTCCGCCGAGTGGCGCGTAGCTGGTCAGGGCACCTGTACTCCATGCGAACCGGCACGAAGCTACCCTGAGCTCATCATGGGGACCAGACACGTCGCGCCCGTCGGGGTGCTGCTCGCGGCGACCGCTTTTCTCGGCGCGCCCGCACAGGCCGGGACCGCGGCCCACCCGCCGGGCACGCTCGCGGGCACCGGCTCGCCCGTCACCGGCTCGCCGGGCGTCGGCTCGCTCCTCACCGGTTCGCCGATCACCGGTTCGCCGGGCGGCGCCCGGGGAGCGGCGGGCGCCGGTTCGCTCGAACCGGGCGCGGAAGGCGAGAGGGAGCCGGTCGGCGGCTCCCGGCTCGGGGAGCGGGGTCTCATCCTCCCCGCGGGCGTGAAGGCCCCGCCCAAGACCGCCGCCAAGGCGTACGTGATCGCCGACGCGGAGACCGGTGCGGTGCTCGCCGCCAAGGACGCCCACGGGCGCTACCTGCCCGCCAGCACCCTCAAGGCGCTGACCGCCCTCACCCTGATCCCCAGGCTGGACAAGGACCGGAAGGTCAGGCCGAGCAAGCGCGCGGTGAACGAGGAGGGCAGCGCGGTCGGCCTGGTCCCCAGGCCGCTCTACACCGTCGAGGACCTGTTCAAGGCCCTGCTGCTGGTCTCCGGCAACGACAGCGCGATGGCGCTGGCCGAGGCCAACGGCGGCCTGACCGCCACCCTGGCCGACATGAACGCCGAGGCCAGACGGCTTCAGGCGTTCGACACCGTGGCCATGACCCCGAGCGGGCTGGACAAGCCCGGACAGAGCAGCTCGGCCTACGACCTGGCCCTGATCGCCCGCGCAGGCCTGGCCAACCCCGATTTCCGCCGATATATCAGTCTGAAAACTGACAAGTTTCCGGCTCCCAAGGGCTACTACGAGATCGGCAACCACAACAAGCTACTCTGGCGCTACAAGGGGATGATCGGCGTCAAGAACGGCTGGACCTCCAAGGCCCAGGGCAGCTTCGTCGGCGCGGCCAGGCGGAACGGCCACACGGTCATCGTGTCCATCATGCGTCACGACGGCTACTTCTGGGACGAGGTCGCCGACCTGCTCGACTGGGGCTTCGCCAACCGCGACCGGGTCGCGCCGGTGGGGCACCTGGTCGACCCGGTCCCGGTGGCCTCCCCGTCCCCCGTCGCACCCGTGACCTCCGCGCCCCCGGTCGCACCGGCGCCGGTCTCGGCGGCCGATCCGTCCCTCGCGCCGCGTCCGCCGGGCAGTGGCGTCCCGATCGGCTACTACGTTCTCGGCGCCGGTCTGCTGGGCGGCCTGGCCTGGCTGGCGTACGGTCTGCGCAGGCGCTTCCGCTAGGCGGAGCCGCTCCGGGCCCTCGGCCCCGCCCCGGGCCGCCCCGGGCCGCCGCCGGCCGCCCGGGGCGGGGGCCCGCCGGGCGCTCAGGCGGGGATGGCGTTGGCCGGGACCGGCGTGGGGTCGGGCGGAAGGCCGAGCGAGGCGGTGGCGGTCCAGGCGGCGGCGTACATGATCACCCGGGCCGAGAGGTTGATCCAGACCAGCAGACCGACCACCACGGCGAACACCCCGTAGACCGGGTTGTTCAGGGTGCTGGACAGCACCAGCGCGGCGAGCTGCTTGAGCAGGGCGAAGCCGACCGCGCCGAACAGGGCGCCGCGCAGCAGCACCGGGAACGGCTGCCTGATGCGGCCCAGCCAGCGCAGCAGGATCAGGAACACCAGGACGTCGGCGAGCACGCTCACCGCCAGGCCGACCAGCCAGATCGTGGTGGTGGACACCACCGACCCCGACAGTCCCACCCACCCGGCGACGGTCCCGCCGGCCTGGGTGGCGAAACCGGCGACCAGCACCGAGGCCAGCATCGTGGTGCCGACCAGGACGAGCCCGGCCAGGTCCCTGAGCTTGGCCATGGCGAAGCCGAGCGGAGCCTCGGTCGTCATGGAGATCTCTCGCAGGGCCTCGCGCAGCGCGTCGATCGCGCCGAGCCCGGCGTAGAGCAGGCCGAGCAGGCCGATGATCCCGGCACTGGTCCGCGAGTCGGCGATCTCCTGGATCGGCAGCTTGTCGGCCAGGCCCGGCAGGTACTGGTCGATCGCCTTGCGCAGGGTGCCGGGGGCGTCCGGGGTGACGGAGAGGAAGTAGCCGAAGACCGCGAAGGCCAGCGCCACGATCGGGAAGAACGACAGGAAGGCGAAGTAGCTGACCGCCCCGGCGAGCCGGTCGCCCGCCTGGATCTGGTAGCGCTGGTAGGTCCTGACCAGGTGGTCGAACCAGGGCCACCTGACCCGGGCCGAGCCGAGTGTCGCTCCGAGCCGTTCACGGCCTGTCCGTACGCGTTCCCACACACCTGTCACCCGCGCCCCCTACCCCGTCACCGCCGTCTCGACCGCGAACGGCCGGACGACGCCGCAGATCACGGGGTGGGCAGGAACCCCACCATGTCGCGCACCTTGGCCATCGTCTCGGCGGCCACGGCGCGGGCCCGGCCGGCACCGACGGCGAGCATCCGGTCGAGCTCGGCCTCGTCGGCGAGCAGCTTCTCGGTCCGCTCGCGGATCGGGGTGAAGGTGTCGACCACCAGTTCGGCGACGTCCTTCTTGAAGGTGCCGTACCCCTGGCCGGTGTAGCGGGCCTCCAGCTCGGGGATGGGAACGCCGCTCAGCGCGGACTGGATGCGCAGCAGGTTGGTGACGCCCGGCTTGTTCTCGTCGTCGGCGAGGACCTCGGAGCCGGTGTCGGTGACCGCGCGCATGACCTTCTTGCGGAGCGGCCCCGGCTGCTCCAGCAGGTCGAGGATGCCCGCGGGCGAGGAGGAGGACTTCGACATCTTCGCCGTGGGGTCCTGGAGGTCGGTGATCTTCTCGACCCCCTTGACGATGTGCGGCTCGGGCAGCGTGAAGGTCTCGCCGAAGCGGTGGTTGAAGCGCTGCGCCAGGTCGCGGGTGAGCTCCAGGTGCTGCTTCTGGTCGGCCCCCACCGGAACCCTGTCGGCCTGGTAGAGCAGGATGTCGGCGGCCTGCAGGATCGGGTAGGTGAACAGGCCCACGCCGGCCGAGCTCTCGCCCTGCTTGGCGGACTTGTCCTTGAACTGGGTCATCCGGCCGGCCTCGCCCATGCCGGTGAGGCAGATCAGCACCCAGGCCAGCTCGGTGTGCTCGCGGACGTGGCTCTGCACGAAGACCGTGGAGCGCTCCGGGTCCAGACCGGCGGCGAAGAGCTGGGCGGCGGCCACCCTGGTGCGCCTGCGCAGCTCCTCCGGCCGGTACTCCACCGTGATCGCGTGCAGGTCGACGACGCAGTAGAACGCGTCGTAGCCCTCCTGCATGGCGACGTACTGCCGTACGGCGCCGAGGTAGTTGCCCAGGTGGAAGGAGTCGGCGGTGGGCTGGATTCCCGACAGGACGCGAGGACTGGCCATGGCAGACAATTGTGTCAGGTGTCCGGAGTGATCGGTGCCTCCGCCACCGCGTCCGGCACGTCCTGGCGGGGGGCGTTCCGCTTGATCCTGACCCGGGAGACACGGCGGCCGTCCATCTCCGTGACCGTCAGGTCGAATCCGGAGACCTCCACCCGCTCCCCCAGCACCGGAAGGTGCCCGAGGGACGACATCAGGAACCCGCCCAGGGTCTCGTAGGGGCCGTCGGGCAGGCGGACGCCGGTGGAGGACGCCACCTCGTCGAGGGTGGCGAGCCCTTCCAGCTCCGCCTCCCCGGCGGGCAGGGCGACGTGCTCGTCCTCCACGTCGTGCTCGTCGCGGATGTCGCCGATGAGCTCCTCGACCAGGTCCTCCAGGGTGACGATGCCGGCGGTGCCGCCGTACTCGTCCACCACGATCGCCAGGTGGTGGCCCTCCTTGCGCATCTCCGAGAGCGTGGCCATCAGCCGCTTGCTCGTGGGGACCAGCTTGACCGGGCGGATCGGCACCAGCTCGCTGATCGGCTCGATGGACCCGGTCAGCACCGGGTCGAGCAGGTCGCGGATGTGCACGAACCCCACGATGTCATCGTAGGAGTCGCGGTAGACCGGGAAGCGGGAGTGGGGCATGGCCGCGGCCAGGACCGCCGCCTCGGCCAGCCGCGTGTCCGCCGACATGAACTCCACCTCGGTACGCGGCAGCATCACCTCGCGGAGCTGCCGCTTGCCCGCCGCGAACACCTCCCCGATCAGGTGGCGCTCGTCGGCGCTGAGCTCCTGGTGGCCCACCACCATGTCGCGCAGCTCCTCGGTGGAGATCTCCTCGCGGTCGGCGTCGGGGTCGCCGCCCAGGAGCTTGACCACCCCGTCGGTGGACTTCGACAGCGCCCAGATGATCGGCCGCGACAGCGCGGCCATCCGGTCCAGGAACGGCGCGACCAGCAGGGAGATCCCCTCCGCCCGCTGCCGGGCGATCCGCTTGGGCGCGAGCTCGCCCAGCACCAGGGAGGCGTACGAGATCGCCAGCGTCACCAGGACCAGGGCGAGCGGGGCCGTCACGGCCTCGGGGACCCCCCAGGAGGTCACCACCGGGATGAGGTCCTTGGCCAGGGTGTCGGCGCCGAAGGCCGCCGAGAGCATGGTGGCCACGGTGACGCCGATCTGCACCGCGGACAGGAAGCGGTTGGGGTCGCGGGCGAGCTTGGCGGCCCTGGCCCCCCTGCGGCCCTGCGCGTCGAGCCGCCGTACCTGGCTCTCCCGCAGGGAGACCATGGCCATCTCTGCTGCGGCGAAGAACCCTCCGATCAGTACGAAGATCAAGACCAGGGCGATGTTCGCCAGGACGCTGTTCACGAGGTCGTCTCCGTCATGGCGGCCGCCCGTTCCGGCGGTGGCCGATATGTGATGTGCCAGCATATGCTGGCAGTAGACTTACAAAAGTAAACAAGTCCAAACATCATCGAACAGGAGGCTCCGTGAAGCTGCTCGTCACCGGAGGCGCCGGATACATAGGCAGCGCCGTGGCGGCGCAACTCGTCGAAGCGGGGCACGAGGTCACCGTGCTGGACGACCTGTCCACCGGTCACGCCGACGCCGTCCCCGAGGGCGCCCGCTTCGTCGAGGGGTCGATCACCGACGCCGCCGGGGCGCTCGACGGCGTGGAGGGCGTGCTGCACTTCGCGGCGAAGTCCCTGGTCGGCGAGTCCGTGGAGCGGCCCGGCCTCTACTGGGCGCACAACCTCGGCGGCACCCTCGCCCTGCTCGACGCGATGCGGAGCGCCGGGGTGGGCCGCATCGTCTTCTCCTCCACCGCCGCCACGTACGGCGAGCCGGAGCGCTCCCCGATCACGGAGAGCGACCCCACCCGCCCCACCAACCCCTACGGCGCCTCCAAGCTGGCGGTCGACACCGCGCTCGGCACGTTCGCCGGGCTGTACGGCCTGGCCGCGGTGAGCCTGCGCTACTTCAACGTGGGCGGCGCCTACACCGGCCGGGACGGCCGCGTCTACCGCGAGCGTCACACCGTGGAGACCCACCTGATCCCTAACGTCCTCGCCGTCGCGCTCGGCGGGCGCGAGCCGGTCAGCGTGTTCGGCACGGACTACCCGACCCCCGACGGCACATGCGTGCGCGACTACATCCACCTCGCGGACCTGGCCAGGGCCCACCTGCTGGCGCTGGACGCCTGCTCGCCGGGCGAGCACCGGGTCTACAACCTCGGCAGCGGGACCGGCTTCTCGGTGCAGGAGGTGCTCTCGGTCTGCCGCGAGGTCACCGGTCACGAGATCCCCTCGGTCGTCCGCGAGCGCCGCGCCGGTGACCCGGCCGTGCTGGTGGCCTCCTCCGAGAAGATCAGGCGCGAGCTGGGCTGGAAGCCCGAGCACCCGTCGGTCCGCGACGTCGTCGCCGACGCCTGGGCCGCCCTGTCCGGCCGCCCCTGAGACACCCGGCCCGGCCGGGCCCGTCCTGGTCCATCCGGGCCCGTCCGGCTCCACGTCCCGATCCGTCCCGGCTATCCCAGGCGGAAGCGGGCCGTGTTGTCGGCGGGGCGGCGGTCACCCGTCAGCGGGGAGTAGACCGTCGCCTCCGCCCTCGGCCCGCGGCCTCCCGGCGCGCGGCTCCCCGGCTCGTGCCCGCTCGGCTCGCGACCTCCGATCTCGTGACCCGGGGCCGAGAACGCGAGCAGGAGGGTGACCCGCCCGCCCGCGCGGAGCGTACGCAGGCGGCAGTCGGCGTAGCCGGTGCGGGAGTCGCACCGTGCCCCGCGCGCCGCCAGCAGGCGGGCGCCGCCGGTGTCGAGGAGGAGCCCGGCGTCCCGGACGGGCCGCGGGCCGCGGTTGCGCACCACCGCGGACACCAGGACGAGGCGACCGGCACGGGTCCTGCGCGACACCCCGACCGCCAGGTCCGTCCCCTCGTCCACCTCGGTCAGCGCCCGCGCGGAGTTGTTCGTCTCGTCGTCGTCCACGACCTCGGAGGAGAGCGTGGCGCTCGCCTCCAGCGGGCCCCGCGCGCCGGGCCGCACGATCGCGTCGAGCGTCACCCCACCGGTCGTCCCGGCCGGGACGTCGTCGGCCGAGGCGCAGACCACCTCGCCCGCCGCGATGCCGGGCAGGCACTCGGTGACGTCGGTGCCCAGCACCCGTACCCCGTCCGGCAGCCGGAGGGTGAGCACGGGCAGCACCGCGTCGCCGGGGCCGGCGTTGCTCACCTCGGCCCGGTAGCGCAGCGGCCGGCCGGGCTGGGCCCTGTCCGGGGAGACCAGCAGCCGCACCGACAGGTCGGCGCCGCCCCAGCCCTCGCCCTCCGGCGAGGCGGACGCCGCCCGGGACGGCACCGCGAGCACGAGACAGAGCACGGGCACAAGACCGAGCACGAGACCGAGACGGCGCACGGGACGGTGCGGGAGACCGGGCGCGGGACCGCGCGGAGGACGGGGCACACCGGCGGCGACCCGCGCCGCGGTGTGTCCTCCGACGATCGATGCCCCGACCACAAGTGATCATTGAACGACGGAACGTGCCGCCCGGCGATGAGCGACACGCCGCCTTTCGGGTCGGGCCCCTCGAAGGGGGCCCGATCAGACCGGGCCGATCAGATCAGGCCGATCAGATCAGGCCGAGCTCGCGGACCGCGGAGCGCTCCTCCTCCAGCTCGGCCACGGTGGCGTCGATCCTCTCGCGGGAGAAGGCGTCGATCTCCAGCCCCTGGACGATCTCCCACTTCCCGCCGCGCGAGGCGACCGGGAAGGACGAGATGAGGCCCTCGGGCACGCCGTACGAGCCGTCGGAGGGGATGGCGGCCGAGGTCCACTCGGTGCCGTTGACCCAGTCGAAGACGTGGTCGATCGCGGCGTTGGCGGCCGAGGCGGCCGAGGACGCGCCCCGGGCCTCGATGATCGCCGCACCGCGCTTGGCCACGGTCGGGATGAACGTGTCGCGCAGCCAGCCCTCGTCGACCAGCTCGGCCGCGACCTTGCCACCGACCTCGGCGTGGAAGAGGTCCGGGTACTGGGTGGCGGAGTGGTTGCCCCAGATGGTCATCTTCTTGATCTCGGTGACCGGTACCTGGAGCTTGGCGGCGAGCTGCGACAGCGCCCGGTTGTGGTCGAGACGGGTCATCGCGGTGAAGCGCTCCGCCGGGACGTCGGGGGCGTTCCGCTGAGCGATGAGCGCGTTGGTGTTGGCCGGGTTGCCGACCACCAGCACGCGGATGTCGTCGGCGGCGTTGTCGTTGATCGCCTTGCCCTGCGGGCCGAAGATGCCGCCGTTGGCCTGGAGGAGGTCGCCGCGCTCCATGCCCTTGCCCCGGGGACGCGCGCCGACCAGCAGCGCCACGTTGGCGCCGTTGAACGCCACGCCGGGGTCGTCGGTGACCTCGATGCCGCGCAGCAGCGGGAACGCGCAGTCGTCGAGCTCCATCGCGGTGCCCTCGGCGGCCTTCACGGCCTGCGGGATCTCCAGCAGGCTCAGCGTGACCGGGACGTCGGCGCCCAGCAACTGGCCCGAGGCGATGCGGAAGAGCAACGCGTAGCCGATCTGACCGGCGGCACCGGTGACGGTGACCTTTACGGGAGTCTGGGCCATGACCTTCCCTCACTCGAAGGATGAACTGTGACGCTCGGATGTTACCCGTCCGTCGCGGGAGGCCGTCCGGCGAGTACCCTCAACCACCCGCGGGGCGGCGTCCCGGCCCCGGGACGGGGCTCAGCCGCAGGGCACCATGGCGGGGAGGTCGTTCTCCCGCCCGGGGAAGTCGACCCGGGAGAAGTGCTCGTCGAGCAGCCTGCGGACCGTGCCGTCGCGGTGGAGCTCGGCGATCGTCCCCCTGACGGCCTCGCAGGTGCGCCCGTCGCCCCGCTTGAGCGCCACCGCGTAGCGTTCGTCGGTGAGCTCCAGGCCGAGCAGCCTGTGCCGGACGCTCTCCCGGTCGCCGAAGCCGGCCAGCAGCAGGTCGTCGCCGGGGATCGCGTCGATCCGGCCGTCCCGCAGCATGTTGACGCACTCGGTGTAGGTCTTGGCGGGGACGAGCCTCAAGGGCTTCACCCTGCCCTGCAGCACGGCGACCGAGGCGCTGGCCTCGGGTGCGCACATCCGGCTGTTCACCAGGCCGTTCACGGTCCGGATGGGCGAGTCGGCCTTGACCATCACGTCGACGTGGGCGAGGTAGTACGGCCCGGCGAAGGTCACGTCGTCCACGTCGTTGATCGAATAGGTGGCCAGCACCATGTCGACGCCGCCGCCGGCCAGCAACGACGGCCGGTCGGTGCGGCGGGTGGCCCGGAAGGTCACGCCGCTCTCCGGGACCCCCAGCGACTCGGCGATCTCCAGGGCCAGGTCGATCTCGAAGCCGCTCCACCTGCCGCCGCTCCGCAGCGCGATGCCGGGCAGGGAGTCGCGTACGCCGATGACGAGCCTGCCGGTCCTGGCGGCCTTGTCCACCACCGAGGCGAACACCTCGCCGGAGGGCCGCGCGGGCGTGCTCCGGGAGGTCCCGCGCGGCCACCAGACGGCGGCGGCCGCCCCCGCGAGCAGCAGCAGGACCACGGCGACGGCGATCCACCGCCCCCTGTGCGAGTGCCCCGTCCCCACCGGCGCCCCGGGACGGGTGGGTGTCTGCCAGCTCGGCGGCGGCACCTGCGCGACGTACCCGGCGTGGCCCCCGTGCTCGGGGTGACCCGCGTGCTCGGGGCGGGCGGGGTGCCCGGGATGATCCTGCGGCCCGGGAGGTCCGGGAGGCCCGGGGTGGTCGGAGTGACCGGCGCGGTCGGGGTGGCCGGGATGGTCGGGGTAACCGGGCCATTCGGCGGTGGCGGGGACGGCGGGAGGGGGGACCGGGTGACCCGCGGGGTCCTGGCCCGTGGAGCCGTGGCCCGCGAGGTTCTGACCCGTGAGGTTCCGGCCCGTGGAGCCGTGGCCCGCGGAGGACCGCTCCCGGTGGCCGCCGGAGTCGCGCCCCGAGGGGAGGGAAGGGTGAGCGGTGTCGCGGCCCGGGGGCGGCGGCGCCTCGTCCGCGCCTCCCCTGCCTCCCGCGCCTCCCCTGCCTCCCGCTCCTCCCGCTCCTCCCGGGGCCCTCGTCCCGGAGCCGGGGAGGCGCATCTGACTGGTGGCGTCGTCGTCCCGGTCCTCCCCCCGGTCCCGGTCCTCCCCCCGGTCCGGGAGCGTGCCCCGGGCCGGGCCGGGCCGGACGTCCCGGTCACCGGTCCGTGGCCCGCCGGTGGCGGAGACCTCGGCACCCTGGGTGAGGATGGCGGGCGAGGCGCTCGCCTCCTCGGGGTGGCCGAGCATCCGCAGCAGGATCCGGTCGGCGGAGGGCCGGTCGGCCGGGGACTTGGCCAGCGCCGCCCCGACCACGCCGCGCAGCGGCTCCGGCAGCACGCCGAGGTCGACGTCGTGGTTGAGGATGCGGTTGAGCACCACCGCGATCGAGCCGCCCTCGAAGACCGTCTCGCCGGTCGCGGCGAACGCGATGGTCGCGCCCCAGGCGAAGACGTCGGTGTGCGCGCCGACGTCGGCCCCGGAGATCTGCTCGGGTGCCATGTACGCGGGGGTGCCGATGGCCCGGCTGGTGATCGTGCCCGTGGAGTCGAGGATGCGGGCGATGCCGAAGTCGACCACCCGCGGCCCGTCCGCGGCGACGAGCACGTTGTCCGGCTTGAGGTCACGGTGCACGATCGAGGCGTGGTGGATGGCGGTCAGCGCCGTGGCCGTGCCGATCGCCAGCCTCTGCAGCGGGGCGCCCCGCAGGGGGCCGTCGTCCTCCACGACCTGGCGCAGCGACCTGCCCTCGATGTACTCGCTGGCGATGTAGGGGGTGTCGCCCTCCAGGTCGACGTCGAGCACCGCCGCCGTGCAGAACGAGGCGACCCGCTGGGCTGCCCTCGCCTCCCGGGCGAACCGGGACCTGGCGACGGCGTCACCGGTGAACTTCACGTGCAGCAACTTGATCGCGGCGCGCTCCCCCGCGGCGTCGATCCCGAGGTAGACGATGCCCTGCCCGCCCTCGCCGATGCGTCCGAGGACGCGGAACGGCCCGAGCCGGGTCGGCTCTCCCGCTCCGAGTGGGGCGATCTGCGGCATCATCGTCCTCGCGGTCTCGTAATCTTCGACGTGGCAAACTTTACGGCGCCATGACCCGCCCGCCCTCTCCGTTATCCCGACGTGACCCCATATTCCCTACGACAGGGCCCGTTCACCGTCCGTGCCCCGGCCGGGACGACGAGCGAACACGACTCCCCGATTTCCGACAATCGCCCCGATTCCACATTCCAGCCGCTTAGATCGCTACCGTTGACAGGTCCCTCAGGCAAGCCGGAGCAAAAACGTCCATGCGCCGATACATCGGATATCGCGAGTTCGTACAGCGCGATCAGCGTTCCCTCGTCGGCACCGCACTGCTCCTCACCGGTAGCCACGAGCAGGCGATCCGCCTGACACTGCGGGCCTTCCACACCGTGGCCATGTCCTGGCCGCCACCGGTCTGGGAGAACCCCACCACGCACGCCCAGATCGCGCTCTACCGCCGGTTCCTGCAGCGTCCGAGCGCCGCGGGGGACACGGCCCTGGTGCGGGTCCCGCCCCGGCGGCGGCTGCTCGTCGTGGCCTGCCTGCACGACGGCAGGACGCCCGAGGAGATGGCAGCCGTCCTCGACCTGCCGGAGGAGACCGTACGGGAGGAGATCGCCGAGGCCGTCGAGACCCTCACCAAGGGCGACGAGAAGCGCCTGGTCACGAGGATGAGGACGGCGGCCGGGGAGGCCTCCGTACCGGACCTCACCGGCCCGTCCATGCGCACGATCCGGCGCCGCCGCCTCCGCGGGGCCCTTCTGACCGTGACGGCGGCGCTCGTCCCGGTCGCCGTCGTCGTCGCCTTCACGCTGCTCCAGCGGGGCGAGATGCTGAACTCGGCGCTGGGCGGGCCGGACAGCGCCAACGCCGTCCAGGGCCACGAGCCCGTACGGGCGATCTCCACCCCCTCCCAGGACGTCTCCTCGTCCCCGGACCCCACCGCCGCCTCCCCGGCCCCGTGGCGGGCCCCGCGGACCTCCTCGGTGATCCGGTACGCCGTTCCCGCCCGCTGCCCGGACGCCGCCGCCCCCGCGCGGCCCGGTGACGTGATCTGCGCCGGCTGGACGCTCCGGCTGGTCCCCGGCGCCTCCCAGGACGCCGCTCCCGGCCGTACGGAGTGCGAGGGCGGCGAGCCCTGCGAGTCGACGCTCAGCGTCCCCGACGCCGCCCAGCGCCTCGCGCGCGGCGAGGGGGGCGACGAGGGGGGTGACCAGCGGCTCGATCCCGCCATCAGCCGCGACGGGCACCGGATCGCCTACCTCAGCGCGGCGGAGCGCCGCTACGTCGCCCACGACCTCGGCAGCGGCGTCAAGCGCTACCTGTCACCGGTCCTCGCGGCGGGCGACACCGAGAACGGCACGACGGTGAGCGTCTCCCCCGACGGCCGCCACTTCACCGTCGCGCTCGGCAAAAGGACGCTGCGGACCGACTTCACGACCGGCGCCCTGACGTCCGTGCCCGCCGCGCGGACGCTCCCGGCGGAGAGGGCCGCCCCGTGGCTCAAGGAGCGGTACGGCTCCTGGGCCGACTCCCCGAACGGGAGGTACTCCGCGGCGGTGGGCGGCGGCAAGGCCGCGCACCGGGACGCGCGCGGCCCGCGCGGCCTGCACGTGATCGACGCCGAGGCCCGGCGTGTCCTGCGGCGGCTCCCCCTGCCGGACGCGGGGCGTCCCGCCGAGGGCGAGGTGGTGAGCTGGCTGAACGGCCGTGAGCTGGCCGTCAGGATGAACACCGCGACCGGCGGGCCCCTCGGCCTCTTCCGGGTGAACGCCGTCACCGGGCGCGCGGAGCGGCTGGCAGGCCTCCCGGCCGACGCGGCCCTCGTCCTGGGGGCCACGAAGGCCCTGTGACCGGACGCCCCTGACCCCACGGTGACCCAGGCGACCCACGGAGACCCACGGTGACCCGGGACGTCCCGCCGGGCGCGTGAGGGACGGGAAGCGAGAAGCGAAAAAGGGCCGGTCCTCCTTCGAAGGAGGACCGGCCCTCTTCCTCGCGGGTCTTGGCGGGTCTTCGCGGGTCGGCCTCCCGGTCAGCCCATCTTCTTCTTGAGGTTCTCGTCCAGCGCCGCCAGGAAGTCCTGGGTGGTCAGCCACTTGGCGTCGCCGCCGACCAGCAGGGCGAGGTCCTTGGTCATCTGACCGCCCTCGACGGTCTCCACGCAGACCTGCTCCAGCTTGTCGGCGAAGTCGGACACCGCGGGGGTGTTGTCGAGCTTGCCGCGGTGCTGGAGGCCCCGGGTCCACGCGAAGATCGAGGCGATCGGGTTCGTGGAGGTGGGGTTGCCCTTCTGGTGCTCGCGGTAGTGGCGGGTCACCGTGCCGTGGGCGGCCTCGGCCTCGACGGTCCGCCCGTCCGGGGTGAGCAGCACCGAGGTCATCAGGCCGAGCGAGCCGAAGCCCTGCGCGACCGTGTCGGACTGGACGTCGCCGTCGTAGTTCTTGGCGGCCCAGACGTAGCCGCCCTCCCACTTGAGCGCCGCGGCGACCATGTCGTCGATCAGGCGGTGCTCGTAGGTGATCCCGGCGGCGTCGAAGTCGGCCTTGAACTCCGACTCGAAGACCTCGGCGAAGATGTCCTTGAAGCGGCCGTCGTAGGCCTTCAGGATCGTGTTCTTCGTGGACAGGTAGACCGGGTAACCGCGGGAGAGGCCGTAGCGCATCGAGGCGCGGGCGAAGTCGCGGATCGAGTCGTCCAGGTTGTACATCGCCATCGCGATGCCGGGGCCGGGGAAGTCGTAGACGTCCAGCTCGACCGGCGCGGAGCCGTCCTTGGGGGTGTAGGTGAGGGTCAGGCTGCCCTCGCCGGGGACCTTCAGGTCGGTGGCGCGGTACTGGTCGCCGAACGCGTGACGGCCGATGATGATCGGCTTGGTCCAGCCGGGGACGAGCCTGGGCACGTTGGACATGATGATCGGCTCACGGAAGATGACACCGCCGAGGATGTTACGGATGGTCCCGTTCGGGGACTTCCACATCTTCTTGAGGCCGAACTCCTCGACCCTGGCCTCGTCGGGAGTGATCGTGGCGCACTTGACGCCGACGCCGTACTGCTTGATGGCGTTGGCGGCGTCGATCGTCACCTGGTCGTCGGTGGCGTCGCGGTGCTCGATCCCCAGGTCGTAGTACTTCAGGTCGACGTCCAGGTAGGGAAGGATCAACTGGTCCTTGATGAACTGCCAGATGATCCGGGTCATCTCGTCGCCGTCAAGCTCGACGACGGGGCCCTCTACCTTGATCTTGGGCATGCGTATGGTTCCCCTTCTGAACTAATTTGACCAGACAGTCCTTTTTGAGGCTCACTGGCCGTTGAGGCTATCGGACGTGGTCGATCACCTCGCGGCGCACCCGGTCATCCGACCTGTCACATGGGTATGTGGTCCTTGAACTCCAGGATGGCCCCGGACACCATCAGCACGACGCCCAGGCCTCCCAGCGTGAGGGCGTCGGTGGCCCTGCGGCGGACGGCGAGCCGCCCGCCCCCGGCCAGCCGGGCGAGCGCCCCCAGGACCATGACGGCGCCCATGGCGATCCCGCCCCAGTAGGGCAGGTCCAGCAGCACGGCGCCGAGCAGCGCGACGAGCGCGCCGCCCAGCACCAGGGGGTAGGCCCCCCAGCGTTCGCCCTTCGCGTCGGCCGCTCGCGCGTTCACCGGCCCACCACCCGTTCTCGCCCCCGGTTCTGGCTCGTCGCTCCCCGGCTCATCGCTCGGAGATCGGCTTCCACTTCTGGTCCCGCTCGCCGATGTACTCGCTGTCCGGGCGGATCAGCCGGTTGTCGGCGTGCTGTTCGATGACGTGCGCGGTCCATCCTGACATGCGGCTGACCGAGAAGACGGGAGTGAATAGGTCCGTCGGGATGCCCAGGTAGTGGTAGACGGTCGCCGCGTAGAAGTCGACGTTCGGGTAGAGGCCCTTCGTCTCGAGGACGACCTCCTCCATCTCCTTGGACATGCGGTAGTAGGTGTCGTCGCCGGAGGCCTCGCCGAGTTCCTGCGACATCTTGCGCAGGTGCGTGGCGCGCGGGTCCTCGGTCTTGTAGACGCGGTGCCCGAAGCCCATGATCTTCTCGCCGGCGGCGAGCCGCTCGCGGACGTTCGCCGCGACCCCGCCCGGGTCCATGGACTCCAGGGTGCGCATGACCTGCTCGTTGGCACCGCCGTGCAGCGGGCCCTTGAGGGTGCCGATGGCGGCCACGACCGCCGAGTGCATGTCCGACAGGGTCGCGGCGCAGACCCGGGCGGCGAAGGTGGAGGCGTTCATCGTGTGGTCGGCGTGCAGGACCAGGCAGGCGTCGAAGATCGCGACCTCGCGCTCACCGGGGGTACGGCCGGTGATCTGCAGCAGGAAGTTCGCCGCCACGCTCAGCTCGGGGTCGGGGTCGGGGACCGCGCCCCCGGTCCTGGCCGCGTGGTAGCGGGCCACCAGGATCGGCTGCTGCGCGGTCAGCCGGGCCGCCTTGCGCAGGTTCGCCTCGGGCTCGTTGGAGTCCTTGTCCGGATCGTCGCCCCCGGCCAGCGAGACCAGCGTGCGCAGCGCCTCCATCGGGGCCTGCTTCTCGGCGATCTCGGCGATGTTGGCCTCGGCGAGGGTGCCGAGCGTGCGCCCCCGGACCAGCTCCCGTCCGTAGTCGGCCAGCTGCCGCGCGGTGGGGAGCGTGCCGCACTGCAACAGGTGCGCGGTCTCTTCGAAGGTGGTGCGACCGGCCAGATCGTGGATGTCGTAGCCACGATAGAACAGACGACCGGCCTGACCGTCGATGTCACTGAGCGCGGTGGACGCGGCTACGACATCGGCGAGACCTTTGGTGGGCTTGTCCGCCATGAGTGTTTCCTCCGCTTATCTGTGCCCGAAGTCTACCCCTGAGCAGCGGAAACCCTCCCAAGAGGTACACGCCAATTTCACGAGGGATTCTCCTTCTGGCAAAGGCGATTCCCCATCACCTCCTTTGGGTAAGCCGGAGCTGTAGGAATAGTTACGGCGGGCTACCTGGGGAGGAACTGCCGTGGAGGGGCCGTTCATACGCATCGAGGACACAGGCGAGGTGGTCCCGTTGCGCCCCGAGATCACGACGATCGGACGTGGCCGGGGAGTGGACATCCGGCTCACCGATCCGAGTGTTTCCCGGCTGCACGCGGAGTTCGTCCGGCGCGGACCCTACCTTTACGTCGTTGACCTGGGCCTGTCCCGCAACGGCACGCGGGTCAACGGCCGGCCGATCGCCCGCAGGGTGCTGGACGACGGTGACGTGGTGTCCTTCGGCGCGGCACGAGGCAGGATCGGCGGGGTCCCGCGTGAGGACTTCGCCCCGGAGGTCGAGCTCCGCCGCGCCGCGGCGCCGGAGCTGACCAGGCGGGAGGTGGACGTCCTGACGTCGCTGTGCCGTCCGGCGCTCTCGGACGAGGCGTTCGTGGCACCGGCCACGGCGCGGGAGATCGCCGACGACCTGGTGGTGACGGAGGCCGCCGTCAAGCAGCACCTCCTGCGCCTCTACCAGAAGTTCCGGATCCCGGAGGGGACCAACCGGCGCACCAGGCTGGCGAACGAGGTCGTCGCCCTGGGACTGGTCAGGCCCACCCCGGTGGTGCCGCCGCAGCGGGCCTCCGGCGCGCCCGAGACGCAGACGGCGGGCACCGGCGCGAACCGCAGGGCCTCGTAACCGGGCCCGCCCGCGGGCCGGTTCGCCCGCGGGTCCGGATCCTTCCACGACGCGGCCGGGACCACCGGGCGGCCGCGGGGACCACCGGCGGCCGCGCCTCACCTCACCTTGGTCAGCGGCCTCACCCTGGTCAGCGGGTCGCCGACGACCCTGAAACGGTCAGCCGTGCGCGCGGACACGCCTCTCGGCGGCCTCGACCACGTTGGTGAGCAGCATGGCCCGCGTCATCGGGCCCACGCCGCCGGGGTTGGGGGTGAGGAAGCCCGCCACGTCCTCGACGCCGGGGGCGACGTCACCGGCGATCTTCCCGTCGACGCGGGAGACGCCGACGTCGAGCACGGCGGCACCCGGCTTCACCATGTCCGCGGTGATCAGGTGCGGCACCCCCGCGGCGGCGACGACGATGTCGGCGCGCCGGGTGTGGGCCGGCAGGTCGCGGGTGCCGGTGTGGCAGAGGGTGACGGTGGCGTTCTCCGAGCGGCGGGTCAGCAGCAGGCCGAGCGAGCGGCCCACGGTGATCCCCCGGCCGACCACGACGACCTCGGCCCCCTTGATCGGCACCCCGTACTCCTGCAGCAGCGCCACGATCCCGTACGGCGTGCAGGGCAGCGGCGCGTCCACCATGTGGACCAGGCGGCCCAGGTTGACCGGGTGGAGGCCGTCGGCGTCCTTGGCCGGGTCCATCCGCTCGATCAGCGCCTGGGTGTCGAGGTGGCGCGGGAGCGGGAGCTGGACGATGTAGCCGGTGCACTCGTCGGAGGCGTCGAGCTCGTCGACGACCGCCTCGACCTCGGCCTGGGTGGCGTCCTCGGGCAGGTCCCTGCGGATGGAGGAGATGCCGACCTCGGCACAGTCGCGGTGCTTGCCCGCCACGTAGATCTGGCTGCCCGGGTCGGCCCCCACCAGCACGGTGCCGAGCCCCGGGACGACGCCCCGCTCCGCCAGCGCGGCCACCCGCACCGCGAGGTCCGCCTTGATCTTCGCCGCCGTGGCCTTGCCGTCGAGAATCCGAGCGCTCATAGGGGCCACCCTCTCACGGGATCGGCCACGCCCCGCTCCCCGCTCCACCCGGCGGTCGCTCGCCGAGCCGGCCGGGGCTCCGTCTCCCGGTGCACGGCGGTTCCGGGTGGGACCCGGCCGCTCCGCCGCTCCCCGCGCCCGACGATCTCGCGTGGGGTCAGCCGCGCTCCGCCTCCCTGCGCTCGATGATCCTGCGGGTGAAGGGGATGAACTCCACGGCCCGTCCGCCGAGGTAGGCCGCACCGAGCGCGAAGATGATCATCATCCAGGGGCTTCCCCAGATACCGTGCATGATCACGAAGGCGTACAGGGCGTGGTCGAGCGACGGCATAGGGAAGCTCCTGGATTCGGACGAAAGAGGATGCTTCACCCTAACCGCGGGTCAAACCTTTTTCAGCCGACCAGTCCTGTCCAAATGGCCACTTTCCTATCTCCCGTGTACGGCCGCCCACCTTCCGTACACGGCGGCCACCCTCCGGGGCACGGTCGTCACCGTCCGGACACGGTAGCCACCCTCCGGGGCACGGTCGTCACCGTCCGGACACGGTAGCCACCCTCCGGGG
>NZ_JBFABE010000003.1:137774-290638 GCF_040640155.1 Streptosporangium sp. NPDC023615
GGCACGGTCGTCACCGTCCGGACACGGTCGCCCCTTCGAGGCACGGCCGCCACGATCACGCGGCGGCCGTACCCCCGGCCCGGCTCCCGGTCCGGCCCCTGGCCCCGGTCGGGGAGGGTCAGTGGAAGAAGTGGCGGGTGCCGGTGAAGTAGAGCGTCACCCCGGCGGCCTCGGCCGCGGCGACGACCTCCTCGTCCCGGATCGAGCCGCCCGGCTCCACGATCGCCTTCACCCCGGCCTCGATGAGGATCTGCGGGCCGTCCGCGAAGGGGAAGAACGCGTCGGAGGCCGCGGCGGCCCCCCGCGCGCGCTCCCCGGCCCGGGAGACCGCGAGCCGCGCCGAGTCGACCCGGTTGACCTGGCCCATGCCGACGCCGACGCTGGCGCCGTCCGCGGCGAGCAGGATCGCGTTGGACTTCACCGACCGGCACGCCCTCCAGGCGAACGCCAAATCTGCGAGGACCTCGGCGGAGGCCGCCGGTCCCGCCTTCAGCTCCCAGGTGGACGGGTCGTCCCCGGGCGCGTCGACGCGGTCGGCGGCCTGCACCAGCAGCCCGCCGTCGATCCGGCGGAACTCCGAGGGGTTGGACGGCCCGCCCGGGCAGGCGAGCAGCCGGATGTTCTTCTTGGCGGTGAGCGTCGCCAGCGCCTCCTCGGTGAAGGAGGGGGCCACCACGACCTCGGTGAACACCTCGGCGATCTGCGCGGCCAGCTCCCCGGTCACCTCGGCGTTGACCGCGATCACGCCGCCGTACGCCGAGACCGGGTCGCAGGCGTGAGCCTTGCGGTGCGCCTCGGCGACGTCGGCGCCGATCGCGACGCCGCACGGGTTCTGGTGCTTGATGATCGCCACGGCGGGGCCGCCGAAGTCCCACGCGGCCCGCCAGGCCGCGTCGGCGTCCAGGTAGTTGTTGTAGGACATCTCCTTGCCGTGCAGCTGCTCGGCCGCGGCCAGGCCGTCCTTCTGGTCGGTGTACAGGGCCGCGCCCTGGTGCGGGTTCTCGCCGTAGCGCAGCGACGAGCGCAGCTCCCACGCGGCACCCATGTAGCGCGGCCAGGCACCCTCCTCGGCCGCGTACACCTCGGCGAACCAGGAGGCCACCGCGGTGTCGTAGGCGGCGGTGTGGGCGTACGCGGCGGCGGCCAGGCGGCGGCGCTCGGTGAGGGTGAAACCGCCCGCCTCGATCGCGGCGAGCACGTCGCCGTAGGAGGCGGGGTCGACCACGACCGCGGCGGTGGCGTGGTTCTTGGCCCCGGCCCGGATCATCGCGGGGCCGCCGATGTCGATCTGCTCCACGCACTCGGCGTCGGAGGCGCCGGAGTCCACGGTCTGCCGGAACGGGTAGAGGTTGACCACCACCAGCTCGAACGGCTCGATCTCCAGCTCCTCGAGCTGCTTGACGTGGGAGGGGTTGCCGCCGTCGGCGAGCAGGCCCGCGTGCACGCGCGGGTGCAGGGTCTTGACCCGGCCGTCGAGGCACTCGGGGAAGCCGGTCAGGGACTCGACAGGAGTGACCGGGACGCCGAAGGAGGCGATCCTGGCGGCGGTGCCCCCGGTGGAGACGATCTCCACACCCGCGGCGTCGAGGCCGCGGGCCAGTTCCTCCAGCCCGCTCTTGTCATACACCGCGATCAACGCGCGCCGGATGGCGATGCGGGTCACTTCGTGCTCCTCCTGGTTGTTTCCGGTTCTCTCCGGGGGGTCCGGCTCATTCGCCGGTGCGTCCGAATCGGACGGTCCTGCCGGTCACGGTCCAGCCCTCACGGGCCATCCGGCCGACGGTGTCGACGAGCAGGTGGCGCTCGACGGTCTTGATGCGCTCGTGCAGGGTGGGCTCGTCGTCGCCGTCCAGCACCGGCACGGCCTGCTGCGCGATGATCGGCCCGGTGTCGACGCCGGCGTCGGCGAGCATCACCGTGCAGCCGGTGACGCGCACCCCGTACGCGAGCGCGTCCCGTACGCCGTGCGCGCCGGGGAAGGAGGGCAGCAGCGCGGGATGGGTGTTCAGGACCGGGAAGGCCCGCAGGGTGGGCGTGCCGAGGATCTTCATGAAACCCGCGCAGACCACCAGGTCGGGCCGGTACCCGGCGATCCGGTCGGCCAGGGCCAGGTCCCACGCCCCGCGGTCCGGGTGGTCGGCCAGCCTCTCCACGAAGGTCGGCAGCCCGGCGCGCTCGGCGCGCGCCAGCCCCTCGATCCCGTCGCGGTCGGCCCCCACCGCCACCACGCGGGCGCCGTAGGTCTCGTCTGCCACGGCGTCCAGCAGGGCCTGTAGGTTGGTTCCAGAACCGGACACGAGGACCACAAGCCGAACGGCCTGGGATGACACCGACGCTCTCCATTCGGACGGGGACTCACGCCGCTGCAAGGGTATCGGCCTGTCCGTACGAACGATACAAGGAGGTCAGGTGACACTACCGGTCCAGGTGCGGCCCGCCGAGAGTGCCGGTCGCAGGGCGCTGTGGCTCGCCGTCGTCGCGGTGGTGATGACGCTGGTGCTCCCGCTGGCGGGGGTCTTCATGGCGCTCTTCGCCCTGGTCGCCTCGATCCGCGCGATCCGGACGCTGCGTACCGTTCCCAAACCCGTCGGCATCGCCGTGACAGGCGTCGTGCTGTCGGCCGGCGCGCTGGTGGTGTCGCTCGCGATGGCCGCGATGCAGTTCTACTTCAGCGACGAGCTGACCGCCTATGCCGAGTGCGGCAGGGGCGCGGGCACGGTCGCGTCGCAGAACGAGTGCGTCGAGCAGCTCGAACGGGCCATGGAGAAGAAGATGCCCTTCGTGCGGCCGGGCCAGATGCAGTTCCCCTTCCCGCCCTGAGAACCGCCCTGCAACCCCGCGGAGAGCCACCCGGGGATCCGCCCGGAGCGCTCACGGGAGATCTCTCGGACGACCGCGCCGCCCGCACCCGGTGACGGGTACGGGCGGCGGGGAGCGGCCGGCCCCGGGGTACCGGTGGTTCAGTCGCGGTCCCAGGCGTAGGGGTCGACGTAGATGACGTGACCGCCCTTGTCGTCGGTCTCGTCGACGATGTCGCGCCGGGGCGGGCGCGGGGGGTCGGGGCGCCGTGGGGTGGGCGGGCTCTCGGCGGCGGCCGAGGCGTGCTCGTCCTCCCAGTCGTCCCTGATCACGGGGATCGGCTGGGTGTCGCACTCGGTGGCGTCCAGCCAGTGGCCGGGGAGCCTGCGCAGTTCCTCCGGCTCGGCGAGACCGGCCTTGCCGGCCACGGAGCCGGCGGCCCGCGCGAGCTTGACACCGGCCTTGCGGACCGGGGCGGTGGCCGTGCCGACCTTGTTCGCCGCCTTGGTGACGGCCGTCCCGTGCCCCCGGAAGAGCAACCACCAGTTGGCCAGCCCGGCCGCGATCCCGGCCGCGACGCCCACCTCCAGCGTCACCGAGAGCATCACCTCCCAGGCCGCCGGGCCCACCGTGGAGAGCCGCGCGCCGCCGAGCGAGCCACCGGAGAGCGCCGCCAGCAGGCCCGCCGCCGCCCCGGTGACCAGCCCGCAGGCCAGCCCCCACAGCGGTGCCCCCTCGTACGAGGAGGAGGGCGAGATCCGGACGACCAGCACGCCCGCCACGGCACCGGCCACGAACGGCACCGCGACCACCGTCATCAACCAGGCCGGGGTCGGCCCCGCGTCCGGCAGCGCGCCCAGGATCGGCAGGCTCGGCACCGTGCCGAGCTGCACCCCGGTCGGCGCGACGAGCGTGCCGGTGCCGACCGCGAAACCGGGACCGGCGATGTAGGCCATCCCCCAGACGAAGGCGTTGAGCAGGTAGAGCCCCTGGATCAGCAGGAGCAGCAGCCCTCCCACGAACCCGGGGGCCAGGATGCCCGACAGCTCGCCGACCTGCTCGAAATTGGCCACGATGGCACCGACCACCAGGACGGCACCGGCCACGAGCATGATCGTCAACGCGGCCGACGTGCCGACCACGACCGAACGCAGCCGCTCGGGCAGCAGGCGCAGCATGGACCGCCAGGGCCCGATCGTCCTGGCGACGGCCACCGAGCCCGCGATGAAGGCGAGCACGAGATGGCTGATCAGCACGTCGCCGAGGAAGGGCTGGGTGATCTCGTTCCTGGTGACCAGCGCGATGAGGCCGGCCAGCAGCGCGTACGGCGCCGCCAGCGAGATGCCCGCCTGGGCGACCAGGACCAGCTGGGCCCTGCGGCGCGCGTTGGACACCTCCCTGGGGGTGTTCTTGGGCAGCCTGGCCGGGAGGCGGAGCCGCAGGTCCGCGTCCCGGGCCATCCACGTCCCCGCCCGGTACAGCAGGAACGCGGGCAGGACCGTCAGGCCGAGCGGGAGCAGTCCCACCGAACCGCCCGGGATCGCGAAACCCGCGTGATGGGCGGCGAGCCAGAGCTGGGACGCGGTACGGAACACCGCCGGCAGGCCGGCGCCGAGCGCGCCGCGCGGGGTGGCGATCCAGCCGACCAGCGTGAGCGTGGTGAGCACCGCCAGTCCCACGCCGAGCGTCCAGGCGGCGGCGAGCATCCCGGAGACGGGAAGCGGCCGGCGGACGTCGTCGTCGTCACCGGTGAGGCCGGGCAGGGGGATGCGGCTGAGGACGTTGCGGGGAGCCGTCCGTAGCTGATCGAAAAGGGCCGTCACAGTAGTCGATGGTCTCAGCATCTCCGGCGTGGAAGTGACTCCCGCGCCCCGCGTGTCGCGCACCGCTCCGCGGGACGGTCGTGTGGTATCCGGCTCCCGCCCGCTTGCCGTCCGGCTCCCGCCGCCCTCGCCGGGTCTCCGTCCGGTTCTCGTCGGGTTCCCGCCCGGTTCCCACTCGGTTCTCGTCCGGTGCTCGCGCGGCCTTGACAGGGGCCGGACGGCTCGGACCGGGAACCGGACGGCCGAGGGCGCCCGGCGAGACGCCGGACGCCCTCGGTGGTGCGTGGTCCTCGTGCGGCGCTCTCACCGGGTGCGGCGAGAGCGAGCCCTCCGGATCCCGTCAGAGGGCCTGGACGACCTCGCGCATCAGCCGCGCGGTCTCGCTCGGGGTCTTGCCGACGCGGACGCCGACCTTCTCCAGGGCGTCCTTCTTGGCCTGGGCGGTGCCGGCCGAGCCGGACACGATCGCGCCCGCGTGTCCCATGGTCTTGCCCTCGGGAGCGGTGAAGCCCGCCACGTAGGCGACGACCGGCTTGGTGACGTGCTGCTCGATGTAGGCCGCGGCCCGCTCCTCGGCGTCGCCGCCGATCTCACCGATCATCACGATCGCGTCGGTGGCCGGGTCCTCCTGGAAGGCCTTCAGCGCGTCGATGTGGGTGGTGCCGATGACCGGGTCGCCGCCGATGCCGACCGCGGTGGAGAAGCCGATGTCGCGCAGCTCGTACATGAGCTGGTAGGTCAGCGTGCCCGACTTCGAGACCAGGCCGATACGGCCGGCGCTGGTGATGTCGGCCGGGATGATGCCCGCGTTGGAGGCGCCGGGCGAGGCGATGCCGGGGCAGTTCGGCCCGATGATCCGGGTCTTGCCGCCCTTGGCCACCGCGTAGGCCCAGAACTCGGTGGTGTCGTGGACCGGGACACCCTCGGTGATCACCACGCAGAGACCGATCTCCGCGTCGATGGCCTCCCTGACGGCGTCCTTGGTGAACGCCGGGGGCACGAAGACGACCGACACGTCGGCGCCGGTCTCCTTCATGGCCTCGGCGACGGTGCCGAAGACGGGCAGGCCCTCGTGGACGGTGCCGGCCTTGCGGGCGTTGACCCCGCCGACGACGCGGGCGCCGGAGGCGAGCATGCGCCGGGTGTGCTTGGTGCCCTCACCGCCGGTCATGCCCTGGACGATGATCTTGCTGTTCTCGGTCAGCCAGATGGCCATTACGCACCTACCGCGGCGAGTTCGGCGGCCCGCTTGGCCGCATCGTCCATCGTGTCCACCAGTTCGACGCCCGAGAGCCCGGCGTCGGAGAGAGTCTGACGCCCGAGTTCGGCGTTGTTGCCGTCCAGCCGGACGACCAGCGGGCGGCTCACGCTCTCGCCGCGGGTCTCCAGCAGCTTGAACGCGGAGACGATGCCGTTGGCGACCGCGTCACAGGCGGTGATCCCGCCGAACACGTTGACGAAGATCGACTTGACGGCGGGGTCGGAGATGATGATCTCCAGGCCGGCCGCCATCACCTCGGCCGAGGCGCCGCCGCCGATGTCGAGGAAGTTGGCGGGCTTGGGCTTGCCCGGGAACGCCTCACCCGCGTAGGCGACGACGTCGAGGGTCGACATGACCAGGCCCGCGCCGTTGCCGATGATGCCGACGGAGCCGTCCAGCTTGACGTAGTTGAGGTCCTTGGCCTTGGCCGCGGCCTCCAGGGGGTCCTCGGCCGCCTTGTCCTCGAACGCCGCGTGGTCCGCCTGGCGGAAGACCGCGTTGTCGTCGAGGGTGACCTTGCCGTCGAGGGCCTTCACCTGGCCGTCGGCGGCCAGGATCATCGGGTTGACCTCGACGAGGGAGGCGTCCTCGTCGACGAAGGCGCACCAGAGCTTCTCGATGAGCTCGGCGGCACCGTCGAGCGCCGCCTCCGGCAGGCCACCGGCCTGGGCGATCTCGCGGGCCTTGGTTCGGTCGACCCCGTCCAGCGGGGAGACGGGGACCTTCGCCACCTTCTCGGGCGTGCTGTGCGCGACCTCTTCGATGTCCATGCCGCCCGCGGCGGAGCAGATGGCGAGGAACGTGCGGTTGGCGCGGTCGAGCAGGAAGGAGAAGTAGTACTCCTCCGCGATCGCGCTGGCCTCCTCGATCAGGACCTTGTGGACCGTGTGGCCCTTGATGTCCATGCCGAGGATGTCGGTGGCCTTCCGCTCGGCGTCGGCCGCGTCGTCGGCGACCTTCACGCCGCCGGCCTTGCCTCGACCACCGGTCTTGACCTGGGCCTTGACGACGACACGGCCGGTCAGCTGCTCGGCTGCCGCCCGGGCCTCCTCCACGGTGTGCGCGACGACGCCGCGCGGCACCGGGATGCCGTACTCCGCGAAGAGCTCCTTCGCCTGATGTTCGAACAGGTCCACGAGGGTCCGTCCTTGCTTGTCCGGCTGGTGTACAGATGTGAGCGGGCCGGCTCCACGATCCAAGGGGGAGCCCGGCGGTTTTGCGCCAATGAAGCCTAGCCCGCCTGGCGGCATGGCCAGGCAACCGGGTCCCTGATCACCCGGCCGAATGTTGTTCGTGACGCCCCGGCGGACCGTCGCACCGACCCGCCGGAGCTTCCGCCGGCGCCCCGGCGGAGGTGTCCGCACCGATTCGCCGGCGGTCCGCTACCGCCTCGGCCGGCGGTCGGGTACCGCCTCGGCCGGTCGCCCGGCGCCCGGGGTCGTCAGACCGGCGAGGGGATCGCGCTCCGGACCCAGTCGACGATCTCCTGCGTGGTGGCGCCCGGGGTGAAGACCCGCGCGACGCCCATCTCCCGCAGGGCGGGCATGTCGGCCTCGGGGATGATCCCGCCGCCGAAGACCACGATGTCGGTCGCGTCGTTCTCCTTCAGCAGCTCCAGCACCTTGGCGAAGAGCGTCATGTGCGCGCCGGAGAGGATGGACATGCCGATCGCCGCGGCGTCCTCCTGGATCGCGGTCCGCACGACCTGCTCGGGTGTCTGGTGCAGGCCGGTGTAGACGACCTCCATCCCCGCGTCCCGCAGCGCGCGCGCCACGATCTTCACTCCCCTGTCGTGACCGTCCAGCCCCGGCTTGGCGATGACGACGCGGATCCTCTGCACGGCATCCATCCAGACCTCCTTGTCTGCGCTCCCCCGCAACGTGGGAGCTGTCGGCAGCGTAACCGGCCCCGTCCCGGCGCGGCCTCCCGGCTACTTCGATTCCGCCCGGGACCCCCTTCCCCGGCCGCCTCGATTCTCCCCCGGAGCCTCCTGTCCGCACACTCCGATCTCCCGGGCGCCGCTCCCCGGGCCGTCGCCCTCTCAGGTACCGCCTTCCCCGCGCGGGTGACGCGTGGCCGGGACGGCTCACACGCGCGCAATCGGCGGGCGCGAGTTGTTGGCGCACGCCATAGCCCGGGGATCGGGGGTTGGCTAGCTTGGCGGATCCTGACTCCTGGGAGGGCATCCGATGAGACGGTGGGTCACTCTGCTCGCGGTCGTACTGGCCGGTTCGGTGCTGCCGATGCCGGCGGCGGAGACGGCGGGCGCGGCCACGGACTCGGGCGCGGCCACGGGCTCGGGCACGGTCACCGGCGCGGACGCCGGCTCCGTCTCGGGCTCCGTCTCGGGTTCGGGCTCGGGCTCGGGCTCGGGCACCGCCGAGGTGCCGGGGAGGGCGGCCGGAGCCCGGACGGCGTTCACGAGGCTCGCGGGGTTCACGGGGTCGTCGGGGCTCGTGGCGGTCCCGAGGTTCACCGGGTTCCCCGCGACCGCCACGTCCCCGGCGGCGGCGGTGTCCCCGGTGACGGCGCTGAGGAGGCAGTTCGGCGAGCACGTGGGACTGCGGATCTCCGACCTCGGACGGGTCTACCGGGCCGGCAAGCCGATGGTCACCATCTGGCGCAGGGGCCGGGTCGAGTTCGACGCCACCGGCGTGTACGGCACCGACACGACGGGGCGGACGGAGCTGGGCAGGGGGGCGGTGAAGGAGATGGAGAACCTGCTGGGACGGCGGCTCGGCTCGACCCGGGTGATCTGCTTCCCGGACGAGGCCTACCTGTCCGGTCCCGGCTACGAGACATGGCTGCCCGAGGGGAAGACCTGGCTCGGGCTGATCGGGCCGGCGAACATCAAGCAGACCGCGGCCCTGCCGCAGATCGTCGACATCTTCGAGCCCTCCACCCTGGGAACGCTGCTCTCGCACACCGCGGTACGCAGGAAGCTCCGCTCCGGCACCTACCTGCGGGGCACCGTGACCCTGCGCACCCTCTACCGCGCCTCCCCCTCCCTCCGGGACCGGCTGGCCGGACCGCCCAGGGGCAGGAGCGCCACGACCCCGGTGGGCTTCAGGCTGTGGCTGGACCGCTCGAACCTGGTCCGCCGGCTGAGCACCACCTGGAGGCAGCCGCTGCCGGGCGGCCCGCAGAAGTACACCACGACGCTGGTGGACACCCGCTACACCGGCTGGGGCTCCTCCGTCACCCTCGCCCCGCCGCCCCCGGAGGACACCGCCGACGCCGGCCGGGTGGGCGCCGACATTCCCCCGCCCGCGGTCCTGCCTATCGGCTGAACGCCCGCCGGGCACCGCATCGCTTTTCCCGCCCCGCCTCGCCGTTGAATTCCCGGAACGGCGGAAGAGAAAGCCCGACCCCGGCCGCGTGCGAAAACAGGAAAACAACGTTCCGTGACCGATCGGAAACAAGAATGGCCGTTCCGGCCTTCTTGGTGACGCCGGAAGTTCAGGGAGGATTCCTGCACCGAATGTGCACGATTAATTCAAGGCGACCCTCCACATGCGCTATCTTTTCGTGATCTCACACTGCGAGAGTGTGCTGATCCCTCGCCGTCAGGGCGCAGGGGACCACCAGGAGGATTTTCCCTTGAAGCGATACATCGCCGGGCTGGCGTGCGCCGCAACGGCCGTGCTGAGCGTCCCCGCGCTCGCGTCGACCGCGCACGCGCAGGCCGCCGATCCGATCACCGCGCTGAAGAGCCAGTTCAAGAACGGCCGTGGTGTCGCCTTCGTCGACACCACGAAGGTGCGCTACAACGGCCAGGGTGCGGTCATGGCTCAGCGCAAGGGGGCTCTCCAGTTCGGCGCCTCCGGAATCAGCGCGTCCGACCAGACCACCAAGCTGCGCATCAAGGCCAGCGACGTCGCCCAGATGTCCGAGGGCCTGGAGGAGGAAGAGGCGAAAGTGCTGGCCGGGCTGGCCAAGCCCGAGCGGGTCATCCGCGTGAAGAACACCTCCTACACCTCCGGCGGCATCTTCGGCGAATTCCTGCCCGAGGGTAAAACGTGGCTGCAATTGCCGGGCGGCATGATGGGCAACACCGCCAGGTTGAGCCAGCTCGTCAACCCCGCCGAGCCCGTGACGCTGAAGGCGCTCCTCGCGCACGCCACGACCAAGACCAGGACGGCGTACGCCGGAAAGATCACCTTTGGTGAGCTCTACAAGGTCTCACCGTGGTTCCGCGCCGGTGTCTTCCTCAAGCCGACCGCCAAGCAGGCCAAGAGCGTGGTGACCTGGAGGCTGGCTCTCGGCTCCGACCTGCTCCCCAGGCGCCTGACCACCAGCTACTCCGGGAGCGCGCTGGGCGCCGCCGGCGGGCCGACCCTGACGGTCGAGACCCGCTACACCGGCTGGGGTTCCAGGGTCAGCGTCAAGGCTCCGCCCGCCGACCAGGTCGCCAAGCCGGGCGAGCTGGAGGAAGGCGTGGAGGCCGACGCCCCCATCCCCCTGCTCGGCGGCAAGTGATCCTCCGGCGCTGAGCGCGCCCCGCGCTCCGGTACGCGCCCGGCGGCTCCGGCCCCGGGCG
This sequence comes from Streptosporangium sp. NPDC023615, assembly GCF_040640155.1. Taxonomy (NCBI): domain Bacteria; kingdom Bacillati; phylum Actinomycetota; class Actinomycetes; order Streptosporangiales; family Streptosporangiaceae; genus Streptosporangium; species Streptosporangium sp. NPDC023615. Next base: position 148,198 of record NZ_JBFABE010000003.1, read on the forward strand.
CGACCGCCCGCGAGAGGTGGGTCGCCCGGCGCCGCCCGGTCGCCCCGCACCCCGCCCCCCGGCAGACGTCACCCGCCGGGGGCGGGGTGCTCCCGTGCGGCATCGACGGGTCACGGACGACCGGTCCGGCTCCCCCGCGTTCACGGGCTCCCCGACCGGCCGTCGTTTCCGGCGCGTTCGACGGCTCCGCGATCGACCTCCGGTTCTTGATCCGTTGTTTCGCCGTACAGGCGAGAATCTTTTCCCTCCGCGACGACGCGCGGACACCTATGGGAGGACCCCCCGATGAGGCGAACGCTCGCCGCCCTGACCGGCGCCACCCTGGCGGCCCTGATCGCCCCCCTGCCGGCTCTGCCCGCCCCGGCCGAAGCCGCGAGCGGCCCGGCCACGGCGGCCCCGGCGACCCCGGCGGCCGCAACGGCCCCGGCGGCCGACCCGGTCGCGGCGCTCACCCGCCGGTTCAAACCCCACCGGGGCGTGCGGCTCGCCGAGAACACGAAGATCGTCGGAGAGGGGAAGAAGTACCGGGCGATCTTCACCCGGCGGGCCGGGACGCTGGAGTTCGGCTCCAAGGGCCTGGTCGCCTCGGACCTGACCACCCGGTTCACCGTTCCCGCGAAGAGCGACGGCGGGCTCGGACTCGCGGGGGTGTTCGCTCCCTCCCGGACCATCTCGGTGAGGGGAACGGCCTACACCTCGGGCGGCCTGTTCACCGACTCGATGCCCGAGGGCAAGAAGTGGCTGCGGACGCCCGGCGCCCCGAGCTCCCTGGTCAGCGCCGTCCAGCAGATCATCAGCACCGTCGAGCCGGGCACGCTGCGGGCGACCCTGGCCCGCACCGCCGCCAGGCGCCCGGGAGGGACCTGGGACGGCACCCGGACCACGGTCCACTCGGGCACGATCACGCTGGCCGAGCTCTTCAAGGTCTCCCCGGCCGTACGCGCGATGCTCGGCACGAGGCCGACCGGCAGGTCCGCCACGCTCCCGGTGACCTGGAAGATCTACCTCGGCTCCGACCAGCTGGTCCGCCGCGTCGTGTCGTCGTACACGGAGTCCACCAGGGGCCTGAACAGCACCGAGCTGACCTACGTCAACGACACCCGCTACACCGGCTGGGGCAGCAAGGTCACGATCAAGGCGCCGCCCGCCGACCAGGTGGCCGACTTCGACGAGCTCGCCATCGGCGCCGACGAGGCCCGGGACGCCCAGGACCCGGTCCGCGGCTACTTCGAGGACTGATCGGCTCCCTCGGGTCCCCCTGACCGTCCCGGCCGACCCGATCGTCCGGGCCGACCCGATCGCTCCGGGCGGTCCGGGCGGTCCGGGCGGTCCGGGCGGTCCGGCTCGCGCGGAGGTCCGGGGCGAGCCGGTCCACGTCGAACCCCCGGGCGGTCCGGCTCGCGCCGGACCCCCGGGGAGCGGAAACGGCCGCTCCCCGGGCCCGCGGAATCCTCAGAGCTTCTCCAGCGGCGCGTACGCCAGCAGCAGGGTCTTCTCCCCGCCGCCACCGAAATCGATCTTCACCTTGGTCTTCTCGGCGACGCCGTCCACGGACACGACCGTGCCCAGGCCGAACGCGTCATGGGTGACCCGGTCCCCCGGGGTGAGGTTGGGGATCGCCCTGCCGCCGGGCTTGCGGGCCGGGGCGGGGCGGGACTCGCGGCGGGTGGCGGCGCTCCAGGCGCTCTTCTCCGGGTCGCTGCGCCACTCCACCAGCTCGACCGGGATCTCCGAGACGAACCGGGAGGCCGGGTTGAACGCGGGCGAGCCCCAGGAGCTTCGGACCGCCGCCCGGGAGAGGTAGAGGCGCCGCTCGGCCCGGGTGATGCCCACGTAGGCCAGGCGGCGTTCCTCCTCCAGCTCCTTGGGCTCGCCGAGCGAGCGGGTGTGCGGGAAGACGCCGTCCTCCATGCCGGTGAGGAACACCACCGGGAACTCCAGGCCCTTGGCGGTGTGCAGCGTCATCAGCGTCACCACCCCCTGGCCCCCGTCGGCCGCCGGGATCTGGTCGGCGTCGGCGACCAGGGAGACCTGCTCCAGGAACTCCACCAGCGTGCCCTCGGGGTTGGCCTCCTCGAACTCCGAGGCGACCGAGATCATCTCGTCGAGGTTCTCCAGGCGGCTCTCGTCCTGCGGGTCGGTGGAGGCGGCGAGCTCCAGGCGGTAGCCGGTGCTCACCAGCACCTCCTGGGCCAGCTCCGAGGGCGACAGGTCGTCGGCCTTCACCATCAGCTCGTCCATCAGCGCGACGAAGTCCTTGATCGCCTTGAGCGAGCGGGTGGCCATGCCCGGCGCCTCGTCCGCCCGGCGCAGCCCCTCCCAGTAGGGGATGCGCTCCCTGGTGGCGAACGCCTCGACCATCGCCTCGGCGCGCTCGCCGATGCCGCGCTTGGGCACGTTGAGGATGCGGCGCAGCGAGACCACGTCGTTCGGGTTGGACAGGAACCGCAGGTAGGCCAGCAGGTCGCGGACCTCCTTGCGCTCGTAGAAGCGCACCCCGCCCACGACCTTGTACGGCAGGCCGGTCCGGATGAAGATCTCCTCGAACACCCGGGAGGCCGCGTTGGTCCGGTAGAACACCGCGACCTGGCCCGGCACCACGTCCTCGTCGTCGGTGAGCCTGTCGACCTCCTGGGCGACGAACATGGCCTCGTCGTGCTCGTTGTCGGCCACGTACCCGATGATCTTCGGCCCGGCGCCCTGGTCGGACCAGAGGTTCTTGGGCTTGCGGCCCTGGTTGCGCGAGATCACCGCGTTGGCCGCGGACAGGATCGTCTGGGTGGAGCGGTAGTTCTGCTCCAACAGGATCGTCGTGGCCTCGGGGTAGTCGCGCTCGAACTCCAGGATGTTGCGGATCGTCGCGCCGCGGAAGGCGTAGATCGACTGGTCGGCGTCGCCCACCACGCACAGCTCGGCCGGGGGCAGGCCGCCGCCGCCCTCCCTGACCGGCTCGCCGTCGGCGGTGAGCGGCTCGGCCCGGCCGGTGAGCTCGCGGATCAGCGTGTACTGCGCGTGGTTGGTGTCCTGGTACTCGTCGACCATGATGTGACGCCAGCGGCGCCGGTAGTGCTCGGCCACGTCGGGGAAGATCTGGAACAGCGTCACGGTCAGCATGATGAGGTCGTCGAAGTCCATCGCGCCGGCCTCGGTGAGACGCTGCTGGTAGTTCCGGTACGCCTCGGCGAGCTTGCGCTCCAGGTGGGTGGAGGCCTGCTCGGACGCCGTCTCGTAGTCGATCAGCTCGTTCTTGAAGTTGCTGACCTGGGCGGAGAACGCCCTGGGCGGGTAGCGCTTGGGATCGAGGTCCATCTCCCGGCAGACCATCGCCATCAGGCGCTGGGAGTCGGCCTGGTCGTAGATGGAGAACCCGCCGGGGAAGCCCAGGCGCTTGGCCTCGCGGCGCAGGATCCGCACGCAGGCGCTGTGGAAGGTCATCACCCACATCGCCGCCGAGCGGGGGCCGATGAGCCGGTCGACCCGGTCCTTCATCTCCCGCGCCGCCTTGTTGGTGAAGGTGATCGCCAGGATCTCCTGCGGGTGCACGCCCCTCTCGCCCAGCAGGTAGGCGATGCGGTGGGTCAGCACCCGGGTCTTGCCCGACCCCGCGCCCGCGACGATGAGCAGGGGGCTGCCGTGGTGCACGACGGCCTCGCGCTGCTGGGGGTTGAGCCCGTCGAGCAACGGGTGGGTCACGGAGGAGGCTGGGATCGACACGCCACCTAGGTTAGAGCGACCGGCCGACAACCGGGTCCGCCGGCCGCAAGGAATGCGGACGGACTCCCCGGCGGTTGTGGTGATCGAGCGATACGCGCAAGCGACGGAAAGGCGTTCCCATCGTGTCCGAGGACCAGATCAACCGCGTGCTGGTGGTCACCGCGCACCCGGACGACGTCGATTTCGCCGCCGCGGGCGCGATCGCGCGGTTCACCGATCGCGGCGTCGAGGTGACGTACTGCGTGATCACCGACGGCGACGCCGGCGGTTTCGACCGGGAGCTGGACAACGGCGGCATGGCCGAGCTGCGCCGGGCCGAGCAGTCCAACGCCGCCAAGGTCGTCGGCGTGACCGATCTGCGTTTCCTCGGCTACCGGGACGGGACCGTGGTGCAGAGCCTGGATCTGCGGCGCGACATCACCCGGGTCATCCGCCAGGTCAGGCCGGACCTGGTGATCACCCACAGCCCGGAACGCAACCACCGGTTCATCGCCCCCAGCCACCCCGACCACCGCGCGGTCGGCGGCTGCGCGCTGGACGCCGTCTACCCCGACGCGCGCAACCCCTACGCCTTCCCCGAGCTCCTGCGCGACGAGGGCCTGGAGGCGTGGACCGTCCGCGAGGTCTGGCTGAACGGCAGCCCGGCGCCCGACCACCACGTGGACGTCACCGACACCTTCGACCGCAAGCTCGCCGCGCTGCGCTCGCACGTCAGCCAGGTCGGCCACCAGGACGACTTCGAGGAGTCCCTGCGCGGCCACTTCTCCCGGATCGCCGTCGAGGCGGGTTTCGGCGAGGGCCGCTACATCGAGTCCTTCCAGCGCGTCGTCACCCTCTGACCTTCCCGCCCGGGGCGGGCCCCCGTCGCCCGGGTCCCTGTGACGCCGGGACGGGTCCCCGGGGCGGCGGGGCCGTCTCCGACGGGGTCGTCTCCGGCGGGGTCGTCTCCGGCGGGGCCAGGCGGGCGAAGAGGTACCCGAGGGAGTTGGTCGCCACGTGGAACATCGCGGGCGCGGCCAGTCCGCCCCTCCTGCGCAGCTCGGTGAAGAGCACCCCGGCGAGGCCCGTCGCGACCACCGAACCGGCCACGACGCGCGCCACGTGCCGGAGGGGAACGCCCGGCGCGATGGACCCGGCTGTGACCGGGGCGGTGGTCCCGGCGGCGGCTCCGGCGGTGCCTCCGGCCGCGGTCTCGACGGCGGAACCGGCCGTGGGACCGGCGGCGGACGCCTCCGCGGAGGTCGGCGCGGGCTGGACCGCCTCGCCGGAGGCCAGGCCGCTCAGGGCGGGGTTGGCGGCCATCATGTCGATGGCGGGCAGGACGTGCCAGAGCCCGAACAGGGCCGAGGAGACGGCGGTCGCCGTACCGTGGCCGTGGGAGCGGGCGACCAGGGCGTGCACCACCCCGCGGAAGCCGACCTCCTCCAGCAGGACCGTGCCGACCGGCACCTGGAGCAGGGCCTCCTCGATCGCGCGGCCACGGGAGAGCGACAGGGCCCGCTCGTCGCGGAAGAAGCGGCGGGTGGCCGGGATCGCGATGCCCGCGGCGTAGGAGACGGCCACCGCGGAGGCGAGCGCCCCGCCGATCCGCAGGCCGCGCGCCCGCTCGTGGAACCCCAGCTCGGCCCAGGAGAGCCCGGAACGGCGGGCCATCACGAGCAGCGCGCCGACGGCCGTGGCCGAGGTGAGCGGCGCCAGCCTCGGGGCCAGCCGGTTGTTGAGCACGTTGGCCGCCACCAGCACGGCCACCGCCCCGGCCTGGACGGCGACTCCGGAGGGGTCCCGCCCCGAGGCCGCGCGCGGGAATCCGGCCCGTGCCATACCGGCGGCCCGTGTCGTGCCGGCCGGCCGGGGCCCGCTCCCTGCCAGGTCGTGCTCCATGGTCGCGACTCCCTCGGACGTCGTCCCGCGTCCCGCATGCCGGGGCGCGCCGGGAGCCGCGCGGGCCGGAGGACCTTCCGGCCGCGCCCGACCCCGCACCTCTCGAATCCGACTAGAGGTTACGTGATCGCCGTTCAGCCTGCTGCGGCCCGGCGCCAGCCGCGGGGAAAGCGCAGCCCCCCGCGTTCCCTCACGGTCAGGCCACCCCAGATCCCCCCGATGGCCGCCGGCCCCGGACCAGGCGGGGCGTGCCGCCGGGGCATCAGCCTTCGGAGGGACGGCCGGGTACGCGTCGCGAGGTGTCTCAGCAGGCGGAGGTCCCCCGGTCGTAGCCCTTGGCGAACATCGCCTGGCGCTGTTCGGCCGTGCCGTGGGCGTCCGGGCGCAGCCAGTCGTCGGTGGGGTCGCCCGCCGCGGCGAGGTTGACCAGGAGCTCGTCCTCGTCCCCGGGCTCGGTCTGCAGCGAGCCGCCCTTGACCAGCGCCCCCAGTGTCCCCCCGGCGTAGCAGTCGGCCTGGAGCTCCCGCTCGACGTTCAGCCGGAAGGCGGTGTTCAACTGTGCCTGGACGGCGTGCCCGAACTCGTGCGGGATGATCACGTACACCGAGCCGTCGCCCATCCGCCGGTAGAGCTCGCGCATCCAGTTCTCGTCGTAGGCGATGAAGTGCCCGGCCGGGCAGTAGAAGGCGTTGTTCGGCACGGCCCGCTGCTCGCCGCAGGCGGGACCGTCGTCCCCCCGGTAGGCGATGAAGTCGTTGACCGGCCGGTAGGTCAGGCCGGACGCGGCGAACGTCCGGCTCCAGTACGCCTCGGTGAACTCCCTGGCCAGCTCGACGTCCGAGGCGAACGTCTGGCCTCGCGCCTCGGACGTGGCGATCCCCCCGTCACCCCGGGCACCCCCGCCGTCCTCGGCCGGATCGCCCTGCCCGCCCGGACCTCCGACCACGACCCCGCAGGCGGTGAGGGCCGCCGTCACGAGCACCAGGACAAGGAGGAGCGCTCTTCTCATGCCTCCATCGTGGCCGAAGGCGTTTCCCTCCGCGCGGGGGGACCCCCGCGGAAACGACGCGTCAGAGGGACGGCCAGGTGTGGACGGGCTCGTTGGTGTGCATGTGCTCGATGTAGCGCAGCGTCATCCGGCGCAGCGCCTCGTGCCTCTCGATGCCGCCGAGCGCGTCCACGGCCGCGATCTGCCAGCTCGCCCCGGTCGTACCGGTCAGGCAGCGCTGCTCGACGATGCCCAGCAGCCGGTCCCTGGACCCGGGATCGACGCCCCACAGGTCGAGCCCCTCGTGGGCGAGCGGCAGCAGGCGGCGCAGGATCAGCTCCGAGGCGGTCACCTCGCCGAGTCCGGGCCAGTAGAGCCGGGCGTCCAGGCCGTGCCGGGCCGCGGCGTGCAAGTTGTCCTCGGCCGCGGCGAACGACATGCGCGTCCAGATCGGGCGTTCGGCGTACGGCAGGACGCGCATGAGCCCGTAGTAGAACGCGGCGTTGGCCGCGACGTCGGCCACCGAGGGCCCTGCGGGCAGCACCCGGTTCTCCACCCGCAGGTGCGGGGTGCCGTCCACGACCGCGTAGACCGGCCGGTTCCACCGGTAGACGGTGCCGTTGTGCAGGGTCAGCTCGCCGAGCGCGGGGATGTTCCCCCGGGACAGTTCCTCGCGCGGGTCCTCCTCGTCGCAGAGCGGCAGCAGCGCGGGGAAGTAGCGGGCGTTCTCCTCGAAGAGGTCGAAGACCGAGGTGATCCACCGCTCGCCGAACCACACCCTGGGCCGTACGCCCTGGGCCTTCAGCTCCACCGGGCGGGTGTCGGTGGCCTGCTCGAACAGCGGGATCCTGGTCTCCTGCCAGAGCCTGCGGCCGAACAGGAACGGGGAGTTGGCCGCCAGCGCCACCTGGGGTCCGGCGATGGCCTGGGCGGCGTTCCAGTTGGCGGCGAACGCCTCGGGGCTGACCTGGAGGTGGAGCTGGAGGCTGGTGCAGGCCGCCTCGGGGGTGATGCTGTCGGCGTAGGTCTCCAGGAACTCGTCGCCCTCGATCGACAGGTGCAGGTCCTCGCCCCTGGCGGCGAAGATCTGCTCGTTGAGCAGTTTGTAGCGGGGGTTGGCCGAGAGCGTGCCCTCGTGGACGTCGCCCTCGCGCAGCGTGGGCAGGATGCCGACCATGACCATGTGCCCGCCGACGGTGTTGGCCCGCTCCTCGGCGTGGTTGAGGCGGTCCCTGATCACTTGCTCCAGCCGGGCCGCGCCGTCGCCCTCCAGGGACTGGGGCAGCACGTTGATCTCCACGTTGAACTGGCCCAGCTCGGTGGCCCAGTCGGGCTCGGCGATGGCCCGCAGCACCTCGCTGTTGCGCATGGTGGCCTCGCCGCGGTCGTCCACCAGGTTGAGTTCGATCTCCAGCCCGGCCTTGGGCCGGTCGAACTCGAACCTGGACTCGCGGAGCATCTGCGCGAAGACGTCGAGGCAGCGGCGCACCTTGTCCCGGTAGCGTCGCCTGTCCTCACGGCTGAACACCATCGCCGGTACATCACGTCCCATACTTCGCAGAGTCGCACATAAGTCACTACTCGTACAGGCGAAACCGGTCGATCGGACGGTGAGAATCTCAGACCAGGCGCCGCGCCGTGGCCCAGCGGGACAGCTCGTGGCGGTTGGAGAGCTGGAGCTTGCGCAGCACGGACGAGACGTGGGTCTCCACGGTCTTGACCGAGATGAAGAGCTCCTTGGCGATCTCCTTGTACGCGTAGCCCCGGGCGATCAGGCGCAGGACCTCGCGCTCGCGCTGGGTCAGCGAGTCGAGCTCGGGGTCGATCGCCGGGGCCTCGCTGGAGGAGAACGCGTCCAGCACGAACCCGGCCAGTCTCGGCGAGAAGACCGCGTCTCCCTCGGCCACCCGGCGGATGGCGTCGGTGAGCTCGCGCCCGCTGATGTTCTTGGTCACGTACCCCCTGGCGCCGCCGCGGATCACGCCGATGACGTCCTCGGCCGCGTCGGAGACCGACAGGGCCAGGAAACGGACCGCCGACCCCGAGCCCAGGACCTTGCGCAGCACCTCCTGGCCGCCGCCGCCGGGCATGTGCACGTCCAGCAGGACCACGTCCGGGCCGAGCTCGGCGATCGCCCTGACCGCGGAGTCCACGTCCTCGGCCTCCCCGATCACCTCGATGGAGTCGCCCAGCTCGGCGCGCACTCCCGAGCGGAACAGGCGGTGGTCGTCGACGATCAGTACCTTCACCGGGCTCATCGCGTCCCCCGCAGCCGTGTCATGCCTCGCCGCTCGTTCACGCCTTCTCCAGTTTCATGGTCAGCATCACTTCCGTACCCTCGCCGGGTTCGGTACGCACCCGGGCGCTGCCCCCGTGGCGCTCCATCCTGCCGACGATCGACTGGCGGATACCCATACGATCCTCGGGGACGGCGTCCATGTCGAACCCGGCCCCCCGATCCCTGACGAAGACCACGACCTCGTCCGGCTCGGTCTCGGCGTAGACGGAGACGACCTCGGCCCCGGAGTACTTGGCGGCGTTCACCATGGCCTGCCTGGCGGCCTGCATCATCGCGGTCAGCTCGGGGGTCAGCGGGCCGTCTCCGACGCAGACGACCTCGATCGGCACCCCGTGGGCGTCCTCCTCCTCGGCCGCGACCCGCCGCACGGCCGCCGCCACCGAGGCGTCGGCGTCCTGCTGGGGCTGGTACAGCCAGTTGCGCAGCTCCCGCTCCTGGGCGCGGGCCAGCCGCATCACCTCGCGCGGGTCCTGGGCCCTGCGCTGGATCAGCGTCAGCGTGTGCAGCACCGAGTCGTGCACGTGCGCGGCGACCTCGGCGCGCTCCTCCTGGCGGATGCGCTCGCGGCGCTCGCGCTGCAGCTCCTTCCACAGGGCGGCCAGCCAGGGGGTCGCGATCAGCGCGACGCCGCCCACCACCACCAGCGTGAACACGATGCCGGGACGCGCCTTGCCGAGCTCGTCGTTGGCCGCCAGGAAGCCGACCGCGCCGACCACCACGAGCACCAGCCCGAGGAACGTGCGGACCCGGTTCTGACGGACCTGCCCCACCGTGTGGCTCATCCAGCGCTGCCGCCGGTCGGGGTCGGCCTGCTGCCACAGGATCAGCGAGCCGATGCCGCCGACCGCGAGCGGCCAGGCGCCGAGCCCCGCCCCCGAGGTCCCGGTGAGCCAGCCCAGCGCGACGAGCGCCAGCCCGATCGCGCCGTACGCGGCGATCTGGCTCCAGTCCCTGGCGGGCTCCTTGCCCTCGTGGGGTTCGCGCGAGGTGAACATCCACAGGACGGCGTAGGCCACGGCGCCGAAACCGCCGTCCACCACGGTGAGCAGCACGAAGGTCAGCCGCAGCACGACCGGGTCGAGCCGGAGCTGGGCGGCGGCCCCCTGGGCCACCCCGGCCACCAGCCGCCCCTGCACCGGCCTCACGAGGCGGGGCAGGGGCGCCGCGTCCTTGGACGTCACGGGCGCCGTGTCGGGAAGTGTCTGTCGGTCAGCCATATCGTCAGCATCGTCACACGGACCAGCCTGTCACGCATCAGGCGTTCCCCTGAGGCGACCCTGAGGCGAGGGGCTCCCCTCCGGGGTGACTCAGGGGTCTCCCGGATGCGGCGGGGAGCGGGAAAGGCCACGATGGGGTGCATGAACGACACCGGCCGGGCCCAGGATCAGACGAGTGGCGTGCCCGGCCCCGAGCCCGCCTCCCCCGCGCAGGAGCGGGGTCTGCTGGGCCGCAGCGACCAGGGCCGCATGCTCACCGGCGTCTGCGCCGGTCTGGGGCGGTACGCCGGGGTCGACCCGGTGCTGGTGCGGGTCGGCTTCGCGGTGCTGGTGCTCGGCTCGGGGATCGGCATCATCCTCTACATCGCGGCCTTCCTGCTGATGCGCGAGACCGACGGCGGCCCCGGCCACCTGGAGCAGTGGACCAAGCGCGACTTCGACGGCGAGACGGTCCTGACCCTGCTGACCGGCGTCTTCGCCCTCGGCCTGGTGATCAACGTCTCCTCGGACGGCGTCGGCACCGGGACGATCGTGGTCGGCACCGTCCTCGCCATCGCCCTGCTCGCCGCCCACGCCCGGGGGGTCGACCTGCTGGCCGTGGCCCGGTCGCTGCCCGACCGGCTGCGCCGCGGGGAGCAACCCCACCGGAGCGGCTCCTGGCGGCCCTCGCCGCCCTCGCCCGCCTCCCCGGTCTCGCCCGCCTCCCCGTTCCCACCGGCCTCGCCGTTCCCACCGGCCTCGCCGGTCCCGCCGGACGCCCGGCCGGAGACGGGCGGGCGCTCCCGCCCCCTGGCCGAACACGACCACGTCACCCGCGCCACCTCGGCCACCGGGTACGCGGCCCCGCACGCGCCCGGAAGCATGTCCGGCGGCGGGCCCGCGAACACGGCCGGGAGCATGCCCGGGGACACGTCCGGGAACGCGCCCTGGAACATGCCCGGAAACGTCACCGGTGCCACCGGGGGGACCGTGGCGGGGGACACCGTGCCCCCCGCCTCCGAGGACGCCGCTCACCCCCCGGCCCGAGCCGTCGCCGGGCCGGGTGGTGAGACGGCCGCGGAACCGCCCACCCCCGGTTCCCCGGACGGGTACGTCCCCCACCCGGACGACCCCGGCCCGGGTCCCATTCCGTACGAGGACGTCCCGCCGGCCCCGTACCGTCCCCTGAGCCCGTCGTTCGACTCCTCGGGCGAGCCCTTCTCACCGTACGGGCCCTACCGGCCCCTGGACCCCCGCAGGCGGGAGCGGCTCCACTCCCCCTACGCCCCGCCCGGGTACGGCGCAGCGGTGGAGGCGCCGCCCAGACCCGGCCGGCCCCGATCGTTCGTCGGTGCCGTCACCATCGTCCTGGCCATGATCGTCGGAGGGGTCACCGTGGCGATCCAGTCCACCTCGGGATCGGTCGACATGACCGTCGCCGGGGGTGCCGCGCTCGCCGTCATCGGCACCGGCCTGCTGGTCGCCGCCTGGTTCGGCCGGGGAGCCGGCCTGGTCGTGATCGGCGCCGTGCTGTCGCTCGCCCTGATCGCCGGCTCCCTGCTGGGAGGGATGCCGAAGAAGTTCGGCAACTACCACTGGGAGCCCGCCGCCCTGTCGGAGGTGATCGCCGGCTACGAGGTGGGCGTGGGCGAGGGCGTCCTGGACCTGAGCGAGCTGGCACTGCCGCCGGGCTCGCGGACCGTCCTGGACGCGTCGGTCACGGTCGGGGAGATCAGCGTGGTCCTGCCGGCGACGGCCCGGGTCGAGGTGAACGGCTCCACCAGGTTCGGCGACGTCAAGATCGACCACACGGTGGAGGGCGGCGCCGACATCCGGTACAGCAGGATCCTGGAGCCCGAGGTGCCCCCGAAGGGGGACGTGGCGACCATCGTGCTGAACGTCAAGGCCGGTGTCGGGGACGTGGAGGTGCGCCGTGCGGCCTGACCTGGAGCGGCCCGCGCGCCGCCGCGCCCACCGCACCGACTGGATGGCACTGCTCAGCGGCATGCTGTTCGTCTCGGCCGGGATCGTGTTCGTGAGCCGGCCGTCCGTCGAACCGCTGATCATGCTCGTGATCCTGGTCGGCGGCCTGGGTGTGGCCGGTCTGATCACCATCCTGGCGAGGGTGATCCGGCGCTAGCCGAACGGCGCGTCCGGGCGTGGAGAGGTTGACCGGAAACGGCAGGAGCGTACGTTCACTTCTGTCGGCTTCCACAGTTCCATGCCCACCGGGTGCCACCGGGAGGACGTATGCCTCGAACATCCCTCACCGTCGACGGGGTCCGCTACGAGGAGGAGGTCGAACCGCGCCTCCTCCTCGTCCACCTGCTGAGAGACCGGCTGGGCAGGACCGGTACGCCCGTCGGCTGCGACACGAGCAACTGCGGCGCCTGCACCGTGCTGCTGGACGGGGTGAGCGTGAAGAGCTGTTCCGTCCTCGCCGTACAGGCCGACGGGAGCGACGTCGTCACCGTCGAGGGCCTGGCCGAGGGCACCGAGTGGCACCCCGTGCAGCGGGCCTTCCACGAGGAGCACGGCCTGCAGTGCGGGTACTGCACCCCCGGCATGATCATGGCCGCGATCGACCTGCTCAGGGACGACCCCGACCCGACGGAGGAGGCCGTCCGCGCGGGCCTGGAGGGCAACCTGTGCCGGTGCACGGGCTACTCCAACATCGTCCGCGCGGTACGGCGCGGCGCCCGGGAGATGTCACGGCCCGAGGCGGAGCGGACGGCGTCCGGCACGTCCGGCACGTCCGGTCCGGGCGCGTCCGACCCCGGCACGGCCGGGCACGGCACGGCCGGGCACGGCACGGCCGGGCGTGAGACGGCCGGAGGGCAGGTGCGGACGCCATGACCGAGCAGCTCGACGCGGGCATGGTCGCCGGGCGGATCGCCGAGAGCGACCAGCTCGGCACCCCCTCCGCCGGCCACGAGGTCGGCCGGGCGCGCAGGCGCAAGGAGGACGCCCGGCTGGTCACCGGCCGCACCACCTGGACCGACAACATCCAGCTCCCCGGCATGACGTACGTGGCCTTCCTGCGCAGCCCGATGGCCCACGCCAGGATCACCCGGGTCGACACCTCGGCCGCGCGCGGCCTGTCGGGCGTGGTCGCCGCCTACAGCGGCCGGGACCTCGCCGGCGAGCAGGGCAGCCTCCCGTGCGCCTGGCCGGTCAGCGAGGACGTCCTGATCCCCGACCACCCGCCGATGGCGGTCGACGAGGTCCGCTACGCCGGCGAGGCGGTGGCCTGCGTGGTCGCCGTCGACCGCTACCGGGCGGCCGACGCCCTGGAGGCGATCGAGATCGACTACGAGCCGCTGGAGGCCGTGCTCGACATGACCGAGGCGCTCACCGAGGGCAGCCCGAAGGTCCACGAGGGCGCGTCCGCCGGGAACCGGGCGTTCACCTGGAGGTTCTCCGGCGGCGACGTCGAGGAGGCGTTCCGCGACGCGCCGGTGGTGATCGAGCGCGCCTACGTGCAGCAGCGGCTCATCCCCACGGCCATGGAGCCCCGCGCGGTGGTGGCCACCACCGACGGCGACTCCTTCACGCTGTACTCGTCCACCCAGATCCCGCACGTGCTGCGCGTCATGCTCGCGCTGACCACCGGCATCCCCGAGCACCGGCTGCGGGTGATCGCCCCGGACGTGGGCGGCGGCTTCGGCTCCAAGCTCCAGGTCACCGCCGAGGAGGTCCTCGCCCTGCTGCTGACCCGGCGGCTGGGCAGGCCGGTGAAGTGGACCGAGTCGCGCTCCGAGGGCAACCTGACCGCGCACCACGGCCGCGACCAGCTCCAGCGGATCCGCCTCGCCGCCGACCGGGACGGGCGGGTGCGGGGCGTCCAGGTGAACCTGCTGGCCGACATGGGCGCCTACCTGATGCTGATCACGCCGGGCGTGCCGCTGCTGGGCGCGTTCATGTACAACGGGATCTACAAGATGGACGCCTACGACTTCACCTGCACCGGCGTCTTCACCACCAAGGTGCCGACCGACGCCTACCGGGGCGCGGGGCGGCCGGAGGCGACGTTCGCGATCGAGCGCGCCATGGACGAGCTCGCCCACGAGCTGGGCATGGACCCCGTCGAGCTGCGCCGCCGTAACTGGATCACCCACGAGGAGTTCCCGTACACCACGGTCTGCGGGCTGACCTACGACTCGGGCAACTACGAGGCCGCGACCGAACGGGCCCTGGCCCTGCTCGGGTACGACAGGCTCAGGGCCGAGCAGGCCGACCGCCGCGACCGGCGTGACCCGGTGCAGCTCGGCATCGGCGTCTCCACGTTCACCGAGATGTGCGGGCTGGCCCCCTCCCGGGTGCTGGGCAGCCTGAGCTACGGCGCGGGCGGCTGGGAGCACGCCTCGGTGAGGATGCTGCCCACCGGCAAGGTCGAGGTCGTCACCGGCTCCTCGCCGCACGGCCAGGGGCACGAGACCGCGTGGAGCCAGATCGTCGCCGACGCGCTGGGCGTGCCGTTCGAGGACGTCTCGGTACTGCACGGCGACACGGCCGTCTCCCACAAGGGCATGGACACCTACGGCTCCCGCTCCCTGGTGGTGGGCGGTGTCGCCGTGCTGGCCGCCTGCGAGAAGGTCAAGGACCGGGCCAGGCTGCTCGCCGCGCACATGCTGGAGGCCTCCGCCGACGACGTCGAGTTCGCCGACGGCACGTTCACGGTCCGCGGCACCGGGGTGGGGAAGACCATCCAGGAGCTGGCGCTGGCCACCTTCGCCGCGCACGACCTGCCCGAGGGGTTCGAGCCCGCGCTGGACGCCGACGCGACCTTCGACCCGGACAACTTCTCCTTCCCGCACGGCACCCACCTGTGCGCGGTCGAGGTGGACACCGAGACGGGCGCGGTGCGGATCCGGGCCTACGTGGCCGTCGACGACGTGGGGTCGGTGGTGAACCCGCTGATCGTCGAGGGGCAGGTGCACGGCGGCATCGCCCAGGGCGTCGCCCAGGCCTTGTTCGAGGAGGCGGTCCACGACGCCGAGGGCAACCTGCTCACCGCGACGATGGCCGACTACCTCATCCCCGCCGCGTCCGACCTGCCGGTCTTCGTCACCGACCGCACGGAGACCCCGTCGACGACCAACCCGCTGGGCGTCAAGGGCGTCGGCGAGGCCGGGACGATCGCCTCCACGCCCGCGGTGGTCAACGCGGTCGTCGACGCGCTGCGTCCCTTCGGGGTGGACGACGTGCGGATGCCCTGCACCCCCGAGCGCGTCTGGCGCGCCGTCACCGAGGGAGGCGACCGATGATCCCCGCGTCGTTCGACTACGTCAGGCCCGAGTCGCTGGAGGAGGCCTGCCGGGTGCTCGGCGAGGCCGCGGACTCCGGCGACGACGTCAAGGTGCTGGCCGGGGGGCAGTCGCTGCTGCCGCTGCTGCGGCTCCGGCTGGCCTACCCGTCCACGCTGGTGGACCTCGGGCGCCTGCCCGGCCTGCGCGGCGTCGAGGACCGGGGCGACCACGTGTTCGTCGGCGCGCTCACCACCCACGACGAGGTGCTGCGCTCCGCCGTGATCAGGGAGCGCGCCCCGCTGCTCGCCCTGGCCACGGCCACGGTCGCCGACCCCGCCGTACGGCACCGCGGCACGCTGGGCGGCTCCCTGGCCCACGCCGACCCCGCCGGGGACCTGCCCGCGGTGGCGCTGGCGCTCGGCTGCGTCCTCGTCGCCCGCTCCGGCGACGGCGAGCGGGAGATCCCGGCGGCGGACTTCTTCGTCGACTACCTGGAGACCGCGCTGGGGCCCGGCGAGGTGCTGACCGGCGTCAAGGTGCCCGTCCTCGGAGCGGGCTGGGGCTTTCACTACGAGAAGTTCCACCGCAGCGCGCAGGCGTGGGCGATCGTCGGCGTCGCCGCGGCCGTGCGGCGGAGCGACGGGGTCGTCGAGGAGGCCAGGATCGGGCTGACCAACATGGGTCCCGCCCCGGTGCGGGCCCGGGCCGTGGAGGAGGCGCTGCGCGGTGTGGAGGTCACGTCCCCCGGTCCCGGACTCGGTCCCGGTCCCGGTTCCGGTCCCGGTTCCGGCGGCGGCCCCGGCGGCGCGGCCGATCCGGTCGCCGAGGCGTGCGCGCGGGCGGACGAGGACACCTCGCCCCCGGCGGACCTGCACGCCAGGCCCGACTACCGCCGTCACCTGGCCCGCGTGCTGACCCGGCGGGCGATCAGGAGCGCGATCGGCTGAGCCCCGGCCGATCAGGCCCGGTGCCGGACCGGGCGGTCCGCCGATCCGGCCCGGATCACCATCCGGCCCCGATCACCGGGCGCCGAGGCATCGTCCACGCCCAGATGGGCAGTACCAGGGATACGGACACCGTCCGGCTCGGACCGTTACGAGCCAGCATGGTCCGCTATATAGACATAAATACAATTATGGTTTGCGTTGGGTCATTCGTCCGCTTCCGCAGCGGTGTACTGGAATACGACCCCGTGTAGTCGTAATGTCGCAACAGCGGCCGATCGACAAGGAGCGGATCGATGGCGATGCGATTCGAGCACGAGTTCACGATCCCGGTGCCGGTCGAGCAGGCCTGGCCGGTACTGCTCGACGTCGAGCGCGTCGCGCCCTGCCTGCCCGGCGCCACCGTCGACAAGGTCGAGGGGGACGCCTTCACCGGCAAGCTGAAGGTGAAGGTCGGGCCGATCACGGTCACCTACCAGGGGCGCGCCTCCTACGAGAAGGTGGACGAGGACGCCCGCTCCCTGACCCTCGCCGCCTCCGGCAAGGAGGCCAGGGGGCCGGGCACCGCCGGCGCCACGGTCGTCGCCCGCCTGCACCCCGAGGGCCGCACGACCCGCGTCACCGTCGAGACCTCCTTCACCGTGACCGGCCGCCCGGCCCAGTTCGGCCGGGGCGTGATGACCGAGGTCGGCGGGAAACTGATCGACAGGTTCGCGGCCAACCTCTCCCGGCTGCTGGGCGAGAGCCCCGGCGTGGAGACCGCCGCCGAGACGCCCCTGGAGACGGGCGGCGTGGGCGGCTGGAGCGCTCCTGCGACACCGGAGGCGCCGTCCGCCGGGCAGCCGGACTCGGCGCCGTCCGCCCCGGAAGGCCAGGAAGGTCCAGAAGACGCGGCCGGTCCGGCGGGCACGAAGCCCGCGACGTCCACGAAGCCCGGCAGGGACTCGAAGGGCCCGAAGGAGTCGACGCCTCCGAAGAGCTCGGAGGCCCCGAAGAGCTCGAAGGCCCCGGAGGCCCCGGGGAGCCCGGAGGCGCCGGCCCCCGGCCCGGCGGGCGCCACGGCCCCCGCCGCGGGGGGCACGGACGACCCCGGCGGCGCGGGCGCCACGCCCCCCACCACGCCCCCCACCACGCCCCCCACCACGCCCCTCGCCTCGCACGACACCGACCCGGCGGCCTCCGGGCTGGGCGGACCGGACGGACCGGAGGGGACGAACGCCCCGGCGGGGGCACCCGTTCCCGGGCCGGCCGGCGCCACGAGGCACCTCAGCGCGGTGCCGACGCCTCCGGACCTGGTCCTCGACGAGGAGTCCGGCACGCGCCGGAGCCACCCCGCCGGCACCTCGCGCACCTCGCTCAGCCCCGACGAGGAGGCCCTGAACCTCCTGGAGGTGGCGGGCCTGCCGCTCCTCAAGCGCGTCGCCCCGGTGGTCGCGGCCCTGACACTCCTCGTCCTGGTCACCTGGCTGATCCGCCGGTCCCTGAACCGGCGCTGAACGCACGACGACGAACGGTCGGGAGGCCGGGACCGGGCCGGGCCGGCCGCAGACGTGTGCCCGTCGCGCCTCCGGCCGGGCGGGAGCGGGCCGCACCCCGGAGAGGCCGTCCGGAATCCCGCCCGAAGCCCTGGAAGGCCCACCGGCGGCGGGGACGTCCCGGGTCCCGGCGCCCTCCGTTACGGTCGGTCCATGAGCGTCGAAGATTACTTCCGCGGTCTTGCCCGCCATCCCACGGCGGCCGCGTTGTTCGTCACCGACGAGGCCGACCGGGTCCTTCTCGTCCGGCCGACGTACAAGGAGGGGTGGGAGTTTCCCGGCGGGACGGTCGAGGAGGGGGAGACGCCGTGGGAGGCGGCCACGAGGGAGGCCGCCGAGGAACTCGGGCTGACCCTCTCGCCCCCCGTCCCGGTGCTGTTGTGCGCGGACTGGACGCGCCCTCGTGACGGGCGGCCCGGCGGGTTCCGGATGCTCTTCGACGGCGGCGTCCTGGACGAGCGGGAGCGGGCGGCGATCCGGCTGCCGCCGGAGGAGCTCAGCGCGTGGCGGATGGTGGGTCCGGCGGACGCGGACGCCTTCCTGCCCCCGGAACGGGCCCACCGGCTGCGGGCCTGCCTGTCGGCCCGCCGCACGGGGCGGACCGCTTACCTCCAGGACGGACTTCCTCTCACGCGGGCCACCACATGGACACCCCGCTCTCCGCGGACGGACGCGCCTTAGAAAAGGACCTCCGGGCGTTCCCGTGTCACTTCCCAGACACGGAAGGCATGTCCCGCGAAGTTCACACCCGACGGATGTATGAACGGTTAACATCTAAGCGTTCATACAAGCGGGAGGACTTAACCCCTGTGGCCGAGTACATCGACGCGTCGTGGCCGGGCCTGTCGAACGGCGCGACCCGTGCGGAACGCCGGCCATGCGACTACAGAGCCTACGTCCCGGACCCGCTCGTCGGCCGTCCTTTACGGCTGAGCGGGCAACGCTCCGCGGATATCGGCGACGTGGAACGCCGACTCCTGGTGCTGAACATGTCCGAACGCCCCCTGGTCGGTCTCGAAGCTCTGGCCAGGCTCCTGCTTCGGGCCGAGGCCGTGGCGAGTTCCTTCATCGAAGGTCTGCAGATCGACGTACGGTGCCTGGCCAAGGCCGACGTCGCGGCGCGTTCGGGTGTGGAGGCACATGACGACACCGCGCGCGCGGTCCTCGGAAACGTCCGGGCCATGGAATCGGCCCTGAAGCTGGCCGACGCCTCGTCCATACGCGTCGACGACGTACTGGAACTTCATCGAAAGCTCCTCGAAGGAACCCGTGACGCCCCCCTCGGGGGCCTGATCAGAACGGAGCAGAACCGGGTCGGCGGGACCGGCATGTCGCCATGCACCGCCGACTTCGTGCCACCGCCGCCGGACAGGGTCCCCGACCTCCTCGAAGACCTGTGCGCCTACATGTCAGGCGACGACCACCCCGCCCTGGTCCAGGCCTCCATCGTCCACGCCCAGTTCGAGACCATCCACCCTTTCGTCGACGGCAACGGCCGTACCGGGAGGGCCCTCATTCACCTGATTCTCCGTCGACGGGGTCTCGCCACCCGTTTCGTACCGCCCATCAGCCTGATCCTGGCATCACACGCCAACGCGTACATCGCCGCTCTCACCACCTATCGGTACGAGGGTGATGCGGATTCACCCGAAGCCCAGGAGGCGATCGGCATCTGCATCGACCGTTTCATCGCCGACACCGCTCGCGCCATCGCCGACACGGATCGCTTCGGCATGGAACTCGACGCCCTTGAGGCGGAATGGCGCAGGAAGGCGGGAAAGGTTCGCGCGGCGTCCTCGGTGGACCTGCTCCTGCGGATGCTTCCCTCCGCGCCCGTCCTCACCGTCACCACCGCCGCCGAGCTCATCGGAAGGTCCGTTCAACGAGCCAACGACGCCATCAACCACCTGGTGGCGGCGGGCGTGCTCAAGCAGACCACCATCGGCAGACGCAACCGCGCGTTCGAGACTCCCGATCTCATCAAGGCGCTTACCGGATTCGAGCGAGCACTCGCCGGTCCGCTCGGCGACACCCGGCAGGCACCACCCACCCGTCCCGTTCCCTACAGGGACCGAAGGGCATAGCCGGGAAGCCGGGCCGGGACCCCGCCCGCCCAGGTAGTGTCACACAACCCCAAAAACAGTGTCATCACTGCACAAGTAGGACAAGTGCCTACTTTTCTCGGGAATACCTCAGAATGTGATCAATATCCCTGAATGCAGCGTTGTGGTCATCACCTACAACGACGCCACCCGGCTGCCCAGGGCCGTACGATCCGTGCTCCGGCAGTCGCTGCGCGGTGTCGAGGTGATCATCGTCGACGACGCCAGCACCGACGGCACCGAACCCGTCGCCCGCGCGTTGCAGCGCGAGGACCCCCGGGTGCGCTACCTGCGCGCCGAGGTCAACAGCGGGGGGTGCGGCACCCCGCGCAACAGGGGCGTGGCCTCCGCGCGCGCGCCGTACGTGATGTTCCTCGACAGCGACGACGAGCTGACCCGGCACGCCTGCAAGAGCCTGCTGCTGGAGATCGAACGCACCGGCGCCGACTTCGTCACCGGGCAGATCTCCCGGCTGTACGAGCGGTCCGGCAAGACCGCCCGCTACTACCCGGCCCTGTTCGCCCGGCGCAGGACCGTCGAGGGGATCGCCCAGGAGCCCGAGATGTTCCTGGACTCCTTCAGCACCAACAAGCTCTACCGGGCCGAGCTGCTGCGGCGGGTGCCGTTCCCGGAGGACATCCACTACGAGGACCACGTCTTCAGCACCGCCCTGTACTGCGCGGCGCAACGGTTCGCCGTGGTCCCCTGGGTGGTCTACCTGTGGCACCGGGCCGCGGCCGGGGGCGAGACCCGGCCGTCGATCTCGCTGAGCCTGACCGAGATGGCCAACGTCCGCTCCCGGATCCGGGCGGCCCGGATGAGCGACGACATCCTGCGCGAGAACGGCCTCGGCCACCTGGTGCACGAGCGGCAGCGCCGTTTCGTCCGCCAGGACCTGCGGGTCTACCTCAACCCGCTGCCCGCCCGCGCCCCGGAGTGGATCTCCGAGTTCGTCTCGGTGGTCCGTCCCTACCTGGCCGAGCTCGACCCGGTGGTGTTCGAGACGATGGACCCGCTCATGCGGGTCTGCTGCAGCTTCATCACCGACGGCCGGCCCGACGAGCTGCTGGTCGCCGCCCGGTCGCTGAACGGGCCCAAGGCCCCGCCGCGCGCCGCCCTGCGCCGGGACGGACGCACCTACTGGGGCACGGAGGCGGACCCGAGGCGGGACATCACCCCGCTCCGCATGGCCGAGCTGCCCTACACCGCCTCCCGGCTGCGCCACGAGGCGGCCGTCACCGGCGAGGGCGCGGTGATCAGGCTGTCGATCGGCACCTACGACCCGTTCGGCGTCCTGGACGCCACCCCCGGGTGGAGGGCGTTCCTGCGGTTCAAGGACCACCGGGTGCCGCTGACGCCGCGCGCGCGGCCCGGCGGCGGGTACCTGAGCGAGGCGACGGTCGACCTCTCCGGGATCAGGCACGGCCGCCTGGGGTTCGACGGCCGCTACGACCCGGTGGTCGAGATCGTCCGTCCCGACGGGAGGGTCACCTCCGACCGGCTGCTCGTCGACCCCTCGGCCGGGCCGTTCCGCGTCACGGTCGCCCACCACGACATCACCGTCAGGGCCGAGGGCGCCGCCGCGGTCATGCGGGTGGTCTGGCGCCGCCGGGGTCCGCTGCGGCGGCTTCCCCGGCTGCGGCGGGCCGCCACCCGGCTCCTGCGCCGGGTCGGCGGCCCGGAGGTGAAGCTCCGGGTCTACAAGGGGCTGATCTCGGTGCTGCCGCCCCGCCGGGACCTGGTCCTGTTCGAGTCCGACGTCGGCGCGGGCTACACCGGCAACCCGCGCTACGTCTACGAGGAGCTCCGGCGGCGGCGGGCACCGCTGCGGACGGTGTGGTCGGTGTCCAGGAACCGCCGCAACTTCCCGCCCGGCACCCGGCTGGTGCGCCGGATGAGCTGGCGCCACGTCTGGACCATGGCCCGCGCCGGTCACTGGGTCGACAGCCACGGCATGCCACTGGCCTACCCCAAGCCGTCCGGCACCCGCTACCTGCAGACCTGGCACGGGCAGGGCATCAAGTCGGTCGGCTTCGACGCGCCCGACCTGCGCGCCGACTTCGACGGGCCCCGGACGGCCTGGCGGGCCGCGGTGGAGCGCTGGGACGCGCTGGTCTCGCCCAGCGCCGAGTTCGAGCGGGTCTTCGTGCCCTCCAACGGCTACCGGGGACCGCTGCTGCGCCACGGCTCGCCCCGGTGCGACGTGCTCGTGCGCGGCGACCCCGAGGCGGCCGGGCGGGCGCGCGAACGGCTGGAGATCCCGCCCGGCTCCCGGGTGCTGCTGTACGCCCCCACCTACCGCGACCGGGCCAAGGGCTCGGGCCGGTCGGTCCGGGCGGACCTGACCGCGATGGCCGAGGCCCTGGCCGGTGAGTGGACGATGGTGCTGCGGACCCACCCGGTCGAGCGGTTCCGGGTGCCCGAGCACCTGCGTCACTTCGTCCGGTCGGCGGGGTCGTACCCGGAGGTCAACGACCTGATGCTGCTCTCGGACGCGCTGCTGACCGACTACTCGTCGCTGATGTGCGACTACGCGGTCACCGGGCGGCCGATGATGTTCCTCATCGACGACTGGGACGAGTACCGCCACCTGGAACGCGGCGTCTACCACGACCTGCCGGCCATCGCCCCGGGCCCCTGCCTGACCACGACCGGGGAGCTGATCGAGGTCCTGCGGAACCTGGACGCCGTGTCCGCGTCGTTCGCCGCCCGCTACCGGGCGTTCCAGGAGCTGTGGTGCGCCGACGAGAAGGGGCACGCCGCGGCGGGGGTGGTGGACGACTTCTTCGGCCCCTTCCCCGACCGCGGGACCGGGCCGCGCGGGACCGGGCCGCGTGCCCGGCCCGCGCCGGTCCGGCTCCCGATGCCGGGATGGTTCAGGTGAGCCGCGGCGGCCGGGGGGCGGTCGTGTTCGCCTGCCTGGACGCCGACACCCTGGGCGGCGTGCAGCGGGTCACCCACACCGTGGCGCAGGGACTGGCCGAGCGGGGCCGCGAGGTGCACGTGATCGGGCTGCACCGGGCCGAGAGCCCGTTCCGGTACGTGGAACGACCGCGCTACACCGCCCACGTGGTCCACCGCGCGCCGGTGGGCCGGCTCTCACGGACGGCCGCCCGGCGCGAGCGCAGGACCCTGGAGCGGCT
Source organism: Streptosporangium sp. NPDC023615 (assembly GCF_040640155.1). Classification (NCBI taxonomy): domain Bacteria; kingdom Bacillati; phylum Actinomycetota; class Actinomycetes; order Streptosporangiales; family Streptosporangiaceae; genus Streptosporangium; species Streptosporangium sp. NPDC023615. Next base: position 171,249 of record NZ_JBFABE010000003.1, read on the forward strand.
GCTGCGCGACGTGGGGCCGGGGTTCGCCGTGCTCGCCTCGCCCAGCGTGGTCACCCGGATCAGGCGGCTGCTGCCCGAGCGGTTGCTGCCGATCGGGCAGTACCACGGGTCGTACGAGCACGCGCGGGGGTCGTGGCACCTGCGCTCGGTCCGCGGTCACTACGGCACCCTGGAGAAGGCGGTCTTCCTCACCGAGGAGGACGCCTGGTTGTTCTCCGAGCACGCGCTGCTGCCCAACACCTGGTCCATCCCCAACCCGCTGCCGGTCTGGCCGTCGCGGACCGCGGACCTGGGCGCCCGCCGGGTGCTCGGGATCGGCAGGCTGGGGGGCGTGAAGCGGTTCGACCGGCTGATCTCGGCGTTCGCGCGGGCCAGGGGCCAGGCGGACGAGGGCTGGGAGCTGCACCTGATCGGGGAGGGCCCCGAGCTGGACCGTCTCCGCTCGCACGCCGCGGCGTGCGAGGTGAGCGACCGGGTGGTGTTCCGCGGCCCGGTACCGGCGGCCCTGATGGGACGGGAGTACCTGGGCGGTTCGGTGCTGGCCCTGTCCAGCGACCACGAGGGGCTGCCGCTGGTGGTCGGCGAGGCCGCGTCCTACGGGGTGCCCGCGGTGGCGTTCGACGTGTCGGACGGGCTCAGGTCGCTCATCCGCGACGGGGAGACCGGTCTGCTGGTGCCCCCGTCCGACGTGGGCGCGCTGGCCGGCGCGCTGGCGGGGCTGATGACCTCGGCCGGGAGGCGGCGGCGGCTGGGCGCCGCCGCCCGCGCGCACGTCGAGACGTTCCGGCCGGACCTGGTGCTGGACCGGTGGGAGACGCTGTTCGAGGAGATCACCCGCTGACCGTGGCGGGCTCGGTGCGCGGCATCGGCACCCCGGCCAGCACGATCTGGGCCGCGGTGAGCCGCGCCGCCAGCGGGTTCGGCTCGCGGAGCCGGATCAGCCGGTCGAACGTGACCCGCTTGACCCGGGCCAGCTTCCGCTTGGCCGCGGTCCTCTCGTAACCGACGATCCGCGAGGTCTCCGCCTTCGGCGCGCCGGTGAGCTCGTAGCCGTAGGTCTCCAGGCGGTCGGCGAGCACGCTCTCGCAGAGCGAGATCTCACCGGCGTCGAGCCGCTCGCGCCAGGATCCGGCGCGGGCGGTGGTCACCTCTCCGTGGGTGAGCGCGTGCCAGGTCTTGCGCGCGGGCACGGCGACGTCGGCCATCGCGGCCGGGTCGCACATGGCCTCGTCGAACTCCTCGCCGAGGAACTCGCACAATCTGCGCAGGTGGGCCTCGGGGTCGGCGGTCAGGTCCTCGTAGCGCAGCTCGTGGTAGCTGCCGCCGGGGAGCTTCGGCGCGCCGTGCCTGGCGAAGTCGATCGCCTCGGCCCAGGCGGAGACCGCGCTGTTGAGGCTCCCGTTGTACCAGGGCATCTCCTTCAGCGACGCCACGCAGTCGCGGCCGTCCCTGATCAGGTGCACGAACTGCGCGTCGGGGAAGAGCCGCAGCAGCACGTCGGTGTACTGGAAGTACGAGGGCCGCTTGTCGCCCCAGCGGGCCTTGCCGTGCCCGGCCGCGTAGGCGCGCAGCACGATGCCCAGCGCCGAGCCCAGGGTCGGCGGCCCCGCCACGATCTGCCCGAGCACCTCGTCGCGGTCCAGGTTCAGCTCGTGGAAGCGCGTCTGGGGCCGGTCGACCACCCACTCGGCCAGCTCGCGCCTGCGCCCGGCGTCCTCCAGGTCGCCGAACCGGAGCCTGCGCTGGTACGCGGAGATCATGAAGCGGGTCTCCGGCGGGATGGCGACGCGCGGGTGGGCGTGCAGCATGAGCTGCAGCATCGTCGTCCCCGAGCGGGGACAGCCCAGGATGAAGATCGGGCGGTCGGGCTTCATGGTCAGACCTTCGCCAGCTCGCCGAGCTGCCGGCTGGTGAGCCGCGCGGCCACCGGGCTCGGCTCGCGCAGCCGGTTGACGCGGTCGCGGAGCTCCTTGCGCCTGCGCGCCCAGCGCCGCTTGGAGGCGGCCTTCTCGCAGGCCGCGACGTGGGCCTTGCTCGCCTTGGGCGCGCCGCTGAGCTCGTAGCCGTTGGCGGTCAGCCGCTCGGCCAGGACGGTCTCGCACACCGCGATCTCCCAGGGGTCCAGCCTGGCCTTCCACGAGCCCGCCCTGGCGGTGGTGACGTCGCCGTGGGTGTTGCTGTGCCAGACCTTGTGCTGCGGGATCGCCACCCTGGCGACGTGGTACGGCTCGGTCATCGCCGGGTCGTAGTCCTCGCCGAGGAAGTCGCAGAGCCTGCTCAGCTCGGTCTCCGGGGAGGCCGTCAGGTCCTCGTAGCGCAGCTCGTAGTAGCTGTCGGCGGGGAGCCTCTTGGCGTGCCGGCGACCGTAGTCGATCGCCTCGCTCCAGTTGACCACCGCGTGGAAGACGTCCTTGGTGTACCAGGGCATCTCCTTCAGCGACGCCACGCAGTCGCGGCCGTCCCTGATCAGGTGCACGAACTGCGCGTCGGGGAAGAGCCGCATCAGCAGGTCCACGTGGTGGTAGTAGCTGGGCCGCTTGTCGCCCCAGCGGCTCTTGTCGTACCGCTCGGCGTAGGAGCGGAAGGTGATGCCCATCGCGGAGCCCAGCGTCGGCGGGCCGGCGACGATGTCCTCGATCAGCTTCTCCCCGTCGAGCTTGAGCTCCTTGAACTTGGTGTCCTTGTCGCCCACGATCCACCGGCCGACCCTGCGCCGGTTGCGCTCCTCGCGCAGGTCGCCGAAGGAGAACCTGCGGTAGTAACCGGGCACCACGAACCGGGTCTCCGGCGGCACCGCGATGCGCGGATGCGAGTGCAGCATGAGCTGCAACATGGTGGTGCCGGAACGCGGACAGCCGATCACGAAGATCGGGCGGTCGGACTGCATGACAACGAACCCCCGTAACGCTTGCTCAGACGGATACGCGCGGCGCCTTCTCCACGAGCGGCACGACGGGCGCCACCCGGGCGAAGAGCCACATTCGGTAGATCAGGAAGATCTCGTTCAGCAGGAGCAGCGCTCCCGCCCCGACCGCGACGGGCACCAGCGCGGCCGTGCCGATCAGCGGGGCGACCACGAACACCGCGGCGTGGAACTCGATGCCGCTGATCAGGTGGGTGCGCACCCGGTGGCGGGCCAGCAGGCGGCCGACCCGGCGGGGCAGCCTCGGCCGCCTTCCCTGCCGCGGCGCCGACGGGACCGGCCGCGGCTCCCGCGCCCCCCCGCCGTCGAAGCCGCCCCCGAAGCCGCCGTCGGGTCCGTCGTCGAGCCCGCCGTCGAACTCGTCGTCGAACTCCGCCTCCCGCAGCGGCTCGCGCGGCGTGATCGGCTCACGGAAGGGGGTGGTCTCACGGGGCGTGAGGGACTCGCGCGGGGTGATGGGCTCGCGGAGCATGACGATCTCGGCGTCCCCGGTGTGGCCGGTGTGGGCGGCGCGCCCGTTGTGCCCGGCCTGCCCGTTGTGACCGGCCCGCCCGGCGCGGACGCCGGTCCCCGGCTCGATCGAGCCGACGGCCGCCGGTCGCCCGAGCCGGTTCTCCTTGACCGTCTCGCGCACCCGTTTCATCTGCGGCGCGTTCACGTAGCGGAACAGGTCGAGCACGGCCACCCCGGCGCCGAGCAGGATGTAGGAGACGTCGCCGGTGACGGCGTACTGCCCGGAGGCCAGCCCGGCCGCGCAGCAGACGACCCTGATGCGGTCGCCCACGTAGTCGAGCCAGAGGCCGAACGCGGTACCGGTCCCCTTCAGGCGGGCGATCTTCCCGTCCATGCAGTCGACCGCGAAGCTCACGTAGAACAGCACGGCCCCGGCGACCAGCCGGCCGCCCGCGAAACAGATCGCCGAGCACATGCCGAGGATCAGGGAGAGGCGAGTGAGGCCGTTGGGGGTGACGGACGTGTGGTTGGCGACGAGCAGGGTGAGCCTGCACGCCACCGGGTCGACCAGGAAAACGGTCCACCAGGAGTCTTTTCGTTTCCGGGTCGCGTGAACGTCGTCCAACGAATAGGCCCTCATGCGTTCCAGCATGGCCACGCCGTGTCCCCTTTCATCTACGCTCTGTAACTACTAGAAGATCTCCATGCCACTTCTTGACCGGCCCCCGCCAGAGCGATCGGCCGCTTTGAGGGCACGAAAGGCCGGGGAGAGGGCTCCCCGGCCTTCGGACGGCGCCGCTACGCGAACAGCCGGTCCACGGCCCGCGCGGCCGCGTGACCGTCCTCCAGCGGGCAGAACCTGGCGGTGAACGCCTCGTAGGCCCTGCGGTACTCGACGTGCGTGTCGCCGGCGTCCCGCACGGCCGCGATCAGCTCGTCGGTGGTGCGCAGCAGCGGGCCGGGGGCCTCGGCCTCGAAGTCGAAGTAGAAGCCGCGCACCTCGTCGCGGTAGCGCTCCAGGTCGTAGGTGTAGAACAGCAGCGGCCGGCCGGTCACCGCGAAGTCGAACATCGCCGACGAGTAGTCCGTGACCAGCATGTCCGCGACCAGGTAGAGCTCCTGGACGTCCGGGTACACCGAGACGTCGCGGACGAGGTCCGTGCCGGTCCGCGGCACCCGGTCGGTCACGGTGGGGTGCTTGCGCAGCAGGAAGACGTACTCCCCGCCCAGCTCGTCGGCCATCCGCTGCAGGTCCAGGTGCAGGTCGAGCCGGTAGCGCCCCCTGCTGTAGAACTTGTCGTCCCGCCACGTCGGGGTGTACAGGACGACCTTCCTGCCCTCGGGCAGGCCGAGCCGCGCACGGACCCGCGCCGCCCGCTCGGCGACCGCCTCGGCCCCGCCGCGGATCAGGAGGTCGTCGCGGGGGGAGCCGATCTCCAGGATCTCCCCCTGGAAGCGCAGGGCGCTGTCCAGGATCGAGCTGCACCAGGGGCCCGGCGAGATCAGGTGGCTCCACTGGGCGACGGTCCTGGCCAGCCGCTCGTGGTGGTCGGGCCGGGCGAACGGCACCTTCTCCACGTCGAAGCCGACCCGCTTGAGCGGCGTGCCCCGCCAGGTCTGCACCACGGTCTGCCCGGGCCTGCGCTCGAACCAGGCGGGCAGGTCGCTGTTGGTGACGACGTACCGGCAGCGGGCCAGCGCGTCGTAGAACTCGCGCCCGTAGCGGCGGACCGGCACCACCCCCTCGGGCACCTCCACCTGCCCGTCCCGGACGAGCCACATGAACTCCAGGTCCGCGCCGCGCCCGCGCAGCTCCTCGTAGATCGCCCTGGGGCTGTCGGAGAACTGCCTGCCGCCGAAGCTGTCGAACAGGACGGCGGGCCGGAGCGGCTCGGCGCGGCGCGCGGGGTAGAAGTCCTCGCGCAGCAGCCGCTGCTGCTTGGGCCTGCCCGAGGCGCGCAGGTCGTCGCCGACGGTGAACACGGCCTCGGACATCACGTCGGTCTCGAAGGTGAACGTCCGGGTGGCCGAGATGTGCTCCAGCGGCGCGGACGGGCGGAACTCCACCCGCATGTCACCGAGGCCGGTGCGGACCGAGAAGCCGTGCGTGCCCGCGGGCAGCGGCAGCCGGCCGGCGAGCGTGTCGCTCCCCTCGGGCGTCACCGTGACCGTGCCGTCCACCAGCGGGAACAGCCGCTCGGTGAACCGGTTGCGGGAGGTGACGACCAGCCAGGCCGGGCCGTCGATCGGGCGCATCGGCGCGCCGGTGAGCCGCAGGTGCCCGTGCTCGTCCCACTCCACCCGCTCCACGTAGAAGGTGGGCCGCTGCTCGCGCAGCACGAACCCGCCCCGCTGCGAGCGGTCCAGCACCACGTCGCGCCCGCGGAGCCGGTACAGGCCGCGCTCCACGGCGGCGCCGACGATCAGCGGCCGGGCCGGGCCCTCTGCGGGGACGACGTCGAAGTGCCACTCGGCGCCGGGGTGCAGCGCGCTCATCTCCAGGCTCGCCGGGTCGAGATCGGGCCAGCGTTCCGAGAGCACGTCGTCCAGCGCGATCACCGCCTCGAAGTCGTCACCGGTGACGGTCATCGGGTAGCGCCGCTCACGGCCCCCCTGGGGCCGGGTCAGCCGCAGCACCGGCGCGGTGCCCGAGCCGGCGGATCCGGTGGCGGATCCGGCGCCGAGGCCGGCACCGCAGCGGCCGGTGATCCGCAGCGTGCCCTCGGCCACCCGGTGCCCGGTGACCCGCCCGCCCGGCCGTTCCACCCTGAGCCGGAACTCCTCCCCGGCCGTCCACTCCGTCCAGGCGACGGTCCCGGAGTCGCGTTCGGAGAACTCCAGCCGCCGCGCGGCCGGGCTCGGCTGGGCCAGCGCGCCCTGCCGCAGCAGGCCCCGGGAGAGCACGCGCAGCTCGATCCGCCAGGTCGAGCCGGCCGGGAGCCGGTCCGGGTCGATCGACAGCCGGAAGCCGCACCAGTCCTTGCGCCGGCGCGGACCGGTGTCCACCAGCGACAGGCTCCGCCGGACCGTCACCGGGAGCCGCATCCTGCGCCCCGGCCCCTCGGGGACCAGCCAGGCGAAGACGTGCTGCTGCATCCGCCTGCGGGTCCGCAGGTAGCGCACCGACACCCGTCCCTCGACGACCAGGGCGTCGCCCTTCCAGTCCAGCGCGTCCACCCGCTGGCGCAGGTCCAGCTCATCGCGCATCCGGGTGAGGGACCGCCCGACCTGCACGGGACTGTTGAGGTGGTAGCCGCGCACCCCGCCGCCGACGACGCGGGCGGTCGGCTTGACGGTCCTGTCCCACTCCAGCACCTGGACGAGATCCTCCAGGCGGCGCTCGCGCACCAGGGCCCACTTCACCCGCCGCTGCGCCGGGATGAGCGAGAGGACCTTGGGCCCGGCCTGCTCCAGGTAGGCGCACGCCAGGTCCAGGAAGCGGTTCTGGAACGCCTCCCCGGCCCGGTCGAAGACCTGAAGGAAGTTCGGCAGGTCGCCGTCGAGGACCATCCGGTCCCACGCCGCCAGGTGCGCGGTCCTGCCGGTGCCGGCCAGGAACTCCCGCACCGAGCCGACCGCGGCGAACCGGTCCTCGATGCCCTTGACGTGTCCCCGGTTCTGGGTGATCGAGACGCTCTCCCCCTCGCGCTCGCGCCAGAGGTAGACCGGGGTGGTGAGCACGTCCACCGCCCGCGCCAGGAAGTGCGCGGGCAGGGAGACCGCGATGTCCTCCCACAGGACGCCCTCGGGAAAGCTCATGCCGTGCTCGTCCCAGAACGAGCGGCGCCAGAGCTTGTTGGTGACCAGCCGGTCCCTGAGCAGGGCCTGGGCGCCGGTCACGTGGGTCCGCCGGGCCGGGCCGGTGAAGATCGTCCTGTGCATCGGCGACTGGCGCACCCCCTGGCCGCTGAAACGGAGGACGTTGCCGGTCGCGAGGTCGGACCCGCTGTCGGTCAGGCTGCACACCATCGTCTCGACGGCCGTCAGCGGGAGCATGTCGTCGCTGTCGACGAACGCGAGGAACTCGCCCGTCGCGTGCCTCACACCGGTGTTGCGCGCGGTGCCCAGACCCCCGTTCTCCTGACGGATCAACCGGAACCGGGCGTCGCGCGCGGCGAAGGTCTCGGCGATCTCCGCGCTGGAGTCGGGGGAGCCGTCGTCCACCATGACGACCTCGATGTCGGCCCAGGTCTGCGCGACCAACGACTCCAGACACGCCTCAAGGTACGGTTCCACGTCGTAGATGGGCACGATGATGCTCACTGGGGCCACGGTCGGTCCTCCGGTAGTCGAAAGCTCACGGTCCGGTCCATCGGCTCGAACACCGGAGACGGCACGCAGGTGAAGATCCACTCATCGTGGACGACGTCCCGGGCGGGGAGACGGGGGCCGGACGGCCGCCCGGGAGCGGCGGCGGAGGCCCGTCCACCCGCCGGTACCACCCGGCGGCCCCGAGCCCGAGGTGGACGTCACGTCAGAAGCATGGCCGCGCGGCGGGACGGGACGAGTCCGAAACGGGACGGCCATGAACGGAGCTGACCGAGTCTTGACCGTCCCCGGCCCCCGGCCGGACGGACCGCGGGGCCCCTCCCCCCGCGGCGCGGCAACGCCTTCCCCATGCCGTGGTCAAGGCTGGGAATGCACACGTCCTGGTAAGTCGTAATGACCCCTCGATCCCCCCGGGGCGTCCGACACGATCGGTGACCGAGACGGGCGAGATCACAGCGAACGGCATTCGCGGGGGGAGACGCATGGAGTCAACGGTCGTCGTGGGGGCGGGGCCCGCCGGGCTCACCGCGGCCTACGAGCTGGTCCGGCGAGGACGTCCGTGCGAGGTCTTCGAAGCCGACCGGGTGGTCGGCGGCATCAGCCGTACCGAGGAACGCGACGGCTGGCGCTTCGACATCGGCGGTCACCGGTTCTTCACGAAGGTGCCGAGGGTCGAGCGGCTCTGGCACGAGCTCCTCGACGAGCGGGACTTCCCGCTCCGGCCGAGGATGAGCCGCATCCACTACCGGGGCCGTTTCTACGACTACCCGCTCAAGGCGTCCAACGCCCTGTCCAACCTCGGCCTCGTCGAGTCCGTGCGGTGCGTCGGCTCCTACGTCCGGGCCCGCGTCCGGCCGCCCGCCGACCAGTCCACCTTCGAGGGCTGGGTCACGGCCCGTTTCGGCCGGCGGCTGTACGGGATCTTCTTCAAGACCTACACCGAGAAGGTCTGGGGCGTCCCGGCCGACACCATCCAGGCCGACTGGGCCGCGCAGCGGATCAAGAACCTCTCGCTGGGCAGGGCCGTCGCCGACGCGCTGACGCCCGGCAGGAGGCGGAAGGAGGTCACCAGCCTCATCGAGGAGTTCCACTACCCCCGGCTGGGGCCGGGCATGATGTGGGAGAGCTGCGCCGAACGGGTCCGCGGGCTCGGCGGTGCCGTGCACCTCGGCACCCGGGTCGAGCGCATCCGCCGCCACGGCGACCGGCTGGCCGTCACCGTCCGCCCGGACGGCGTCCACGGCCCGGACGGCGTCCACCGCCCGGACGTGCCGCCCGGCTCGGGTGACACCGTCCGCGAGGTGCTCTGCGACGACCTGATCTCCTCGATGCCGCTCGGCGCCCTGATCCGCGCGTTCGGGCCGGACGTGCCCGACATCGTCGCCGAGGCCGCCGCGGGGCTGAGGTACCGCGACTTCCTCACCGTCGCGCTGGTCGTCCCCGAGCGGTTCTCCTTCCCCGACAACTGGATCTACATCCACTCCCCCGAGGTACGCCTGGGCCGGGTGCAGAACTACGGCTCCTGGTCGGCGGACCTGGTGCGGGCCGGACGGACCTGCCTGGGCCTGGAGTACTTCGTCACCGAGGGCGACGACCTGTGGCGGATGCCCGACGACGACCTCGTCGCGTTCGGCACCCGGGAACTGGAGCACCTGGGCCTGGTCACCTCGGGCTCGGTCGAGCGGGGCTACGTGGTGCGGATGCCGAGGGCCTACCCGGTCTACGACGCCGGCCACGCCCACAACGTGGAGGTGCTCAGGAAGTACCTCGACGTGGAGTGGCCGCGGATCCACCCCGTCGGCCGCAACGGCATGCACCGCTACAACAACCAGGACCACTCCATGCTCACCGCGATGCTGACCGTGGAGAACATCGCCGAGGGCGCCCGGCACGACGTGTGGCAGGTCAACGTCGACGCCGACTACCACGAGGAGTCGGCGGCCCGCGGACCCGGCAGAGGCTCCGGCAGAGGCTCCGGCGGGCACCCGGGCGGGGGCTCCGGCCGCGACGCCCCCGTCCCGCTCGGGGTCTCCGCCGCGTCCCGCCCATGACCCGCTGACCGGACGGGTCCGCACCACCCCCGTCCACGCGCCCACGCCCGTCCGTCCACCCGTCCCGCCCCCGCACCGCACCGCTCCGTTTCCACCCGTACCGTCCGGAGTCGCCCAGGACCACCCGGGGTCGTCCCCGATGCGACCCGGCCCTCCGGGCGGGCGGTCCCGTCACGCCCCGCCCGGCTCCCGCCCACCTGTCGCCACCTGGGAGCCGGACGGATCAAGGCTCTCCTCCCAGCCGCTCTGGAGTCGCACACCATGACACAGCCCTCAACGGTCCCCGACGTCAGCGTGATCGTCATCACCTACGACGACGCGCCCCGTTTACCCCGGGCCGTACGGTCCGTTCTCGGCCAGACGCTCAAGAACCTCGAAGTGATCATCGTGGACGACTGTTCCGGCGACGACACCCCGACGGTGGCCAGGGCGCTCACCGAACAGGACGGCCGGGTCCGCTACGTGCGGCTCCCGGCCAACAGCGGCGGCTGCGGGGCACCCCGCAACGCCGGCATGGACGCCGCCCGCGCGCCCTTCCTGATGTTCCTCGACAGCGACGACGAGCTGCCCCGGCACGCCTGCAAGAGCCTGCTGCTGGAGGCCGAGCGGACCGACGCCGACTTCGTCATGGGCACCGTGGAGCGCGTCGACGAGGCGACCGGGGCCGTCACCCTCTGGTACCCGCAGCTCTTCGCGGAGCGGCGGACCGTGGAGGGCATCCGCGCCGAGCCCGAGCTGCTCTTCAACTGCCTGGCCACCAACAAGCTGTACCGGCGGAGCTTCCTCGACGGCACCGGCATCCGCTTCCACGAGGACATCCACCACGAGGACATCGTCTGGTCCACCGAGCTGTTCTGCCGCAGCAAGCTCTTCGCCCTCGTCCCGTGGCCGGTCTACCGCTGGCTGCTCGCGGCCACCCCGGCGACCAGGTCGATCTCCTCCCGGCGGCACGAGCTGGAGAACGTGCGCCAGCGCGTCACGGCCGCCGAGCTGAGCGACCGCGTGCTGGCCGACACCCACTCCCTCGACCTCAAGGGGGACAAGGACTACCGCTTCCTCTCCCACGACCTCCGCCTCTACCTGGGCGACCTGCCGCTGCGCGACCCCCGGTGGATCGACGAGTTCGCCGACCTCGTCATCCCGTACGTGGACACGCTGGAGGAGGCCGCGATCCGGCGACTGAGCCGGGCCGAGCGGGTCTGCATCCAGCTCGTCCGCGAGCGGCGCGGCGCCGAGGCGGCGCTCGCCGCCGTCGAGCTGGGCGGCGGCTCGTCGATCCCGCCCCGCCGGGTCACCGAGCACGGCGGGCGGGTGTTCTGGGGCGCGACGCTCCCCACCGGCGAGCGGGGCCGGAGCGAGCTGGACGTCACCGAGCTGCACCTGGCCGAGCAGCCGTTCGCCGGCGCGCTGCTGCGGCACGAGCTCGTCGACCTGCAGGCGTCCAGGGACCGGGTGGACCTGACGGTGCGGACCTACGACCCCGGCGGGGTGCTGGAGGGCCGGACGGCGTCCGTGTGGCTCCGCGTCGGCGGCAGGAAGAAGACGATCGCCTCGATCCCCTTCGAGCCGGCACCCGCGGCGTCATCGGAGAGGCCCGGCGTCCCGGAGGGGTCCGGCGTCCCCGGGGAGCCCGGCGTCCTGGAGGGCAGGGTGTCGATCTCCCTGCCCGACCTGGAATGGCCGGACGGTGTCGTACGACCGCAGGCCGTCATGATCGCGCTGCACGAGGGCGAGCACCGCAACGTCAGGCACCTGCTGGCCTCCCCCGGCCTGTCGTTCACCTCCGTGGGCGCGGTCGGCCCCGGACGGCTGGTCCTGGAGGCCTCGCCCGACGTCCCGTTCCGCCTCACCGCCCGCAGGCTCGGCCCGGTGCCGGCACGACGCCTCCCCAAGGCGTCCGAGCTCTGGCGGAGCCTGCTCGCCGACCTCGCCACCCCCCGCAACCTGGGCCGTTTCTACCGGTTCCTCAGCGCGGTCGTGCCGGTGAACCGGAACCTGGTGCTGTTCGAGTCGGCCGAGGGGAGCGACTACACCGGCAACCCGCGCTACGTCCACGAGGAGCTCGGGCGACGCGCCACCGAGCTGCGGGCGGTCTGGTCGCACGCGGGCGTTCCCGAACGCTTCCCCGAGGACGTCGACCTCGTCCGGCGCGACACCTTCCGCTACGCCTGGACGCTGGCCCGCGCCGCCTACTGGGTGGACAGCCACAACCTGCCCTACTGCTACCGCAAGCGCCGGGCCACCCGCTACCTGCAGACCTGGCACGGCCAGGTGTTCAAGAAGATGGGTCTGGAGGAACCCCGGCACCGGGCGCAACCCGCCCTGGCCAGGAGGTACGCCGAGGCGGTGGCGCGCTGGGACGTGCTGCTCACGCCGGGCCGCGACTTCCGGCGTGACTTCGCCGAGGCCAGCGGGTTCGGCGGCGAGCTGCTCCACGCGGGCTACCCGCGCAACGACGTGCTGGTGCGGCACGCCGAACCCGCGCAGCGCGAGCGGGCGCGGCTGGTGCGGGAGTTCTTCGAGATCCCCGCGGGCAAGCGGGTCGTCCTGTACGCGCCCACCTACCGCGACGGCGGGCGGTTCAGCGGCGACTCGATCCGGCTGGACCTGCCCGCCCTCGCCGGGGCGCTCCCCGCGGACTGGGTGATCCTGGTCCGGGCCCACCGCTACGACCGTTTCACGGTGCCGGACCCGCTCGGTTTCCTCGTCCGTGACGCCTCGGCGTATCCGGAGGTGAACGACCTGATGCTGGCCTCGGACGTGCTGGTGACGGACTACTCCTCGATCATGTTCGACTACACCTGCCTCGGCAGGCCGATCCTCTACTACGTCGACGACCACGAGCGCTACGCCGCCGCCCAGCGGGGCGTCTGCTTCGACCTGGCCGACGTCGCCCCCGGGCCGCTGCTCCGCGACACCGGCGAGCTGACCGGCGCGCTGGCCCGGCTGGAGGAGATCACCGAGACGTACGCCGAACGCTACGCGCGGTTCCGCGAGCGCTGGTGCGCCCTCGACGACGGGCAGGCCGCCGCCAGGGTCGTGGACGCGTTCTTCGGGGAGGCCCTGCGATGACGGCGCACCCCACCGCGAGGCCGTACGACGACGACGCCTCCGACGTCGAGGCCCACGGCGGGATCCACGACGGGATCCACGACGACGGCACGCTCGCGCCGAGGCCGCGTTCCGGCGGCGTACCCCACGCTCCCCAGAAAGGTCAGGCGATGAGAGCCCGCGACGTCTTCTTCCTGAGCACCGACGCCGACTCGATGGGCGGGTCCCAGCGGGTGATCCACACCCTGGCCCAGGGCCTGGGGGCGCGCGGGCACCGGGTGACGCTGGTCGGCATCAACCCCTCCAGGCAGCCGCAGACCTACGTCACCGACCCCGTCTACCGGCACCTCACGCTGTACGACACGCCCGCCCCCGAGGCGTCCCCCCGCTCGCTCCCCTGGCGCAGGGGCAGGCCCCGGCGCGCCCCCCGGGAGGTGGCGGCCGCCAGGACGAGGCTGCTGCGGCTGACCGACCAGGTCCGCCGCGGCTACCTGGTCGTCGCCTCCCCCTGGGCCGCCCACTGGATCGCCGACCTGCCCCTGCCGCACATCGCCAAGGTCGGCCAGTACCACCAGTCGTACGCCGAGGCGGTGGACTCCCCGAACCTCCGGCTGATCAAGAAGTACTACGCCCACTTCGACAAGGCGCTCTTCCTCTGCGACGACTACGCCGCGGCCTTCGCCGGTCACCGGCTCGCCAACTGCGGGACCATGCTGAACCCGGTCGGCATCTTCCCCGAGCGCGCGGCCCCGCTGCGCAACCCCCGGATCGTCTCGGCGGGGCGGCTGGTCCGGGTGAAGCGGATCGACCTGCTGATCGACGCCTTCGCCGCCGCGGCCCCCTCCGTCGCCGAACGGTGGGAGCTGCACATCATCGGCGACGGGCCGCTCCGGGCGGCGCTGGAGGCGCAGGCGTGGCAGACCGGTCTCGGTGACCGGATCGTCTTCCGGGGGCAGGTCGCCGACGTGGAGGCCGAGTACCTCGACGCCTCCATCGTGACGCTGAGCAGCGACTTCGAGGGATGGGGGCTGGTCCTGGCCGAGGGCGCCGCCTGCGGCCTGCCCGCCGTGGCCAGTGACGCCTCGGCGGGCGTGCGGACCCTGGTCCGGGACGGGGACAACGGCGTGCTGGCCGAACCCGGCAACGCCGGGAGCTTCGCCGCCGCGCTGGAACGCCTCATGTCCGACGCCGAGCTGCGCCGCGCGATGGGCGCCAGGGGCAGGGAGCGGATGGGGGAGTACCGGCTGCCCCGGGTGCTGGACCGGTGGGAGGCGCTCTTCGACGAGATCGACCGCTGACCGGCCCGGCCGATCCCACCGGCCCGGCCGATCCAGCCCGGCCGGTCGGTCCGATCCGTCCGATCCGTCCGGTCCGGCAGAACGGACCGGCCGGTCCCCGGGTCAGCGGCGGGCCGCCAGGATCCGCGCCTCCCGAGCCAGCAGCGGGACCAGCACGATCCCGACGAGGATCGGCGTCACCATGAACCGGAAGTCCGGCGCGGTGTTGGTGAGGATCACGCCGAGCTGCTGGCCGGCGACCACGGCCGCCCCGGCGAGCGCCGCCCTGCTTCCGGTACGCCTCCGGGCCAGCACCGCCGCGGCGTAGCCGAGGTAGCACCAGAAGGGCGCCCGCCAGAGCAGCCACTCGAACTGCCTGACCGTGGAGGCGTCCAGCGCGGTCAGGCCGGCGGACCGCAGGGCCGGGAGGAAGGGCCGCTGCCGCATCACCGAGGCCACGCGGGTGCCCTCCCAGGCAGAAGGCAGGCGCGGGTCGTGCAGGGAGAAGCGGTAGAGCTCGCCCCCGGGTTCCCCCGCGGTCGAGTCGATCTGCCAGGCCAGCGCGGCGCGGCAGATCCGGGTGCCCAGCATCAGGCCGGGCGCGCGGGCCAGCAGTCCCCGCCAGAGCCGCAGGACGTCGGAGATCCGCCGCTCGGCCTCGGCGTGACCGAAGGCGGGGTCGAAGAAGATCCGCGCCATGGTGTGGCAGGTCGCCCCCCGCCGCCAGGCCTCGGGCGGGGCGATCGCCTCCAGCAGGGCGCGTTCCTCGCGCCCGAAGAGCTCGGGGCGTTCCCCGTACGCCACGGCGAGGTCGCCGAAGACCGTCTGGTAGGCGAACGTGCGGGAGGGGGGCGTGATGCCCAGCGCCGGATAGCCGGCACCCAGCATCAGCGCCGGCACCGTCACCGCGGTGGCCGCCACGACCGCCAGCCGGCGGCGGGCCGCGGGCAGCAGCAGCGCCAGCAGGACGGCGGCGATCAACGCGACCAGGAAGCCGTTGTGGCGGAAGAGGCCCAGCCCGAGCAGCTCGGCGCAGAAGACCGGCAGACGCGGGTCCCGGGCCGTCACGCCCCGGGACCGCGCGGGCCTGCGCCGCCGCCGCGCCCCGCCCCGCCGCCGCGCGGACGCGATCCCGGACGTGGTCGTGGACGTGGTCGTGGAGGCGGTGCCGGACACGGTGCCGGACACTGTGCCGGACGGGGCCGGGGCCCCGGTCCCTGACGAGACCGGGGAGGCGAGCCTGATCGCGGTGCCCGCGGCCAGCACGGCGCAGATCGTGAACGGCACGTCCTTCCAGATCGCCACGGTGAAGGCACCGAGCGGCGGCGACAGCGTGGCGCAGCCGACCGCGACGAGCAGCCACCGCCCCCGCGCGCCCAGCGCCCTGACCGCGCCCGCCAGGTGGGCCAGCGCGGCGGCCATCCCGGCCGTCTGCAGCAGGGTGACCGCGGACACGTCACCGGTCAGCCACAGGCAGAGCCCGAGCAGGGCGTCGTAGGCGACCGACTGCCCGGCCACCCAGGGCCCCGTCGTGACGTGCTCGACGTAGGTGACGGAATCGGGGCTCATCAGGCCGGGGTGGAAGGCGAGCCACCAGCCGAGCAGCACGAGCTGGCCGGTCGCGTAACAGGCGAGCGCGAACCGCCGGCCGGCGTCGGGGGAACCGGGGTCCGGGGAACCGGGGCTCTCCGGCCGCTGCCGCGCGGCCGTGCTCGGCTCCACCGTACTGATCGTCATGGTCTTCCCAGCGGGTTCTGGCAGCGGGCGGGTGCTCATCATCGGGCACCGGCCGGGAACGCCCGCGCCGACTATACGCAGCCGTGACCTGGGGAATCACCAAGCTTGCGACACGTCGGCGGGAGCGGGTGCCGGAGCGCCCCGGCCCTCGGCGGGGCGGGGTTTCACAGAACATCGTGACTCTTCCGCCCCGGAAGGCCTCAGCCGTCTCGATAGGATGCCCCTTCGACCGACGTCGATTTGACCCGGAGCTCCCCTCATGAAGTCTCCTGTCCGAATGGTGCTGGCCGCGTCCTGCGCGGTAGCCATGATTTCCGTCCCGACCACCGCGTGGAGTGCGGACAAGCCAGAAAACACCCCCAAGGCGGCGGCCACGCCCAAGGCGACGGGCAAGGCCAAGCCCGCTCCCAAGCCCGTGCCCGCTCCCAAGCCCGTGGACTGCGCGAAGGTCAAGTGCATCGCGCTGACCTTCGACGACGGCCCCGGCAAGTACGCCGACAAGCTGCTCGACACCTTCAAGAAGTACAAGTCCAAGGCGACGTTCTTCCTCGAGGGCCAGTACGTGAAGTCCCGGCCCGCGTTCGCCAAGCGGATGGTCGTCGAGGGCCACGAGATCGGCAACCACAGCTACACCCACCCGCACCTGCGGGAACTGTCCGAGGACAAGATCCGCGAGGAGCTGACCTCGACCCAGGCCATCGTCAAGAAGGTGACCGGCAAGTACCCGACGACGATCCGCCCGCCCTACGGCGAGCTCGACGGGCGTGTCTCGGCGATCGCCAAGGAAATGGGCATGCCGATCATCCTGTGGAACGGCGGCTCGCGGGACTGGGCGACCAGGAACGAGAAGGCCATCCACGACGAGGTGCTCAAGAACGCCAAGCGTGACGGCGTGATCCTGATGCACGACTGGGTCGAGCAGACCGTCAAGGTGATGCCGAAGCTGCTGGTCGCGCTGCAGAAGCAGGGCTACCACGTGGTGTCGGTCTCCTCGCTGCGCGGAGCCAAGGCCACCGTGGCCGGGGACGTCTACCCGGTCGGCTCCGAGAAGGACGACGACCTGAACTCGGACTCGCCCACCGGCGACCCGGACGCCTACGCGCAGTCGCCGGAGGACAGCTTCTGAGCCTCGTCCTCCCAGGACGGCTCCCGGGCTCCCTCACCCGAGGGCGGCTCCCGGGCCCCGTCGTCCGGGGACGGCCCTCCGGCCCCGTCGCCCGAGGACCGCTCCCGAGCCCCGTCTCCCGAGGACGGCGGCTCGGGAGCGGCACCCCCCGCGCTCCTCACACCGTCCCTGTCCCCGGCGTCCTCAGCGTTCCCGGCGTCCCCGGCGTCCCCGGCGTTCCCGGCGCCCTGGGAGCCGTCGGAAGCCCCGGCACTCCCGGACCCCCGGCGCCGTCCGTGCCCGGTGTCGCGTCCCCGGCCGATCTCCGGGCCAGCCGCCTGCCCAGCCGCTGCATGGGAAGTTCCACGTAGCGGTAGGTCAGCAGGCTCAGGCCGAGCACCGACAGCACGAACACCGCGCTGAGCGAGAGCTGCACCGCCTGCCCCGCCGCTCGCACGTCCCCGGCGACGGCGTGGAAGATCCGCAGCATCGGGTGGTGCAACAGGTAGACCGAGTAGCTCACCAGGCCCAGCCAGACGAGGAACCCGGGCAGCCGGCGCTCGCGCAGGGCCATCCCCCCGGCGAACGTCGCTCCCGCCAGCGCCATGGTGGCCAGCCACGGCCCCGGTTGCACCCACCACCAGCCCGCCTGGGGTGCCCAGACCGGGGTGACGCCCACCAGGACGGCCGTCACCGCGACCGGGGCGAGCCCGCCCGCCCCCTCCTCCCAGCGGCGGATCGCGGTCCCGGCGAACATCACCGCGAGGATCACCGCCCCCAGCCACGGCACGAAACCGGAGAAGAGCAGCAGCACCACGGCCATCACGCCCAGGACGTAGGCGGCGCTCCTGCGGAACCTGCCGCCGAGAAGACAGGCCAGACCGGCGAGGAACACCGGGCCCGACACGTAGGCGGGCCAGGGCCCGTCCAGCAGCGGCCCGGTCAGCAGGAGCCCGGCGACGACCGCGACCACCCCGAAGACCACCGCGATCGTCCCGCTGGCCCGGTGCGCCCCGCCGACGAACAGCGCGGTCACGACCAGGTAGAAGACCATCTCGTACGAGAGCGTCCACATGGTGTCGGCCAGGCCGCCCCGGTGCACGACGTCCAGCAGCATCGTGGCGTGCGCGGACACCGACGACAGGTCCCTGGGCACCTGCTCGCGGACCGGCATCCAGATCGCCGCCACCAGCACCCCGGCCACGACCAGCAGGTAGATCGGGTACAGCCGGAACACGCGGCTGATCCAGAAGGCCCGCACGTCGCCGCGCCGCTCCAGCGACACCGGGATGATGTAGCCGCTGACCAGGAAGAAGACCAGGACGCCGTACATGCCGAGGTTGAACCAGTACGGCCTCAGGGAGGGCATGAACCAGGGCAGCAGGTGCTCCAGCATGACGGCGACCGCGCCGAGGCCGCGCAGCGCGTCGAGCCACGCCAGGCGGGCGGCGGGGGCCGGGGCGGCACCGATCGAGGAGGTGGAGGACACCCGCCCCAACCTACCGTCCGGCACTTTACGAAGCCTTGCCGTCGGCGGCGAACCGGCCCGGGACACCGCACGCGGGACGCGACGGGGACGTCCCGGCCGGCCTACCGGCGGAGGGTCACTCCCACTCGATGGTGCCCGGCGGCTTGCTGGTCACGTCGAGCACCACGCGGTTGACCTCGCGGACCTCGTTGGTGATGCGGGTGGAGATGCGGGCGAGCACGTCGTAGGGGACGCGGGACCAGTCGGCGGTCATCGCATCCTCGCTGGAGACCGGGCGGAGCACGATCGGGTGGCCGTAGGTGCGGCCGTCGCCCTGGACGCCCACCGAGCGGACGTCGGCGAGCAGCACGACCGGGCACTGCCAGATGTCCCGGTCGAGGCCGGCGCGGGTGAGCTCCTCGCGGGCGATGGCGTCCGCCTCGCGGAGGATCTCCAGGCGCTCGCGGCTGACCGCGCCGACGATGCGGATGCCCAGGCCGGGGCCGGGGAACGGCTGGCGCCAGACCATGGCGGCGGGCAGGCCCAGCTCCTCGCCGGCGCGGCGGACCTCGTCCTTGAACAACGCGCGCAGCGGCTCGACCAGCGAGAAGCGCAGGTCGTCGGGGAGGCCGCCGACGTTGTGGTGGGACTTGATGTTGGCGGTGCCGGTGCCTCCGCCGGACTCGACCACGTCCGGGTAGAGGGTGCCCTGGACGAGGAAGTCGACGGGCCCGTCGGCCAGGATGGCGCGCTGCTCGTCCTCGAAGACCCTGATGAACTCGCGGCCGATGATCTTGCGCTTCTCCTCGGGGTCGGTGACCCCGTCGAGCGCCTTCAGGAAGCGCTCCTGGGCGTCGGCCACCCGGAGCTTGACGCCGGTGGCGGCCACGAAGTCGCGCTCGACCTGCTCGGCCTCGCCCTTGCGCAGCAGCCCGTGGTCGACGAAGACGCAGGTCAGCCGGTCGCCGATGGCCCGCTGGACCATGGCGGCGGCCACCGCGGAGTCGACGCCGCCCGACAGGCCGCAGATGGCGCGCCCCTCGGGGCCGATCTGGGCGCGGATCGCCTCGACCGCGTCCTCGACGATGTTGAGCATCGTCCAGGAGGGGCGGCAGCCCGCGGCGTCGAGGAAGCGCTTGAGCACGGCCTGGCCGTGCTCGGAGTGCAGCACCTCGGGGTGGAACTGGACGCCGTACAGCCCCAGCTCGGGGTGCTCGAAGGCGGCCACGGGCGTCTGGGCGGTCGCGGCGGTCACGGTGAACCCCTCGGGGGCGGCCGAGACGCTGTCGCCGTGGGACATCCAGACCGACTGGCTCCGGGGCAGCCCGGCGAAGAGCACGCCCTGGCCGCTCACGTCCAGGGCGGTGCCGCCGTACTCGGCCGTGCCGGTCCTGGCCACCTCGCCGCCGAGCTCCTGGGCCATGACCTGGAAGCCGTAGCAGATGCCGAAGGTGGGCACGCCGGTGCGGAACAGGCCCGCGGGGGCGGCCGGGGCGCCCTCGGCGTACACCGACGACGGGCCGCCGGACAGGATGACGGCCTTGGGCTTCTTGGCCATCATCTCCTCCACCGGCATCGTCGAGGGGACGATCTCGGAGTAGACGTGGCATTCACGCACCCGTCGCGCGATCAGCTGCGCGTACTGCGCGCCGAAGTCGACGACCAGGACCGTGTCGAACTCAGACACCAAGACCCCCAAAAGGACCCCCGAAGGGAACAGAGCGGTCGTCCCAGTCTATCGGCGCCCGCCCGCACGCCCGCTCGCGGACGGGAAAGCACCCGCTCACGGGCGGGGAAACGCTTGATCACGAGCGAGGAGACGCCCCCTCACGGACGGGGAGACGCCCCCTCACGGGCGGGAAGCGGACGGGAAGCGGACGGGAGAGCGCCGGTTCGCCGTCGGGAGAACCTACTCGTGGACGGGGAAGGGGGGCAGCGTCCCGGACAGGAGGGCCTCGGTCTGCCCGCGCAGGCCCTCGGCGTAGCCGGGGTGGGTGAAGACCAGGAAACGCTCCTCGCGGATGGCCTCCACCGTCGCGCGCGCAACCTCGGCCGGGTCGATGCCCCGCTCCAGGAGCCCGTCGATGATCTCCATGGAGGCCGCCTCGTCCTCGGTGCGCCCGGCGGTCCGCAGGTTCTCCGGCCGGACCCGCTCGGAGCGGTTGATGCCGGTCCGCACCCCGCCGGGGCAGAGCGCCGTCACCCGGAGCCTGGAGCCGGCCGTCGCGAGATCCTGGGCGAGGGACTGCGACGCCGCGAACGCGGCGTACTTCGAGACCGAGTAGCCCCCGGAGTACGGGGCGGCGAACAGTCCCGCGACCGAGACCGTGTTGACGATGTGCCCCTCGGTGTCCTGGTCGATCATGCGGGGCACGAAGGCCCGGATACCGTGCAGCACCCCCCACAGGTTCACCCCGAGCAGCCAGGCGAAGTCCTCGGGCTCCCTGGTCCAGATCCGGCCGCCCTGGAAGACGCCCGCGTTGTTGCAGAGCACGTGCACGGCGCCCAGCTCGCCGAACGTCCGGTCGGCCAGGTGCTCCACGGCCACCGGGTCGGAGACGTCGGTGATCTCGGTGAGCACCTTGGCCCCCTCCACCAGCGAGGCGGTCTCCGCGAGCGCCGAGGGGTCGACGTCGGCGAGCATCAGCGTCATGCCCTCCGCGGCCAGGCCCAGCGCGAGCGCCCGCCCGATCCCGCCGCCCGCCCCCGTGACGACCGCGACCTTGCCCGACAGTTCACGCATCGCGCCTCCCTGAGCCTGACATCTCACGCCCGCGCCGCGGCGGGCCGTGGCGTACCTAGCGACCGATTGGCCCCCAAGCTAACGTTGAAGGTCACCACCAGTCGAGGAGGGGACCCCATGGCGGGCACCGGAGTCGTCGTCACCGGCGGCGCGTCGGGGATCGGGCGGGCCTGCGCGCTGGCCCTGGCCGAGGCCGGGCGGCCGGTCGCGATCTGGGACGTGGACGGGCCCGGCGCCAAGGAGACCGCCTCGTTCGTCGCCATGAACGGCGTCACCACGATCGCCGTGACCGTCGACGTCACCGACGCCTCGGCCTTCCCCGCCGCGATCACCGCGAGCCGCGACGCCCTGGGGTCGATCGGGGGCCTGGTGCACGCGGCCGGGATCGCCGCCCCCCTGGCGCTCGGCGACCTCACCGAGGCGGCCTGGGACGCGGTGCTCAACGTCAACCTGCGCGCGCACGCCCTGCTGGTCAAGGCCCTGCTGCCCGACCTGCGCGCCCACGAGGGCGCCGCGGTCGTCGGCGTCTCCTCGATCGAGGGCCTGGTCGGGCAGGCGTTCATCCCGGCGTACTGCTCCTCCAAGGCCGGCCTGCTCGGCCTGACCCGCTCGATGGCGCACGAGCTGGTGCCGATCCGGGTGAACGCCGTCTGCCCGGGCTACATCGACACCCCGATGCTCGCCCGGGCCACCGGCGGCGACCCCGGCTACCTGGAGTCCTTCAGGACCAAGTCGCCCCTCCGCCGCCTCGGCCGTCCCGCCGAGGTCGCCGCGGCCGTGCGGTTCCTGCTGAGCGACGAGGCGTCCTTCGTCACCGGCGCCCACCTGGTCGTCGACGGCGGGGCGACGGCCGTGGACCGCTGACCGCGCTCTCACGCGGGGCGGCCGGGCGTCCCCCCGAGGGCGTGGCCGAGCAGGCCCAGGGGCGGGGAGCCGAGGTCGAGCATGGCGGTGTGGAAGCGCTTGAGCCCGAAGCCCGGGCCCCATTCGGCCCCGGCGCGCTCGCGCAGGTCGAGGATCTCCAGCTTGCCCCAGGTGTAGCGGCCGTAGGTGGGGTCGAAGGTGGCCCGCGCCGCCTCCGACAGGGCGGCGGGACCGGCGATGTGGGTGTCGGCGGCGAAGCGGCGGGCGCCCTCCTCGACGGTCATCGCACCGGAGTGCACGCCGATCGCGCAGGCCAGCCGGGTCACCCTGATGAGCGCCTCCAGCCACACCCCGATCTCGAAGCGCGGGTCGCCGGGCGCGAAGTCCTCCTCCACGCACAACTCCTCGGCGTAGTGCGCCCAGCCCTCGGCGAAGGCCAGCGACATCAGCGTCCGCCGCACCTCGGAGCGCGCGTGGCGCAGGGCGCGGCCGTGCGAGAAGTGCCCGGGGGCGACCTCGTGCACGTTGATCGCCGGGAGCGTGGTCTCGCTGAAGACCTCCAGCCACTCCTCGATGTCGCGCTCGGGCCAGGAGGGGTCGGGCGGGGTGACGTGGTACCAGGAGGGGCCGTCGGGCTCGCCCGGCGCCGCCCAGCTCATCATGGCCATCGCCCACCGGCGCGACTCGGGCGCGATGCCGACCAGGCACTCGCCGTCGTGGTAGGGCACCAGGTCCTTCTCCCTGGTGAACGCGATCGCCCGCTCGGTGCCGATCCTGGCCGCCTCGATCACGCCGTCCGGGCCGGGGTGGTCCCTGACGAGCTCGCGCGCGACCTCCAGCGGCTGCCGTCCGGCGAGGCCCAGGGCCGCGCAGGACTCCGTCAGCCGGGCCATCAGGCGGTCGCGTTCGGCGTCGGCCCGCTCGGCGAGCCGCCCCAGGTCGACCGGGAGGCCGTCGCCGGCGCTCATCAGCCGGGCCAGGCCGCCGGCGCC
Organism: Streptosporangium sp. NPDC023615; assembly: GCF_040640155.1. NCBI lineage: Bacteria > Bacillati > Actinomycetota > Actinomycetes > Streptosporangiales > Streptosporangiaceae > Streptosporangium > Streptosporangium sp. NPDC023615. The sequence goes on from NZ_JBFABE010000003.1 coordinate 194,182, forward strand.
GAGGGAGGCATCCGGGTCCCCGGAGCGGGCGGCCTTCTCGACGTGTTCCACCAGCCGGGCGTGCGCCCTGAACGCGGCCTCGCGCGCGCTCTCCTTCGCGTTCGCGGGCACCCCGGCCGCCAGGCCGCGCACCGCCCCGAGCAGCGCGGCCGCGACGGGGGCGCTGAGCAGGTCGAGGGAGGCCACGGCGTTGTCCACCGCCTCGGGCCAGAGGGCCAGGTGGGCGTGCTTGGCGGCCTCCCGCTCGGCCTCGGGGGCGTACTCGCGGTCGTAGGTGGCCAGGTCGAGGTTGCCCAGGTGCTCCAGGGGGTTGCGCCGGTGCAGTTCCAGCTCGCCGAACTGCACCCGCACGGCCTCTTCGAAGATCTGCAGGTGGGCGGCGTCGTAGGGGTCGGCGGGCAGCGGCCCCCGGCCCAGCGCGGCCAGCCCGGCGCGCACCCCCTCCGGTGACAGGTCCTGGATCATGCCGTCGTACTCGTGCCGTCCGGCCATTTCCCTGACGCCGGACACGGTGAGGTCGCACACCGCACGAAGGCGGCCGTCGAGTTCGGTCATGACCGTGACGCTACAACGCGGAACGCCGGTCGGGGCCGGCCGAGAGGTCGAGACGGGCGAGCTCACCGCGGGAGGCGACGCCCAGCTTGGGATAGGCGTTGTACAGGTGGTGGCCCACGGTTCGCGGGCTGAGGAAGAGCTGGGCGCCGATGTCGCGGTTGCTGAGCCCCGTCGCGGCGAGCCGTACGACCTGGAGTTCCTGCGGGGAGAGGCGGCCGAGCGGGCCGGTGCCGCGGTCCGGCCCGCCCGCGGCGACGCTCTCGCCCGAGGCGCGCAGCTCGGTGCGGGCGCGGTCGGCCCAGGGCCGGGCGCCGAGCCGCTCGAAGATCTCCAGGGCGGAGCGGAGCGGCGGGCGGGCCTCGGCCCGGCGGCGGGAGCGGCGCAGCCACTCGCCGTGCAGCAGTTCGGTCCGGGCGCGGTCGAAGGGCCGCTCACCGGCGCGGTGCAGCCGGACCGCCCGCGCGTAGTGCTCGCCCGCCTCCTCGTCGTCACCGGCGAGCAGCGCCCGGCACCGCAGCGCGATCGCCTCCGCCCACGGCCGGCGGACCTGGTCGGCCCAGCCCTGGTACCAGCGGTACGGCTCCTCGGCGCGTTCGGGCCGCCCGAGACGGACCGCGGCCTCGACGAGGTCGGGCAGGCTGGAGAGGACGTCCAGCCGGTTGGGGCCGGCCGTGAGGTCCTCCAGCCTGCGCAGGACGGCCTCGTGCCGGCCGAGCCCGAGGTCGAGCAGGGCGAGCGCGCACCCGGCCCACACCACGTTCGCCCCGGTCCCCCGCGCGAGCACCTCCCCCACCAGGCCGGCGCACCGCTCCCGGTCGCCCTCGACGGCCGCGAGCTGGGCCAGGACGACCGAGTGGTAGCCCTCCTGGTCGCTCTGGCCGGTGTCGTGCGCGACGCGCCGCCCCTCGACGGCGCTCTCCAGCGCGTCGCGATGCCGTCCCTGGAGGGCCTGCGCGCGGGCGAGCAGCGCCAGCGCGCGCGGCAGCACGCCGACGGCTCCCTCGACGCGGCAGTCCCGCACCAGGGCGGCGGCCAGGTCGTGGGCCGCGGTGTACTCGCCGAGCATGAGGTGCCACCAGGTGATCCGCGCCCGTTCCCTGAACGCCTCCCGGTGCGGTCCGGCCTCCGTGAGGGCGATCAGCTCGCGCAGCGCCGGCAGCCCGTCCCTCACCTCGTCGGCGGCCAGGCCGGTGAGCCCCCGGGCCACGCGGGTGAGGACCCGTACGCGGTCGCCCGGGTCGAGCCCCAGGTCGCGGGTCCGCTTCACGACGTCGGCGAGCGCGGTGAGATCACCGGCGAACCAGGCGGTCTCCACCGCGTCGAAGAGCATGTCCGCCGCGGTGCCGGGGTCGTGCCCGGCGGTGGAGAGCACCGCCCCGACGAGGATGTCGTGGGCCGCCCTCGGCCGTCCCCGCTCGCCGGCCACGGTGGCCCGGACCCGCGCGACCTCCGCCGTCGTCGCCGGGTCCGTGGCGTGCGGGGCGGCCTGGTCGGCCAGGGTGGCCGCCCGTTCGAACTGCCCGGCGTCGGCGGCGGCCCGCGCCGCCGCGGCCAGGCGCCGCCCCCTGTGGTGCCGTCCGGGGCTGAGCGAGGCCGCGCGCTCGTAGGCCGCGGCGATCGCCGCGTGGCCGCCGCGCGTGCGCGCGTTCTCGGCGCTCCGCTCCAGCGCGGCGGCGACCCGCTCGTCGGGGGACGTGCTGGCGGCGGCCAGGTGCCAGGCGCGCCGGTCGTCGTCGCCCCGCGCCCCGAGGGCGTCGGCGAGCGCCCGGTGCACGGCCAGGCGCCGGCTCAGCGTGGCCCCCCGGTAGGCGGCGGCACGGATCAGCGGGTGCCGGAAGACCAGGCGGCCCTCGGTGATGAGCAGCAGGCGCCTGTGCTCGGCGGGCTCCAGGTCCTCGACGGCCGCGCCGAGCCGCGCGGCGGCCCCGAGGACGACGGCCGGATCGCCGGTGTCGTCGGCGGCGGCGACCAGCAGGAGCGTCCGGGTGCGCTCGGGCAGCGTGCCGATGCGGTCGGCGAAGGTCTGCTGGATCCGGCCGTGGGTCGGCAGCGTCCCGAGGTCGTAGGGGTAGGCGGGCAGTTGTCCCTCGCGCTGCGCCGCCGACAGCTCCAGCAGGGCCAGCGGGTTGCCCTGCGCCTCCCGCAGGATCTGGTCCCGGACGTGCCGGGGCAGGTCGGCGGCGTGCCCGGCCAGCAGGTCGGCGGCGGCCGCGGCGTCCAGGCCGGGCAGGCGCACCTCGGCGAGGCCGGGTGCCGGGAAGGCGGGGGCGTGCAGGTCGCGGGCGGCGAGGACCAGGGCGACGCCCTCGGCGTCGAGGCGGCGGGCGGCGAACAGCAGGGCCTCGGCGGAGGCGTGGTCGAGCCAGTGGGCGTCGTCGACCAGGCAGAGCAGCGGGCGCTCCTCGGCCAGGTCCGCCAGCAGGGTCAGGACCGCGAGACCGGTCAGGAAGCGGTCGCCACCCGCCGCGGGCGCCGTCCCCAGGGCTCCGCGCAGGGCCCGCGCCTGCCTGTCGGGGAGGGCGTCGATGTGGTCCGCGACCCCCCGCAGGAGCAGGTGCAGGCCGGCGAACGGCAACTCGCTCTCCGCCTCGATCCCGACCCCGCGCAGCACCCGCATGTCACCGGCCGCCGCCTCGGCGGCGTGGTCGAGCAGGGCGGACTTCCCGATCCCGGCCTCCCCGCGCACGACCAGCGCCCCGCTGCGGCGGCGGCGGGCGTCCGCCACCAGCCGGTCGATGGCCGCCCGTTCGTCGGCCCGCCCGTGGAACATGACTAGAAGCTACTCAACAGACATCTCTGGCACATGGGCGGTGGGTTCGGGAGGTCGGGGAGCGGGGGGCCGGGGAGCGGAGGGCGAGGGGCCGGGGGCGGGGACGGGAAGGCCCGGGGCGAAGGGAAGGCCGGAGGCTCCGGAGGGCCGGGGCCGGAGCTCCGGAAGGTCAGGGGATCAGGACGACCTTGCCCACGGTGGCGCGCGTCTCCAGGGCCGTGTGCGCCGCCGCCGCGTCCGCGAGCGCGAACCGCTGGACCTCGGGGGCGAGCCTGCCGGACGCCGCCTCGGCGAGCGACCGCTCCTCCAGGCCGCGCAACCCCCCGGGCGCCTTGAGGATCCGCGGGCCCAGGGCGACCGAGGCGGTCAGGCAGCGGGCGTAGAGGTCACCGGTGGACAGCTCGGTCGGCTTCCCCGCCGACCAGCCGAACATGACGAACCGGCCGCCGACACCGAGCAGTTCCAGGGCGGTGCGGCCCGGGGCGCCGCCGACCCCGTCGAAGGCCACCGTCACCTCGCGCCCGTTCAGCGCCTCGCGCACCCGGCCGCCCCAGTCCGCCGTGTCGTAGTCCACGGCGATCGTCGCCCCCAGCCGGCGGACCCGCTCGACCTTGGCCGGGCCGCCCGCCACGCCCACGACGGTCGCGCCGATGTTCCGCGCCGCCTGGACGAGCAGGTTGCCGATCCCGCCGGCGGCCGCGGTCACCAGCACCACGTCGTCCGGAACGATCTGCCCGACGTCGAGGATCCCCATCGTGGTACGGCCGGTGCCGATCATCGCCACCGCGACGTCGTCCGCCAGTTCGTCGGGCAGCGCGTGCACCGCCTCGGCCTCGCGGACCGCCAGCTCGGCGTAGCCGCCGCTGGCCAGGCCCAGGTGGGCGACGACCCGGCGGCCCAGCCAGCTCTCCTCGACGCCGGCACCCACCGCGTCGACGACGCCGGCCACCTCGCGGCCGGGAGTCATCGGCAGGTCCGGGAGCGGGAAGGGCAGCTCGTCGGCGGAACCGGCGCGGATCGAGGTGTCCATGAGGTGGACCCCGGCGGCCCGGACCGCGATGCGGACCTGTCCCGGGCCGGGAGAGGGGTCCTCGACCTCCTCGTGGAGCAGGTTCTCGGCGGGGCCGAAGGCGTACTGCCGGATGGCGTGCATGACGATCTCCTGAGTCGGTTCGGTGAGGGGACGGATCAGCCGGTGTAGGGCTGCCTGGACTTGGCCTCCCGCAGCGCGCGGCCCCACCAGGCGAGCTGACCGAGCATGGCCTTGGCCGCCGCGTCGCACCCTTCCGGCCGCCTGGCCCGGCCGTCGGCGTCGAACGCCTCGTGCACGCCGTGGAAGCTGACCGTGTCGCGGACGGTCATCGCGTGCAGCTCGGCGAACACCTGCCGGAGATGCTCCACCGCGCGCAGCCCGCCGGCCATCCCCCCGTAGGAGACGAAGCCGATCGGCTTGGCCTGCCACTCGGCGAAGTGCCAGTCGATGGCGCTCTTGAGCGACGCGGGAAAGCTGTGGTTGTACTCGGGGGTCACGATGACGTACGCGTCGGCCGCGGCCAGCCGCGGGGTGAGCGCGGTCACCTCGGGCGGGGGCTCGTTCGTGAGCCTGGCGGGCGGCGGGGCCTCGGCCAGGTCCAGGACGTCGACGTCCATGTCGCCGTGCTCCTCGGCCCGGCCGGTGAACCACCGGGCCACGGTCGGGGCGACGCGGCCCTCCCTGGTGCTGCCGATGACGATCGCCAGACGCAGCCGGTCGTGGGACATCGTGATCTCCTTCGTGCCTCGTTCGGTCGACGACACCGACGGTAGGAGGATCCGGGACGGCGCCGCATGAGTCATGTGACTGGCGTCCGGCGGCGGCCGGCGGCCGGTACGGCATCCGGCCACGCGACCCGCGCGACCCGCGCGACCCGCACGTCCGGACGTCGGCACCAGTCGATCGACAGAAGCGCGCCGCGGGCGCCCCTTCCTAGCGTCGGGGCCATGAAGAGGAACGAAGCAGGGACGACCGGTCAGGCCGGGACGGTGGAGCGCACCAGGTGGGGGCCGGTGGTGGCGCTCGCCATGGCGATGCTGGTCGTCTCGGTCGAGATGAGCCTCGCGGCGGTCACCCTGCCGGTCATCGGGGCCGAGATGGGCGTCGGCCCGGCCGCGACCGCCTGGGTGCTGCTGGCCTACGTCCTGCCCACGGCGGCCCTGGCCGTCCCCGCGGGCCGCTGGGTGGACCGCGCCGACCCGCGGTCGGTGCTCATGTTCGCGGTGACCGGGGTGGGGTTGACGAGCCTGCTGGCGGCGTTCGCCCCGGCGTTCTGGGCGCTCCTGGTCGCCCGCGTGCTGCAGGGGATCGCGGGGGGCCTGGTCGTCGCGGTCTACATGCCCGTCGTGGGGGCGAGCGTCCGCGCCGAGCACCGCGGCCGCGCCCTGGGTTACATCGCCACGATCATGCCCCTCGGCACGATGGCCGGCGCCTCGCTGGGAGGGCTCGTGGCCGGGGCGTACGGGTGGCGCCCGGTCTTCCTGCTGAAGCTCCCGGTCCTGCTCGTCGTGCTGTGGCTGGGACATCGCACCGTTCCCGGCGGCCGGGGCGGGCTGCCCGCGCCGGACCGGTCGCTGCTGGGCGAGGTCGCGATCCTGGGGGGCGCGGTCGCCGCGCTGCTCCTCGCGTTCGACCGGGCCGGCGGCGGCGCGGTCGTCGTCGTGCCGCTCGCGGTCGCCGCCCTGGTGCTGGCGGTGGTGTGGAGCAGGCTCCCCGCCTCCCGGCCGGTGGTCGCGCTCGTCCGCCGCCGCGCGTACGGCCTGCCGCTGGCCGCCCTGCTGCTGATGAGCTCGGTCGTCGGCCTGTCCCTGTTCCTGCTCCCCTATCTCGTGGCCGACGTGCTCCGGGGCACTCCCGGGACGACGGGGGTCGCGCTGCTGTTCTTCGTCGGCGGGACGGCGGCGTGCTCACCGGTCGGCGGAGCGCTGGCCGACCGGTACCGTCCGGACGTGGTCGCCGTCGCGGGCGGCGCGGTGACCCTGGCCGGGACGCTGAGCATGCTCACCCTGGGCCCGTCCGCGGGACTCGTGGACCTGGCCTGGCGGCTGGCGCTGGCCGGTGCCGGTCAGGGGTTGTTCAACGCCCCCAACAACGCCGCGTTGCTGGCCGCCGCGCCCCCCGGCATGACGGGCACCGCCGGAGGGGTCGGCGCCACCGTCCGGACCCTCGGCTTCACGGTGGGCCCGGCCGTGACGTCCCTGGCGTGGAACCTGGCCGGGGGCGGGGCCGACGGCTTCCGCGCCGGTGTGATCGTCCTGGCCTCGGCGCAGGCCGCCGGGCTCGCCGTTCTCGCGACCGTCCGGGCCCGGCGGCCGGACGGGGAGGAGACCGCCGCCAATTAAATATATGTGAATACGAAAAATGCGCATTAAAGGCTTCCAGAATGGCGGGGCGGGCCACGGATGCGTATTTTTACCTGGCACTCCCGCCGTCCGGCGTGTTCTCTGGTGCGAGCGCCGAAGGGCGAGGGAAAGCGGCGGGCCCGCCGCCTCGAACACGCGGGAATGCGAAAGCAGAAGGGCGGGACGATCGGTCGTGAAAAGCACCCCGGATGACGGCGGCCTCCTGCGTGACATCGCGATCGCCGAGATCGGGCGGGCACCGGCCCGCGCCTGGTCGATCGTCGACGACGCGTTCTGGTGCCGGATCTCCCCCGTGGGAGGAGCCCTGCCCGCGCAGGGCTGGAAGCTTCACGTCTCCGCGACGATGCTCTCCGCTCCCGTCGTGCTCTCCCGGGTCGTGCGGGTGCTCTCCGCCGAGGGGTGCGCCTTCAAGTTCCCGGCGCGGCTGGACGACTACTGGGAGCTGCTGATGCCGCACTGCCCCCGCGCGCAGGCGGGGAAGTTCGTCACCGCCTACCCCTCGGGCGACGTCGAGGCGGCCCGGCTGGCGGCGCTGCTCGACGAGGCCACCTGGGGGCTGCCCGGCCCGGCGATCCTGTCGGACCGCCCCTGGCGGCCGGGCGGGATCGTCCACTACCGGTACGGGGCCTTCGGCGGGCACCGGGTGCTCGGCAACGACGGGTTCTACGAGATCCGGCTCCGCACGCCGGAGGGAGGGACGATCCACGACGAGCGGCTCGCGAGGTTCTCGCCACCGCCCTTCGCCACCTCCCCCTTCGCCGTCCCCCCGGCCGCTGCCTCCACCCGGAACGGCCCCGCCTCGGGCACCTCCGCCTCGGGCACCTCCGTCTCGGGCAGTCAGGCCGGTGAGGCGCGCCCCTCCGGCGCCCGGGCCACCGAGAACGGGAACGGGAACGGCGGGGCGAAGCCGGCCGCCGTGATGCTGAACGACCGCTTCGTGGTCCGCGAGGCCGTGCGACACGCCAACAGGGGCGGCGTGTACCTGGCCCGGGACACCGTGAGCGGCGCCCAGGTGGTGATCAAGGAGGGGCGCCCGCACGCCTCGTCCGACCTCGCGGGCCGCGACGCCCGTTCCCGGCTGGCGGCCGAGCGCTCCCGTCTGGAGGCGCTGGCCGGGACCGGCCTGGTGCCCGCCGTGGTCGACTTCTTCGAACAGGGCGGGCACACCTTCCTCGTCGAGGAGCACGTTCCCGGCACGACGCTGCGGCGCTGGTCGGAGGAGAACGCCGGACCCGTGGGGCACGACGGTTTCGGGAGCGCGGCGGCCGAGGTCCTGCCGATCGTGCGGCGCCTCGTCGAGGCGCTGCGCGCCGTCCACGCGTGCGGGTACGTCTTCCGCGACCTCTCGCCGGACAACGTGATGCTCCTTCCCGGCGGCGACCTCCGGCTCATCGACCCCGAGCACGTGGCGGTGCCCGGCGAGATCGTCATGATCGGCGGGACCCCCGGCTACCTGGCCCCGGAACTGGTGCCGCACAGCGGCAGGTTCCGTCCCGCCCCGGGTGAGGCGGCCGACCTGTTCGGGCTCGGCGCGCTGACCTACTTCCTCGCGGTGGGCGCGGGGCCCGAGCTTCCCGACGACGGCGTCACCGGTCCGGCCCGCGGGCGGCGGCTGCTCGACCACGTCGCCGCGGTGTCCGCGTCCAACCCCGCCCTGGCCCTGCTGCGGCCCCTGGTGGAAGGGCTGCTCACCGAGCCGGAGCGGCGCTGGCCGCTGGAGCGTTGCGCCGCCTACCTGGAGGGGCTCGCCACGGACGACCCGCTCCCCGCGGAGCGGACGTCGTCCCCGGACCGGGCTCCGGCCGCCGGCCGTCTCCCGTTCCGTACCGTGACAGGCGGCCGGACGGAGTCCCCGGCCCGCACGGAGGCGGGCGCGCGAGCCGATGCGGAGAGGAGCGCTCGGACGGACGACCTGGTGGCGGACGGCCTGGCGTGGCTGGTGGAGACGGCGGACACCTCGCAAGACGCCTCGTCGCCGTGGCCGAACGTCCACGGCGGCGTCGAGGCGGACCCGTGCTCGGTGAACGGGGGCGTACCGGGCGTCCTGGGCGTCCTCACCCTCGCCTCCCGCGCACGGCCCGGCGCCGCAGAGCCCCGGGAGGGGACGGGACGCGCCAAGGCGGCGCGGGGCTCGAAGGGCACCGGGACCGAGGGCGCGGAGGTCGCCGGGACGGCGGCTCGTGTGACCCGGTGGCTCCGCGCCCGCCTCGCCACCGAGGACCTCTGGCCTCCCGGCCTCCACTTCGGCCGCTCCGGAGCCCTCTGGGCCCTGTACGAGGCGGCCGAGGCGGCCGGTGACGGCGAGAGCATGGACGCGGCGCTGCGATCGGCGGCCCGGCTGCCGACCGCGTACCCCAACTCCGACGTGACGCACGGGCTGGCGGGCGCCGGCATGACGGTGCTCCGCCTCGCGGTCCGCTCGGGTGACCCCGTGCTCCGCGAGCGGGCCGCCAGGACGTTCGAGAACCTGCACGCCGCGCGCTCCTACCGGCGCGGGCACCCGCACTGGCCGGTGCCGGCGTCGTTCGACTCCGGCCTGGCGGGCGCCGACCACCTCGGCTTCGCGCACGGGATCGCCGGGATCGGCACGGCGCTGCTCTACGGAGCCCTCGCCCTGGACCGTCCGGAGTGGACGGCGACCGCGCGCGAGATCGCCCGCGCCCTGGAGGAGTACGCCGACATCGACGGCGACTGCGCCTGGTGGCCGACCCTGGCCGGGGAGCCGCGCACGCTCCGGCCGCGACGGCCGCACTGGTGCAGCGGGTCGTCGGGAATCGGCTCGTTCCTCGTCCGTCACTGGCGCGCCACCGGCGACGACGGCGCGCTGCGCCTGGCCCGGCGGGCGGCGGTCGCCGCCCACCGCACCCGGTGGCGGTCGGGGACGGTTCCGTGCCACGGCCTGCCGGGCGAGGGCGAGTTCCTGCTCGACATGGCCGACTTCACCGGCGAGGACCGCTACCTGCGATGGGCCGGGGACCTGGCCGGGTGCCTGCGGGCACGGGCCGTCTCCCGCTCCGGCAGGACGCTCGTGCCGGACCCGTTCTCCACGGTCCTGCCGACGTTCCTCGGCGGTACGGCGGGCGTCGTCACCTTCCTCCTGCGGCTCCGGCACGGGCACGCCCGGCCGTGGACGCTCGACGACGTCATGGGGGACGCCTGGCGCTCCCCCCCCACAGGCTCGCCGCCCGGTCCCGGGCGGTGGAAGGAGAACCGGCCCGCCGCAGGCGTGGCCACGAGATCGACGGGGAGGTGAACACCATGTCCTTCGACGTTGAGGACCTCCAGGGTCTGCAGGAGCGCGAGCCGGCCGCCGACGAGGCCGGGCGGCTGACCAACTGCCGCATCCACATGTTCTGCACCGACAACTGACGAACGCGGCCCCCTGCCCTATCCGCGGCCGGGCAGGGGGCCCGTCGCCCGCGGGTGTCACCCCGAGGCCACCCCGCCGCTCACCCCGTCGCTCACCCTGCCGCCCTCCCGGCCCTGCGGCTCGGCGATGCGGTCCAGCAGCGCCTCCAGCGTCTTGTCGTCGGTGGAGGGGGACATCACGGTCACCCGCAGGTGCCGGACGCCGCCGATCTCGGCCGAGGTGAGCTGGAACGAGCCGTCCTCCATCAGGTGCTCCCGGATGGCCGCCTGGTCGCCGGTGCCGTACCGGAAGCAGACGATGTTGCTCTCCGGCTCGTACGGGCACGTGAAGCCCGGCCGTCGCGCGGCCAGCTCCCACAGGCGGTGGGCGGTGGCGTACCGGCGCGCGACGTACTCGCCCAGGCCGCGCTCGCCCCGCCAGGCCAGGTTGAGGAAGATCTTCAGGCCAAGCTCGGCCTTGCTGCACTCCACGGTTCTGCCGATGAGGTCGAAACCCTGGTCGCCGTAGAACAGGTAGCTGGCCTTCTGCCGGAAGGCCGCGTCCAGGTCGCCCTCCCTGCGGGTCAGCACCGCCGCCGCCAGGCTGGAGGTACGCAGCATCTTGTGCGCGTCCCAGATCAGCGAGTCGGCGAGCTCGACCCCGTCCAGCAGGTGGCGGTGCTCCTCCGACAGCAGCGCCGAGGCGCCGTGGGCGCCGTCCACGTGGAACCAGATCCCGTTGGCGGCGCAGAACCCGCCGACGCCGCGCAGGTCGTCGTACAGGCCGGTCCCGGTCGCGCAGGCGTTCGCCACCAGGGCCATCGGCCGCCGCCCGGCCCGGCGTACCCGCGCCAGCGCCTCGGGCAGGCGCGCGACGTCGATCCTGCCGAGCCCGTCCACCTCCAGCGGCACCACGGCGCGCTCCCCCAGTCCGAGGATCGCGGCGGCGCGGGTGAGCGAGTAGTGCGTGGAGGCCGGGACCAGCAGGGCCAGGTCGCCGGGCACCCCGTCGGTCCACGCCTCCGGGGCCACCGCCGCCCGTGCGGCCAGCAGGGCGGTGAGGTTGGCCAGCGATCCCCCGTGCGTCAGCACCCCGCCGCCTGCCTCGCCGAACCCCACCGTGGCGAGCATCCAGCGGAGCACCTCGAACTCCACGGTCGCCGCCGAGGCGCCCATCTCGTAGATCGCCATCGGGTTGTTGCTCACCCCGTGGACGAGGTCGGCGAGCGCCGCCGGGAAGTCCGGCACGGCGACCTGGTGACCGAGGTAGGCGGGGTGGTGCAGCCGGGTGCCCTCGGCGAGGTAGACCCGCAGGAACTCCGCGTGGTCGTCGACGGTCATCCCGCCCTCCCGGATCCACCGGGCCAGGCCGAGCCGTTCGGCCAGCTCGCGCGGGGGCCTGCGCCGGATGACGGGCGGCACGCCCCGCTGGCTCTCGTCGACGTAGGCGGCCAGCTCGCCGACGGTCGCGTTCGCCGCGTTCACGAATTCCTCAACGTTCCACATCACACGGGGATACTGGTGGAATTCACGGCGACCCGCCATTCTGTCCGAATCCCGGAGGAGCGAACCCGACGGTCGTCCGGCGGGGTTCGGCGGGCGGTGGACTCCCGGATGTCGTGAGCCGCGGAAGAGGACTCCGCACGAGCCCGCTACGGAACCCCGGCCGGGCTCGGATCCCGATCGGCTGCCGGCTCACCGGGGCCCGCCCCTCTCCGGCCTGATCGCCCGCGCCTACGCTGATCGGCGCCGCCAGGCCGCAGAAGCCCCCGGGAGGGTCAGTGTCACGTAGCCGGATCGCCAGAGTCCTTGTCGCCCTTCTCCTCTTCGGCTTCCTGTTCTACTGGTCGCTTTTCTTTGCCTTCCTGACGCAATGGAGCATCGTCCCCTCGGGCCGTTCCCACCTCGAAGACGCCTTTCCGGGCCTGCTCTGCTCTCTGGCCGCCGGCGTCGCCGCGTTCGCCGTCTTCCGCTGGGTCATGGGATGGGCGGCGCGGTCGTGGTGGCTGCTCCTGGCGTTCGCCGTACCGCTGTGGCAGGCCGTCATGCTCGTCCTCTGATCTTCCCTCCCGCCGGGCAGGGGCACGAGCCGCCTTTCCCGCACCGGGCCGGTCCTTCCGGCCCGTGGCGCCGACCCGAAAGAGAACCTGTGATCAGATGCTCTTCCGCCTCATGGGCGGCGTCGATCCTCCTGTCCGCCGTCGTGCCGTACGCGGCCATGTTCCCGACGGGGATGGACGTCGACCTGTGTGTTCATCGGGTCGGCCCCGATCCCGCCCCCCTGGGGCTGTCGTTCGCGGCGATGGCGACCGCTCTTCCCCTCGTCCTGGTGGCGCTCGCCCTGGCGGCCCGCGGCCGGACGACACGGCGACGCCGCCTGTCCGGGGTGGGCGCCGTCGCCGCTCTCGCGACGGGCGCCTGCCACCTGCTCTCCCGCGCGTTGTTCTCCCCGTACTGTCCGGAGGGGTCGCTGCCCGCCTGGTTCGTGGTCGCGCCGTACGGGGCGGTCGCCGTGCTTCTCCTGCTCTCGGGTGCAGGGCGCCGCCACACGGGCACCGCGTGACGCCGGTGCGGTGGCGCCTCCCCCGCTGTCACGGGGAGACGACCTCACCCTGACCCCGGGGCCTTCGGACGCGCCGGTCGGCTCCCCGGTTCAGAGCGGCGTCCGGGTGGTCGTGTGAGCCGTTCGGGAGGGAAGCCGCCAGAGGGCCCAGACGGTCTTGCCGGGGTGGTCGGGCAGCGGGACGACGCCGGTTTCGTGAGAGAGGGCCTCGACGATGGTCAGGCCACGGCCGTGCAGGGCACCGGTGTCGAGACGAAGGTGCCGGGGCCGCCCCGGCCCGTGGTCGGTCACCTCCATGCGGAGCTCACCGGTTCCGGCGCGCAGGGAGAGGGTCGCCGGGGCGTCACCGTGGACGACGGCGTTGGCGAGCAGTTCCCCGGCCACGAGGACCACGTCGTCGGCGAGGTGCCGAAGCGTCCAGACGGTGAGGGTGTCGTCCACCAGAGCGCGAACCTTGGCGATGGCCGAGGGGTCGTGGGGCACGTCCCAGCAGGCGGTTCGGACGTACGGGGGATGTCCGCACCAGCGGCAACCGAGCGGCGTGGGCGGCCGGTCGGCGTCCCGGTGAACACCGATCGGCCCGGGGTCTCCGGTGGAGTCGTGCATCGGATCGGACCTCCGTGTCCGTTCAAGGGGCTCGTCCTGACGGGCGGCGCCCTTACCTGTCGTGGCGCGCCCGTCGCCGTAGGGGTGGCGAGCGAGTTACATGTCCATGTCCCGCGAATGCGGGAATCGGTCACCGGGGGTGGGGACGCCGACGGTCAGGCGCCCTCTCACCACCTTCCGGACATTTCTGATATCAATTCATGAAGGACTTCCCCGGCATGGAGAAAAAAGCCCTTCTTGCGATTCCGCTGCTTCCGGAAGCACTTCACAGAGTGCCCCCAGGAGGGCTACGTTGAATAGTGAAAGGTCAGCACATCGTTAGAACAGCTTGTGTTCTACGGTGCTTTTCTGTGCTTCCCGAGTGCTTCCCCCGTCGGACGGAGATGAAATGTCCGCATCCCCCGAGCCCGGTCGAGTCGCGAGATCTCTGGTCGTCTTCGGCGCCGAGGTGCGCAAACATCGAAAGCGGGCGGGGCTGTCACAGGATCGGCTGGCGGACATCATCCAGTTCAGTCAGAGCCTGATCGGCTTCATCGAAAGGGGTGAGCGCACCCCCAGCCGGAACTTCGCCCAGCGCTGCGACGACGCCCTGAAGGCGGGCGGGGAGATCATCAACCTGTGGACGCACATCACCCGCGCGGCCAGCCCTCAATGGTTCCGGGGCTGGCTGGACATCGAACAGCAGGCGCACACCCTGCACACCTGGCAACCGCTCGTCGTGCCGGGTCTTCTGCAGACCGAGGAGTACGCCCACGCGGTGATCAGCGGCGAGCCCGGCATAACAGTCGAGCAGACAGAGAAGGCAGTAAAGGCGCGAATGGAGAGACGGGAGATTTTTTCTCGATCGGCTCGCCCGATGCTCCGGGTCGTGCTCGATGAAACCGTCCTGCTTCGCCCGATCGGCGGTAAGGAGGTCATGCGCCGACAGCTCGAACACCTCCTGGAAGTAACCGATTCACCGCGAATCGGCATCCAAGTTGTTCCTCTCGCTCTCGGAGCGACCACAGGAGTCTCAGGCGGTTTTGTCATCGCCCAACTTCAAGGAAACACGGATACGGTGTATATCGAATCCGCCACCCATGGACACATCTCAGATCGAACAGAGGACGTCGAGGCCATCTACGCCCGATATGACACCATTCGATCTGAGGCGCATCCTCAGCATGTCTCGATCGAGTTGATCAGAGAGGCAGAGAAGTCATGGACCTGAGCGAGGAACTGAAGACGGCGGTCTGGCGCAAGGCCACGAAGAGTGCGTCCAACCAAGGCGACTGTCTTGAGGTGGCTCCGCTGTCCGGCGGGAGAGTCGCCCTGCGCGACACCGAGGCCCCGGAGAAGGCTCCCTTCGTGGTGAGCGCCGGCGTCTGGGACGCCTTCATCGACGGAGCCAAGAAGGGCGAGTTTGACTTCTAGCCTCGGCTCCGGAAATACGAGAACCTCCTGGTAGACGACCAGGGGTTCTTCCCGAGCGGTGCCCACATGGGGTCGGGAACGACCTGTCGGAGGGAGACCGGTCCCGTGACCGTTTACAGTTTCGAGCTTCACTTCACGGCCCCGAGCGGTGAAGCGGTCATCGACGCTCTGTACGAGGCCGGATGGGGCGACGCCGTGGTGTCGTTCGACCCCATTGTGGGAGGGCCTGGAATCGCCACGTTCGACCGCGAGGCCCGCTGGGCGGCGGAGGCGATCGCGTCCGCGATCGCCCAGGGGCGTTCGGCGGGAGTCGAGGTGACCGGGGTGAGGGAGGACCTCGGGAGCGCCTGCACCACGCGGCGGCCTGACGCCGGCCCTTGATCGTCGACTCGGCACCGCGTGATCACTCAGAGCCGGGACCGCCCCCTGAGGACAGGGTGTTCCGGACGGCGCGGAGCATCCGGATCAGTTCGGCGGCGTCCGTGTCCGACAGCCCCATGACCCGCGGGGCGTTGAAGGCGAGCACTCCGGGCAGGGCGCGGCCGAGGAGCGTCCGGCCCGCCTCGGTGATGCGCAGTGCCGCGCGGCGTCCGCGCCCGCCCGGCCCGTCGCGCTCGACGAGGCCGCGCTCGATCAGGGAGGCGGCCACCTCGCCGAGGCTCTGCGGCCGCACCATGATCGCTCGGGCGAGCTCGGCCTGACTGAGGTCGTCGCCGTCGGCGAGCGAGGCCAGCACGC
Source organism: Streptosporangium sp. NPDC023615 (assembly GCF_040640155.1). Taxonomy (NCBI): domain Bacteria; kingdom Bacillati; phylum Actinomycetota; class Actinomycetes; order Streptosporangiales; family Streptosporangiaceae; genus Streptosporangium; species Streptosporangium sp. NPDC023615. The sequence continues at coordinate 209,571 of NZ_JBFABE010000003.1, forward strand.
CGAACTGGGCGGGGGTGAGCCCGACGGCGCCGAAGACCTCGGTGAAGCCCCGGGCGACGACGTAGGAGGTCTGGATCAGCTCCCAGAGCGGCAGGTCGGGTTCTCCCTCGGGCCGTGTCCCCCCGTCGGGACGCGTCTCAGGCACCGTGGGCCCCGGTGAGGGTGCGGCCGAGCCGTGCGGCGGCGGCGACGGTCGGCAGCGCGATCCGGGAGGCCCGGTTTCCCGCCGGTGTGGCGAGCCGGTGGATCCATCGCAACGGTTGCATCGACGTGCGCACGGCCTCGCCGGCGTAGCCGGCCATCCGGTTCTGGAAGCGGTGCACCGCCAGCGGGATCGTGGACCGCCCGTCCCGTACCAGGAGCAGTTCCTCGGCGAGCACGTCGGCGTCGCGGATCGCGGTGGCCGCGGCCATGCCCCCGGTGGGGGGCATGGCGTGCACGGCGTCGCCCAGCGCGGTGACGGCACCCGCCGGCCACGGGGTGAGGTCGGCGCCGGGGTCGGCGGTGTGGAAGGCGAAGAAGGCCGCCGTCGTGGGGTCGGCCGCGCGCACCAGCGCGCGCACGGTCCCGTCCCAGCCGCGCAGGAGTGAGGCGGCGAGCCGGACCAGCGCGGCGCCGTCGAGCTCCCGCGACCGCCCGGGGTAGGCCCTCTCCGGTGCCAGCGCGCCCCAGATCAGGGTGGGCGGCTCGGTGATCGCCGCGACCTCCGTGCAGGTCGCGGGGTCGACCGCGGGGTCGGCGTCGGGGTCGTGGACGGTGAGGAACAGCCCGACGCCGCCGGGGCCGAACGCCAGGGCGGGCCCTCGTGCCAGCAACACGGGGATCAGGGGCCGGGTGGCGGCGGTCAGGGCGGTGCGGCCGGCGATGCCGCTCACCCCGGCCGGGAGGGACGTCGGACGCCCGGCCAGCGCCCGTGCGACGCGCGACCCCACGCCGTCGGCGCCGACCAGCAGGTCACCGCGGTCGGTGCCGCCGTCGGCGAAGTGCGCGGTGACCGTGCCGTCGGGGTGGGTACGGTGCCCGGTGAACTCCGATCCCAGCCGCAGCGCGTCGTCCAGGCCGTGGGCCAGCAGCCGCCGCAGCGGGATCCGGCCGATCATCAGCGTCTCCGACGCCCGCCCGCGCGGTTCGGCGAACAGCAGCCGCATCCTGTGGTCGGCGACCGCGAACCGCGTGAACGCCCGCGGCCCGGCCGAGCTGGCCAGCAGCGCCTGGTAGTGGGCCGGCGCGAGACGGCGGCGCAGTGCCGCGCAGGCCCGATCGTCGAGGTGCAGCCGGTAGCCGCCGGTGGCCTCCACGGCCCGGTCGCGCTCGTGCACGACCACGTCGATCCCGTTGCGGCGCAGCGCCTGGGCCAGCGTCAGCCCGCCCATCCCCGCCCCGATGACCAGAACCCTCACGACCCACCCCTGTTATCAGGCACCTGATAGTCGTCTATAAGGTACCTGATAACCGGGGAACCGTCAGAGGGCGTATCTGGTGAGGGTCACCCCGCCGGAGAACGTCCGCTGCTCGATCAGGCTCAGGTTCTCGGCGCGCCACCCGTCCGGGAACAGGCGCCGGCCCCGGCCGAGCACGATCGGGTAGGTGAAGAGGCGCACCTCGTGAACCAGCCCGGCCCGCAGCAGGGAGTGCCCGAGCGTGATGCTGCCGGTGAGCACGATGTCGGTTCCGTCACCGTCGGTCAGGGCGCGGATCTCCGGCTCCAGCGCGTCGCCGCCTCGCAGGACGGTCGTGCCGTCCCATCCCGGGTCGTCCAGCGTGGTCGACACGACGTACTTCCGCACCCGGTTGAGGTGGTCGGTGACTCCGGTGCGGTCGTCGAGCTGCCGGGGCCAGAATCCGCGCATCGCCTCGAAGGTGGTCCGGCCGACCAGGAAGCCGTCCGACGCGGCGGCGTGTTCGGCCGTGACCGCGGCCAGCTCCCGTCCCTGCTCGGTGTCGGCGGTGACGTCGAACCAGGACTGCTCGGCGTCGACGACCCCGTCGAGCGTGATGTTCTGTGTGATGACGATTCGTCGCATCCACGCACGCTAGAGGTCCGCCGGAGCTCCGGTCCACCGGCCGGCAGGCCGGGGACGCGCCCGACGATTCAGGGGCGGCGTGCCGGGCGGGTCAGGCGGCGTGCCGGGCGGCGAGCGCCCTTCCGGCCTCGGCCGCCGCCTCCTCGGCGGTCTTGTGCATGATCGCCGCGATCTCGGTGAACTCGTCGAGGGCCGGGTTCACGCCGACGAGCGTGAACTCGCGCTCGACCACCGTGAGGTCGGCGCCCCAGATGTCGGCGAGGATGCGGCGCAGGTAGTCGATGTTGTGGTCCCATCCCTCGCGCGGGGTGCCGGGACCGTAGGCGCCGCCGCGGGTGGTGACCAGGACGGTCGGCGTGCCGTCGAGCAGGCGGGTGCCGTGCGGCGCTCCGGCGAGCGTGAGGTCGATCCACGTCTTCGCGTGCTGCGAGACGCCGAAGTTGTAGAGCGGCAGTGCGAGCACGGCGCTCGTCGCCTGCCGCAACTCGGCGGCGAGCCCCTCGGCCGTGGCGAGCGCCTCGCGCTGCGCGGCGGTGCGGTCCGCCTCCGGGAGGTAGCTGCCGGAGATCGCGGTCTCCCAGGCGTGCGCGGGCAGCGGGTCCCGGCCGAGGTGACGCCGTACCACCGGCACCCCGGGGTGGGCGGCGGCGAACTCGCCGAGGACGCGGTCGGCGAGTGCGCTGCTGGCGGAGCGGTCACCCTGGATGGAGGCGTCGACGCGGAGCACGGACATGGGATTCCCCTGACGAACGAGTCGGCTTGAATGTTCAAGTCGACGATATGCCGAACGACTTGAATGTTCAAGTCACCAGGTAGGGTTGAGTGTGTGAGCCCCGATACCCCTCGCGAAGACACCCCCGAGCCCGACCCGCCGTGGCTGTCGCCCGACCAGCAGCGCGAATGGCGGGCACTGGTCGCCCTGTTCATGACCCTGCCCCCCGCACTGGACGCGCAGCTCAAGCGCGACGCCGGCATGAACTCCTTCGAGTACCAGGTGCTGGCGGCCCTGTCCGAGGCGCCCGGCCGCACGGTGAGGCTCAGCGACCTGGCCGCGCTGTCACAGGGGTCGCTCTCGCGGCTCTCCCACGCGATCACCCGCCTTGAGCGGTCCGGCTGGGTCGAACGGCACAGCGAGGCCTGCCGCGGCGGCCGGCGCACGCAGGCGCGGCTCACCGACGCCGGCTTCGCCAGAGTCGAGGAGATCGCCCCCGGCCACGTCCGCGAGGCGCGCCGGCTCGTTGTCGACGTGCTGACGCCCGAACAGCTCGCCGCGCTCGGCGACGCCGCCCGCGCGATCACCGCCGTCGCGATGGCCGACGCGCCCGAGGCGTGCCGGGAGGCCCGCGGCTGCTGACCCGGCGGACCCGTTCGCGGAGGGTCGACGGGTTGACCTTGTCGCAGGGACAGGGGGTCTACTGGTCGCCATGTTGCTGATAGGCGAGATCGCCAAGCTCGTGGGCGTGACCCCGCGGACCGTACGTCACTATCACCGGATCGGGCTGCTCGCCGAGCCGGAGCGCACCTCCGGCGGCTACCGGAGCTACGGCATGAGCGCGCTGAGCCGCCTGCTCCAGATCCGCAGGTTCACCGCGCTGGGCATGGGACTCGGCGAGGTCGCCGACGCCCTGGCGGACACCGGCGGGGTGGACAGGAGGGAGATCCTGGCCGAGCTGGACGCGGAGCTGGCCGGCAGGGAGGCGGAGATCCAGAGCCGCCGCGCGGTGATAGCGCGCCTCCTCGAACACGGGGACGACCCGACGCTGTCGCCCGAGCTCGCCGCGGCCGTCCGCGGCCTCGACGTGCCGGAGGACGAGGTCGGTTTCCTCCGGGCGGCCGAGGTGGCGGCGCCCGAGCTCGTGGACCCCTATCTCGCCGGTGCCGGGCAGGAGTCACCCTGGCAGGCGTGGAGTCTGAGGCTGGCCGCGCTGGCGGACGCCGGCGCGGACGACCCCCGCGTCGAGGAGATCGCGGGTGAGCTGTACGCGATGCTGCCGGACCTGCTGCCCCCGGACGTGCCCGCCGGGCTCACCGAGGAGCAGGCGTCCGCCGTCGCCGGCACGGCGCGGTTCGGGCAGATGATGGCGACCGACCTGAGCCCCGGCCAGCGGCGGGCCCTGGAACTCCTGGTCGAGTACGGGCGACGGGAACCGGAGAAGTGGGGACAGTGATCTCTCCCGCGACGGACCGGAGCCGTTCGTGAACCCCGCCGGGACGACGCACGCGCCCGAGGACGGAGTGACCTCTCCCCGTGGCGGACCGGGCCCGCTCGGGGGCACACCACGGTCGGCGGACGCCCTGCCGTGCCCCGGCGCGGGGAGGTCGGCGCCTCCCGTCAGGTGATCTCGACGATGGGCAGGCGCAGAGCCCCGGGAGCGGCCGCCGGGACGACCGGGTTCCCGGGAACGACGGGCGCCAGGCGGACGTACGGGGAGCCGAGGGCGGGGCGGGGGTCCGGCTCGCCCCGGTTGGGCCACAGGGCCATGGCGCGCTCGGCCTGGGCGGTGATGGTGAGCGAGGGGTTGACGCCCGGGTTGGCCGAGACCGCGGAACCGTCCACGACGTGCAGGCCCTCGTGGCCGTGGACGCGGTGGTAGGGGTCGATCACCCCGGTCTCCGGCCCGGCGCCGATGGCGCAGCCGCCCAGGAAGTGGGCCGTCGCCGGGATGTCGAACAGGTCGAGCCAGGAGCCGCCCGGCACGCCGCCGACCTCCTTCGCCGCGTGGCGGACGAACTCATGGCCCGCGGGCAGCCAGGTGGGGTTGGGCTCGCCGTGCCCGCGCCCCGAGCGGAGCCGCCGCCCGAACGGTCCCCGGCGCGACGACAGGGTGATCGAGTTGTCCTTGGCCTGCATGACCAGGGCGATGATCGCGCGTTCGGACCAGCGGCGGTGGTCGAACAGCCGCGCCACCAGGTGGGGCCTGCGCACCGCCTCGCCGAGGAACCTCAGCCAGCGCGGGGCGCCGCCGCCGTCGACGAGCAGGGTGCGCAGCATCCCCATGGCGTTGGAGCCGTCGCCGTAGCGGACGGGCTCGATGTGCGTGTGGGCGTCGGGGTGGATGGAGGAGGTGATCGCCACGCCCCGGTTGAGCTTGTCGCCGTTGACCGACAGGCGCTCGAAGCCGAGCAGCGCCTCGGAGTTGGTCCTGGTGAGGGTGCCCAGCCTCGCGGAGACACGCGGCAGGGTGCCGTCCGCCCTGAGCTTGTGCAGCAGCCGCTGGGTGCCGTACGTCCCGGCGGCGAAGATCACCTGTTCGGCGGTGAGCACGCGGCGGCGCCAGGGCGTGCCGGTCCTGCTCACCTCGACCCGGTAGCCGCCGCCGTCCAGCGGGGCGACCGAGGTGACCGTGGCCTCGGCGAAGACCCTGGCGCCGGCCCGCTCCGCCAGGTGCAGGTAGTTCTTGACCAGCGTGTTCTTGGCGCCGTGGCGGCAGCCCGTCATGCACTCGCCGCACTCGGTGCAGCCGCTGCGGCGCGGCCCGGCGCCGCCGAAGTAGGGGTCGTCGACCTCGACGCCCGGCGTGCCGAAGAAGACACCGACCGGGGCCATGTGGAAGGTGTCGCCCACGCCCATCCGCTCGGCGACCGTGCGCATCACCTCGTCCGCGCGGGTGACGGTCGGGTTGAGCGTCACGCCCAGCATCCTCTTGGCCTGGTCGTAGTACGGGGCCAGTTCGGCCTTCCAGTCGGTGAGGCCCGCCCACTGGGCGTCCCGGAAGAACGCCTCGTGCGGCTCGTAGAGGGTGTTGGCGTAGACGAGGGAGCCGCCGCCGACCCCCGCGCCCGCCAGGACCATGACGCCGGTGCCCTTCTCGCCGCGGAGCACGTGGATGCGCTGGATGCCCTTCAGGCCCAGCGCGGGCGCCCACAGGAAGTCGCGGACCCGCCAGGAGGTCCTGGGCAGCGTGCTCTCGTCGAAGCGGCGCCCGGCCTCCAGCACGGCGACGCGGTAGCCCTTCTCGGTCAGCCGCAGCGCCGAGACGCTGCCGCCGAATCCCGATCCGATCACCAGCACGTCATGGTCGAACACGGGGCCTCACTTCAGCCGGAGCGCCTTGAGCGTCTTGAAGACGCCCACCAGGGTGTCGGCGTACCGCTCGTAGGTCATGCCGAGGACCGGCTCGAAGCCCAGCCAGGACGCCTGGCTGGAGACGGTCTGCGACTCGGTGTACTTCAGCAGGCCCTCGGTCCCGTGGCGGCGGCCCAGCCCGGAGGACTTCATGCCGCCCATGGGGGCGTCGTAGGAGGCGTAGGCCGAGCCGTACCCCTCGTTGACGTTGACGGTGCCCGCGTCGATGCGGGCGGCCAGGGCGCGCCCGCGCGCCACGTCGCGGGTCCAGACCGAGGCGTTGAGCCCGTAGGCGGTGTCGTTGGCCCGCTCGACCGCCTCGTCGTCGTCGCCGAAGGCGTAGAGCGCCACGACGGGCCCGAAGGTCTCGGCGTGGCAGAGCTCCATGCTCTCGTCCACGCCGGTCAGCACGGTGGGCTCGTAGAAGAACGGCCCCAGGTCCGGACGCGCCCGGCCTCCGGCGAGCACCCGGGCGCCCTTGGCCACGGCGTCGTCGACCTGCGCGGTGACCGCCTCCAGCTGCCGCCGGGAGGAGAGCGAGCCCATCTGCAGGTTCCAGTCGAACCCGGCGCCGATCCTCATGTTGCCGACCTGGCGGACGAACCTGTCGGCGAACGCGTCGTGGACGGAGTCGTGGACGTAGAGCCGCTCGACCGACAGGCAGAGCTGCCCGGCGTTGGTGAAGCAGGCGCGCAGCGCGCCCTGGGCCGCCAGGTCCAGGTCGGCGTCGTCGAGCACCAGCATCGGGTTCTTGCCGCCGAGCTCCAGCGAGCAGCCGATCAGGTGCCTGCCCGCCTGCTCGGCGATCCGGCGCCCCGCCTTGGTGGAGCCGGTGAACGCCACGTAGTCGGCGTTCTCGATCAGCGGGTCGCCCACCTCGGCGGGCTCGCCCAGGACGACCTGCCAGATCTCCCTGGGCATGCCCAGGGAGACCATCAGGTCGATCGTCCAGAGCGTGGAGAGCGCGGTCCGGGTGTCGGGCTTGTGCACCACGGTGTTGCCGGCCAGCAGCGCCGGGACGACGTCGTTGACGCCGAGCGAGAGCGGGTAGTTCCACGGCGAGACCACCGCCACCGTCCCCTTGGGCCGGTGGTTCTCCACCGTCCTGGTGGCCAGCGGCATGAAGGGGATCCGCCGGTCGGGCTCCAGCAGGCCGGGGGCGCGCCGCGCGTAGTACAGGGTGCAGCCCGCGACGTCGAGGACCTCCTCGAAGGCGTGCCTGCGCGCCTTGCCGGTCTCCCACTGCAGGATGTCCAGGATCTCGTCGCGGCGGTCCAGGATGGCGCCGTGCAGGCGCAGGAAGGGCTCGGCCCGCTCCCGGGCGGGCAGGGCCGCCCACGCCCGCCGCGCCTCGTGCGCGACCCGGTAGGCGTCGTGGACGTCCTCGGCGGTGGAGACGGGCATCTCGGTGAGGACCTCGCCGGTGAACGGCGCGACGATCTCCTCCGTCTTGCCGGCGGAGGTCACGTGCCGGACGACGCGTTCGATCATGCGGGGGGAGAGGACCCGCGTCAGTTCGGGGGGAACGACCATGTTCGCAGGGTAATCGGCGAAGACCGGCCATGGCTACCAACCGGTAGCAAGGCGTCGAACCGCCCGCCCCGCGATCCGACGACGTGTTGAACCGCTCGGCCCCCCGATCCGTCGTAGGGGCATGAGGACATCGATGCGCACGGCCGGCGCGGCCTGCGCGGCCGCCCTGGCCGCCGCCCTGCTCGCCACCGCGTGCACGCCGTCGGGGACCGGTGGCGGCGCGGGGCGTACGGAACCGGCCGGGCCCGGCACCGTCAGGCTGGGCGCCGTCAAGCTGGTCGCCTACGGCGGCTGCGACGACATGCTGGCCGGGCTGCGCGCGGCCACGGTCAGGAACGTCGGCCCGTGGGGCATCGGCGCCCCGCCGGTCCTGTACGCGGAGGCGCGCGACGCCGCCGGCTCCGCCAAGCGCGGGGCCGGGGCGCCCGAGCACTCCACCACGAACGTGCACGAGGCCGGGGTGGACGAGCCGGACCTGGTCAAGACCGACGGCGAGCGGGTGGTCACCGTGAACCGCGGCGTGCTGCGGGTGGTGGACGCCGCGACCAGGAAGATCACCGGCACGCTCAGGCTGGTGAACGCCGAGCAGGCGTGGGCCCCGGCCGATCTGCTGGTCGACGGCGACCGGGCGCTGGTGCTGTTCTCCGGCGGCGGGATCGTCCCGCTCGGCGCGACGTCCAAGCGCGCGGCGACCGGCGGGCCGCACTACGTCCTGGTGGACCTGTCGGGGAAGCCGAAGGTGATCGGCTCGCTCACCCCGGACGGCTCCCACGTGGACGCCCGCATGGTCGGCTCGACCGTGCGGCTCGTGGTGCGCAGCCAACCGCGGATCGAGTTCCCCGACCACGGCGACGTGCCGGAGAACGAGCGGACCCGGCGGAACGCGGAGGTCGTCGCCAAGGCGCCGATCGAGGCGTGGCTGCCCCGCTACGAGCTGACGCCCCCCGGCGGGACGGCCTCCAAGCGCACCGTGGGATGCGAGCGGGTCAGCCACCCCGCCGAGTACACCGGCACGTCGATGCTGACCGTGCACACCCTCGACCTGGCGGGCGCGCTCACCGACACGGCCCCGATCAGCGTGGTCGCCGACGGCGACACCGTCTACGGGACGGGCTCCAGCCTGTACGTGGCCAGCAACCCGCGCTGGTGGTCCCCCCTGCCGATCGAGCCGATGATCGTCGACGACGCCTCGATGGCCCCGGACACCACCACTCCCACCGCCGCCCCGGCCACCCCCGGCACACCGACCGCGTCCCCGGCGTCCCCGGCGTCCCCGGCGTCCCCGGCCACTCCGGCGAGCTCGACGGCCGCCACCGGCACGCCGGACGCCCCGGCGGTCCCGGGCGCCGCCGGCGGCCTCGACCCGCAGCCGACCCTGCTGCCGGAACCGGTCCCGAGCGCGTCCGCCGCCTCCCCGGCGCCGGCCCCGAGCGCGTCGGTCACCTCACCGGTCCCGGCCGAGCCCCCGGCCGTCACGCCGGGCCTGTCCGTGACGCCGGGGACCCCCGGCCCCTCCCTCACCGCCACCGTGACGCCGCCGGTCGAGCCGACCGGGCCGGTGGAGCCGCCCGAGGAGACCGAGATCCACCGGTTCGACGTCACCGCGGCCGGCGCGCCGCGCTACGTCGCGTCGGGCAAGGTGCCGGGCAGGCTGCTCAACCAGTACTCCCTGTCGGAGCACGAGGGGCACCTGCGGGTCGCCACCACCCTGACCCTGCCGTCCACCGCCTCTCCCGCCACCCCGTCCACCACCCCGTCCACCGGCCCGTCCACCGGCCCCTCCACCGGCGCGTCCACCGACCCGGCCGCCACCCCCGCCACCCCCGCCACCCCCGCCACCCCCACCACCACGGCCCCCGACCCCGCCGTCGACCCGGCCGTCGAACCGCCGGGCGCGCCGAACACCTCCAGCGCCGTCTACGTGCTGAACGCCGACACCCTGGCCAGGACCGGTGAGGTCGGCGGGCTCGGGCGGGGCGAGCGGATCTACTCGGTGCGCTTCATCGGCCCGGCCGGCTACGTGGTGACGTTCCGGCAGGTGGACCCGCTCTACACGCTCGACCTGCGCGACCCGGCGGCGCCGAGGACGACCGGCGAGCTGAAGATCACCGGTTACTCGGCGTACCTGCACCCGGCGGGCGAGGGACGGCTGATCGGCGTCGGCCAGGAGGCGAGCGAGCAGGGCCGCACGCTCGGCACCCAGGTCTCCCTGTTCGACGTCGGCGACCCGGCCGCCCCGCGCCGCCTGTCGCAGATGTTCCAGAAGGACTCCGGCTCCGAGGCCGAGTGGGACCCGCACGCCTTCCTGTACTGGCCGAGGACGGGCACGGCCGTCCTCCCGCTGAGCTCCTGGAAGGCCGGCGAGCCGACCACCGGGGCCGCCCTGGTCCTCGACATCGACGACACCGCGATCACCCGGGTCGGCACGATCCTGCACCCCGGACCCAAGAAGGCGAACGACACCCGCTTCGTCCCCTACGACCCGGGAATCCGCCGTTCGGTCGTCATCGGCGACGACCTGTGGACGCTCTCCGACCTCGGCCTCAAGGTCAACACCCTGGACGGCCTGGCCGAACGGGCCTGGATCCCGTTCTCCTGACAGGCGCTCCGAACCGTGGGACCGCGCTCCGGCCCGCCCGCCGGGGCGCGTCTCACCCGTCCCCATAAGGCCCCTATTACACCCACATACCCCTCTTTACAATATCTTGTCATGTCACTTGAATAGGTGTTACCTCTTGCGCAACACACGCGTGCCGCGTGTGCCATGGCCAACGACGGCCATCTCTGCGCAGGAGGATCGGTGCCGACCAACCCCCGGTTACGCCTCACCGTCGTCGCAGCAGCGACGGCGGCGCTTTCTCTCTCCCTTCCGGGAATCGCCCAGGGCGAGCCCGGAGGGCAGCCCCCCAAGGCTCTCGACTTCCAGGCCGAACACGGCGCCAAGCCCGACCTGGACAACCGGCGCGGCAGCGTCGCGCCCCCGTCGGCGTCCGCCCGATCGATGGCGAGCACCGCGACGGTCCGTTGGAACGCTCTCGGCACACCCGCCGTCGTCACCGGTTCCGCCCCCCTCGCCGAGGGACTGGGCGCCGACCCCGAGCGCGCCGCGCGCGCCTACCTCAAGGCGAACGAGAACCTCTTCGGCCTCTCCGGCGAGGCCGTGGACGCCCTGGAGAAGATCGCCGCCAACCCCGTCGGGGGCGGGCACGCCGTACTGCTCAGGCAGAAGTTCGGCGGCCTGCCCGCGGGCGTGGACGGGCAGGTCGTGGTCGGCGTGAAGGACGGCAAGGTCCTGCACGTCACCTCCACCCTCTCCCGCTCCACGCAGGCGCCCCCCGCCGCCCGGATCACCGAGCAGCAGGCGCTGGAGGCCGCGGCCAGGGACGGCGGGATCGACCTGGCCACGGCCACGGTCAAGAAGGCCACCGCCGTGGCGGTGCCCGCGCCGGACGGGACGCACAACGCGTTCCAGGTCGTCCTGATCGGCGGCGGCAAGGGCGACCCCGCCGCGTACACCACGCACGTGGACGCGGTCAGCGGCGAGATCCTCACCCGCGAGAACCTGGTCGACCACCACTCCGCGCCCGACGACCCCCGCTGGAAGGCGTTCCCGGCCAACCCCCCGGCCGACTACTCCTCCACCGACACCCGCGCCACGTGGTGCTCCATCGCCGGCCCCGGCTGCGACGTGATCGGGGCCGACCCGGCCACCGGCAAGCCCTGGGACTTCGACCACGTCGCCGGCACCCCCACGTTCACCAGCATCGGCAACGCCGCCAAGACCGTGGAGAACCGCGCCAGCGCCGACCCGTACAGCGTCGGCACCCGCAGCAACGTGAACACGCCCAGCCGCGAGTACGCCTACCCGTGGACCAACAAGTGGTACACGGCCAAGTGCGACCCGGCGTCGCTGGACCAGCCCGGCGAGGCCGACCTGGAGGCGGCCATCACCAACCTGCACGTCATGCACAACCGCATGCACGACTGGTCCTACCGGCTCGGCTTCACCGAGACCGCGTGGAACATGCAGCAGGAGAACGGCGAGCGCGGCGGCCTGGACGGCGACCCCGAGCAGGGCAACGCCCAGGCGGGCGCCAGGGACCTCAGCGTGCGCGACAACGCCAACCAGATCACCGGCCCCGACGGGGTCGCCCCCATCACCAACATGTACCTCTGGCAGCCGGTCGCGGGCGCGTTCTACCCGCCCTGCGTCGACGGCGACTACGACATGTCGGTCATCGGCCACGAGTACACCCACGCGATCTCCGGCCGCATGGTCGGCGGCCCGAACGCCGGATGGAGCGGCGCCCAGGCCGGGGCCATGAACGAGAGCACCTCGGACCTGCTGGCGATGGAGTACCTGGCCGAGTACGGCTTCCGCCCCGCGGGCGACACCCCGTACGTCACCGGCGGCTACGTCACCGGCGACAAGAAGGCCGGAATCCGCAACTACGACATGTCCAACTCGCCGCTGAACTACAGCGACATCGCCTACGACCTCGTCGGGCAGCAGGTACACGCCGACGGCGAGATCTGGTCGGCCACCCAGTTCGACGTGCGCAAGGCCTTCGTGCAGAAGTACGGCCAGGGCACCCCGGCCAGGCAGAAGGCGTGCGCCGACGGCGCGACCCCGCTCGACCAGTGCCCCGGCAACCGGCGCTGGGCCCAGCTCTCCTTCGACGCGCTGCTGCTGATGGCCTCCGGCGCGGTCAGCTACGTCGACCACCGCGACGCGCTGCTCGCGGCCGACGCCATCCGCTTCGGCGGGGCCAACCAGGGCATCATGTGGCGGGCCTTCGCCGAGCACGGCCTCGGTGAGGGCGCGGCGAGCGCCGGGGCGAACGACGCCGACCCGACGCCCAGCTTCGTCAACCCGTCCGGCAAGAACGGCGAGCTCCAGCTCAAGCCTCTGCTGGAGGCCAAGGGCGCCGCGCTCCGGCTGTACGTGGGCCACTACGAGGGCCGCGTGGTGCCGGTGGCCGACACCGACCCCGCGACCGAGCTCGGCGACACCGTGAAGATGACCCCGGGGATCTACGACTTCGTGGTCGCGGGCAAGGGCTACGGTCACACCCGGCTGAAGTTCGCGGTGCTGCCGGGCGTGAAGCTGCCGCTGCCGGTGTCGGTGCCGAAGAACGTCGCCTCGGCGGCGCTGGGCGCCACCGCGGCCGGTGACGGCGTCAACCAGGCCCTGCTGATCGACGAGACCGAGGCGACGAACTGGGCCTCGCTCACCGCGCCGGTCAAGGGCAAGGCCGTCACCGTGGACCTGGCCGGGACCGCCCCGGTGAAGGTCCGCCGGGTGCAGGTCAGCGCCATGCTCCGGCCCAACACCGGCGACACCGCCGACCCCGGCGCCCAGAACCGGTTCACCGCCCTGCGCGCCTTCGAGGTCCTGGCCTGTGACGCCACCAAGAAGGACTGCTCCTCGCCGGCGTCCTTCTCGGTCGTCTACACCAGCCCGTCCGACGCCTTCCAGACCCGCCGGCCGCGTCCCCGCGGCGCCGACCTGATCATGAAGTCCTTCAAGATCCCGACCACCACGGCGACCCACCTGACCCTGCGGGCCGTCTCCACCCAGTGCACCGGCAACCCGCTCTACGCCGGTGAGCAGGACGCCGACCCCAACTCCTTCACCGACTGCGCCACCGCCAACCCCGCCAGGGACCAGCTGCGCGCCGCCGAGTTCCAGGCGTTCACCCGCTAGCCCGTACGGGCACCCGCCACCGTGGCGGGTGCCCCCGCGAGACGGGTGCGGCCCCCGCCTCCCCGGCGGGGGCCGCCTCCGTTCCTCACGTCCTCACGCGCCGGACGCGGGCGCGTTCCCGGCGCGTCGGACCGGGCGCGTCCCGAGGACGAGCGGTTCCCGATCCCGGTCAGACCGGGTGCGTCTCCGGGGTCGCCACCGGCACGATCTCCGGGGCGCCCAGGCGGATGGCGTCGGCCTCCTGGTCGGTGTCCTGCTCCTGGGAGAGGCGCTCGGACTCCACGCGCTTGGTGTAGTACTCCACCTCGCGCTTGACCTGGTCGTCGTCCCAGCCCAGCGGCCCGGCGAGCAGCCGCGCGGCCTCCTCCACCACGGCCAGGCCCCGGTGGAAGGTCTCGATCGAGATGTGCGTGCGCCGGGTCAGCACGTCGTTCACGTGCCGGGCGCCCTCGTGGGTGGCCGCGTAGACCACCTCCGCCCGCAGGTAGTCGTCCGCCCCGGTCAGCGGCTTGCCCAGCGAGGGGTCCTCCTCGATCAGCGCCAGCACCTCGTCGATCATCGACCCGTACCGCTGGAGCAGGTGCTCGATCCTGGCCACGTGCAGGCCCGAGGAGTGGGCCAGCCGGTGGCGGGAGTTCCACAGCGCCTGGTAGCCCTCGGCCCCGGCCAGCGGGATGCGGTCGGTGCAGGAGGGCGGGACCCGGTAGTCCAGGCCGTGCGCCACCGCGTCGACCGCGTCCTTCGCCATGACGCGGTACGTCGTGTACTTTCCTCCGGCGACCATGACCAGCCCCGGCACCGGGTGCGCCACCACGTGCTCGCGGGAGAGCTTGGAGGTCTCCTCCGACTCCCCCGACAGCAGCGGGCGGAGCCCGGCGTAGACGCCCTCGACGTCCTCGCGGGTGAGCGGGACCGCGAGCACCTCGTTGACGTGGTCGAGGACGTAGTCGATGTCGGAACGCGACGCCGCCGGATGGGCCCGGTCCAGCTCCCACGCGGTGTCGGTGGTGCCGATGATCCAGTGACGGCCCCAGGGGATGACGAACAGCACCGACTTCTCGGTGCGCAGGATGATCCCGGTGAGCGAGTGGATCCGGTCGCGCGGCACCACCAGGTGGATGCCCTTGGAGGCCCGTACGTGGATCTGCCCCCGCCCGCCGACCATCTCCTGGAGGTTGTCGGTCCACACCCCGGTGGCGTTGACCACCTGGCGGGCCCGGATCTCCAGCTCGCCGCCGCTCTCCAGGTCGCGCACCCGGACGCCGGTGACCCGCTCCCCCTCGCGCAGGAAGCCCATCACCTGCGTCCTGGAGGCCACACTGGCCCCGTACATGGCCGCCGTGCGCAGCGTGGTCATCACGTGCCGGGCGTCGTCGATCTGGGCGTCCCAGTACTGCACGGCGCCGGTGAGGGCGCTCTTGCGCAGCGAGGGCGCCAGCCGCAGCGCCCGCTTGCGCGACAGGTGCCGGTGACCGGGCATGCCCCGGCCGGACCCGAAGGAGAAGCCCATGGTGTCGTACAGCACCAGGCCGGCGCCGACGTAGGGCCGCTCCCAGCCCCGGTGCTTGAGCGGGAACAGGAACGGCACCGGCCGCACCAGGTGCGGGGCGATCCGCTGCAGCAGCAGCGAGCGCTCCTGGAGCGCCTCCCTGACCAGGTCGAAGTTGAGCTGCTCCAGGTAGCGCAGCCCCCCGTGGATCAGCTTGGACGACCTGGAGGAGGTGCCGGAGGCGAAGTCACGCGCCTCCACCAGCCCCACGGACAGTCCCCGGGTCGCCGCGTCCAGCGCGACCCCCGCCCCGACGACCCCACCTCCGATCACCACCACGTCGAGTTCCTCGGCGCTCATCTGCGCCAGTGCGGCGGCTCGCTCGGCAGGACCGAGCCGTCCGGTGCCCATTCGCGCCGTCATGTGCAACCCCCTGGGGTGCGGCTTGTCGCCTTACGTGATGTATCTACCCATCTACCCTAGGCACCACTACCGGCCAGTAGGAAACGCCGGGCGAGATTCCCGTCACAACCACGGTGAACAGCGCGAATCCGCCTTCGGGGACGTCTCCCAGGGGTCCCGGCGAGATCACGTGAACCTCCGGCCACGGTGGTCGCTACCCACCCGTCATGAACAGGGGTGCCGAGGAGATGACGCCGCGCCGCTCCGGTGACGCGGGACGGCCCGCCGGCGACACGGGACGGCCCGCCGGTGACGTGGGACGGCCCGCCCGGAGCCGGGAGGACGCGCGCCTCCTGGCCGGGGTCGCCGACGGCGACGCGGCCGCGCTGACCGCCCTGTACGAGCGGTACGCCAGGCCGCTGTTCTCCTTCCTCTACCGGCTCGCCGGCGACCGGGGCACGGCCGAGGAGATCCTCCAGGACACGCTGCTGGCCGTGTGGCGCTCGGCGGGCACCTACCGGAGCCGCTCCAGCGTCAGCACCTGGCTGTTCGGGGTGGCGCGCAGGCAGGCGCACAACCGGCTCCGCGGCGCCCCGCCTCCCCCGGCCGCCGAACCGCCCGACGCCGCCGACCCCCTGCCGGGCCCCGAGGAGCTGGCGGTCGGCGAGGAGCGGGTACGGGCGGCGCTGGCACGGCTGCCGCTGGCCCAGCGCGAGGTGGTCGTGCTCGCCTTCCTCGGCGACCTGGGCCACCGGGAGATCGCCCAGGTGCTGGAGATCCCGGTCGGAACGGTCAAGAGCCGCCTGCACCACGCCCGAGCGACCCTGAGGGGGTACGTCGATGAACGAACGTCCTGAGCCGTGGCGGCCCCCCGACCCGCCCGAACTGCGGGGGTTCCACGAGGGCATCCCCGATCCGCCCGGCCCCGGGATCGTCTCCGCCGTCCTGGCGCGGTCGGCCCTGTCCCGGCCCGTGCCGGGCGACGCGGAGCCGGCCGGGCCGCCGGACGCGGTCCCCGGGCCGTACCGGGCGTGGGCGCTGCTGACGATGGAGGCCCGGCTGCTGCATCCGGCGATCTGGCCGGCCTCCGCGCTGATCATGGTGGCCGGTGTCCTCTTCGTCCTGGCCCAGGGACGGGCCGCGGGGGCCGTGCTCTCGCTCGTCGTCTCGCTGGTCGCCATGGCGGGCGCCGCCATGGCGTACGGCCCCGAGAACGACGACGCCTTCGAGGTGGTCGCCGCCACGCCCGTCTCGCCGCGCGTCGTCCTGCTGGCCCGGGTGACGCTGGTGTTCGGCTACGACCTGGCGCTGGCGCTGCTCGTCTCTGCGGCGATGACGGCACTCCCGGAGGGCCCCGCCGCGGGGGGACTGGTGCCGCTGATCACCACCTGGCTGGGTCCCATGACCGTGCTCGCGGCGCTCAGCCTGCTGCTGTCGGTGTGCTGGAACCCCACGGGCGCGATGGGTGCCGGGCTGGCCGTCTGGATCCTCCAGGCGCTGGCCGCCGGAGGCCTGCCCCTGCCGGACGGCCTCCGCGGTCTCTGGACGACCGGCCCGGCCACGATGGGGCTCGCCCTGGCCCTGACGCTCGCCGCCGTGGCCGCCGCCGGTGCGGGTGAACCCGTCCGGCGCGCCCGCCCGGCCCGCAGACCATGAACCCCAACGACGCCCCGCCCCGCGCCCGGCGCCCCCGGGCCACCCGCCCCCGCCCGGCGGCCCCGGGCGGCCCGCGGATCGCGAGACCCACGGTGGTCCACCCCGTCCGGCGCCCCCGGGCGACGTCCCGAAGACGAGAGAGCATGATCGCGACCTTCCGCTACGAGTTCCACATGCAGATCCGCCGTCCCGCCCTGTGGATCGTCTACGGGCTGGCCTACGCGGCGACCGTCGCGGGCTTCCTCCCGCTGTACCTGAACCCGAACCTGGGACAGCTGGGGGACGCCCCGAAGACGGCCGTGGTCGTGTCGACCTCCCTGATCATGAGCCTGCTGCCCATGGTCTACGGATGCCTGATCACCGACCGGCTCGTCCGCGACCGGTGGCTCGGCGTCGGCGAGATCCTGAACGCGACCCCGGCCGGCCGCACCGGCCGGCTGATCGGCAAGTACCTGGGCGTCTGCGCGGCCACCGCCGTACCGCTCGCGCTCGTCCACACCGGCCGGGCCGTGGTCTACGCGATCACCGAGGGCGAGCCCGCCGCACTGGGCTGGGCGGGGGCGATCCTCGTCCTGGCCGTCGTCCCCGGGCTGCTCATGGCGGGGGCGCTCGCCCTGACCGGCCCCCTGCTGATGTCGTCGGTGCCGTTCCAGATGCTGTTCGTCGCCTACTGGTTCTGGGGGAGCGTCGTCCCGGCCAGCGTCATGCCGACGCTGAGCGACAGCGTCCTGTCGCCCGGCGCCGAGTACGTGGTCTTCGGCCTTCTCGGCTACGAGCCGGTACCGGAACCGGCCCCCCACCTCATCGTCCCGCCCGGCCACGGGCGCTACCCTCCCTGGCCCGACGCCCCGCCGGACTTCCTGCGGCCCGAGGCCGGCCCCGCCGTCGCGTGGCTGTGGATCGGCGTGATGCTCGGGTTCGCGGCGCTTCTCCTCCTCCTCGCCCGCCTGCACGCCATCCGGACGGAGTCCTGACATGCGCATCGAGATCTCCCGCCTGACCAAGACCTACCGGGGCGGCGTGCGGGCCCTCGACGGGCTCGACCTCGACGTGCCGACCGGCATGTACGGCCTGCTCGGCTCCAACGGGGCGGGCAAGACCACGCTCATGCGGATCCTGGCCGGGCTGCTCAGACCCACCTCGGGGACGGTCCGCGCCGGCGGGCACGACCTGGCCACCTCCGGCGGCCGTCTCGCCGTGCAGCGGACGCTCGGCTACCTCCCCCAGGACCTCGGGGTCTACCCCGACCTGACGGCGCGGCGGTTCCTGGACTACATCGCGCTGCTCAAGGGGATGGACTCCCGCACCGCCCGCCGCCGCCGGATCGGTGAGCTGCTCGACGTGGTCGCGCTCACCGAGGACGCCGACCGCAGGCTCAAGGGCTTCTCCGGCGGCATGCTGCGCCGGGTCGGCATCGCGCAGGCGCTGCTCGCCGACCCCCGCCTGCTCGTCGTGGACGAGCCGACCACCGGCCTCGACCCCGAGGAGCGGATCCGGTTCCGCATCCTGCTCTCCCGGCTCGCCGGTGACCGCACGGTCCTGCTCAGCACGCACATCGTCGAGGACGTGGCGCAGACCTGCCGGTTCCTCGCGGTGCTCGCCCGGGGACGCCTGGCCTTCACCGGGGACGTCGGCGCACTGGTCTCGCGGGCCGACCACAGGGTGTGGACGCTGACGACCGCCGGCCCCGCCCCCGCGACCGGCAGGGTCGTGGCCGCCGTCCCCGAGGGCACCGGGACGCGCTACCGCGTCATCGCCCCCGCCGCCCCCGGCCCCGCCGCCCTCCCGGCCGAACCGACCCTGGAGGACGGCTACCTCGCCCTCATGGAGGACGGCCGCTGAGCCCTTCCTCGCGAAGGGACGCGGGCCGGACCGTGGACCACACGACCGGTCAGGCCGCCCACCGGGAGGATCGGACCGACCGGCCGCCCACCGACGCGAAAGGCCCGGCCACGGCCCGGCCACGGTCCGGCCACGGTCCGGCCGAACCCCGGCCACGGTCAGCGGAGGCGGTCGCGCAGGCGTGCGCACTCGCGGGCGAAGCGGCTGCCGCGGCCGCTCGCCGCGTGGGCCGACACGGCCGGGATCTCGCCACGAGCCCCCGCCCAGGCCGCGACGTCGGCCGCGAACGCCACCGCCTCCGAGTGGACGACGGTGGGGCGCTCCCCCTCGCCGGGCAGCAGCACCGGCAGCATGCCCGCCAGGATCGTCCAGACCCGCTCGTGTCCTCCCCGGCGGGCGGCGTCGTCGAGGGCAGCCAGCACCGGACGGGTCGTGAACCAGGCGCGGCGGATCAGGAGCGCGAGCTGGCGGCCGACCGCCTCGGCGGGCAGGTCCCCGCGGGCCGCCATCCGCAACAGCGACGACACCGCCTCCGGATGCCCCCCTGCCAGGAAGTAGGCCAGGACGAGCGCCGTCGCCTCCCCCGGCGGGCCTTCCGCCTCGGCCAGGGTCCCCAGGTGGGACGGACGCACCCCCGGCCGGTCCCACCGGTGGAACAGAAGGGGCAGGTAGTTGACGGAGACGACCTCACGGTGCGACGGCAGGATCGCCGGCCACCAGCTCATGGTGCGCCCGTGCCCCTCCCCGCACCACCTCGGCGGCGCGTGCAGCAGCTCGTCGACGAGGTCGTGCCCGGTCGGCTCCGCCCGCAGCACCGGCACCGGCCGGACCTCGCGGGTCTGCCGCACCTCGTGACCCTCGAGGCCGGCGGGGTCGTGCCCGGTCGATCCCGTCCGCACCACCGGGACCACCCGGACCCGGCCGGGCCGCCACACCTCGTGATCCTCGAGGAGGTGCTCGCGGGCGTCCTTGACGTACGCCCACCTCACCCCCGCCTCCGGGTCGGGCAGGCCACCCGCGGCCAGCCAGGCGGCGAGCGACGCCGCGGCCCGTGAGCCCACCCGCGCGGCGCGCCCGGCGGCGGCGGGGTGACTCCCCCTCGGCAGTCGCAGCAGCGCCTGCCCCAGATCGGCGGCCGGCGGTTCGACCCCCGCGGCCGCGCACGTCTCCAGCCGGTCCACCAGCGTGCCGGGGTCGAGGTGCCCGGTCGTCGTCGTGGGCGTCGCCAGCAGGACGGGAGGCAGCGTCCCCTCCCTCAGCGCCACGTGGAGCTCGCTGAGCCGACGCAGCAGGAACATGTGCGGCGGCGACACCGACCCGGGCTCCGGCAGCCGTCCCCGCCGGCGGGACCCCGCCGCGGGGCCGGGCGCCCCGGACCCGCCGAACGGCGAGCGCGAGCCCATGAAGCCGACCTCCATGCCGAACTCTCGTTCGCCGAGGCCGGACAGGAGCGCGGAAAGCCCGCTGCGCATCACCCTCACCCCCTCGACGGAGACCTCGGCCTCCTCGAGCCGGTGGAAGATCTCCTCCCGCGCCCGGCCGGGAGACCCGCCGGACATCCCTCCGGGCTCACCTTCCCGCTCCCGCTGCCCCTCTTCCCGCTCCTCGCCCTGCTCCCCGGCCGACACGGCCAGGGCGCTCACCGGGAAACCCGCCCCGGCCCGGGGATCGACGGGCTCCGGATCGGGCACGCCGGGATCCGACCCGGGGGCGATCACCTCCTTGGCGAGGGCGACGATCCAGAGGTAGGGGTCGAGCCACCGCTCCGTCGAGTACAGGTGGGGGTGAGAGGCACCGAAGACGGGGAGCAGCCTCTCGCGCAGGGTCCGGCGGTCGCCCGCCGCCTGCTCGACGAAGCCGGCGAGCCACCGCTCGCACGCCACCCAGCCGCACGAATCCCATCCGCCCACGTCCAGGGTGGGGGCCGGGAACCGGCCGGGCTCGGCGAGGGCGGGCAGCGGCGCGGGGATGAACCGCTCCGGCGCCTCCTCCCGGGCGGTCTCGCCCCCGAACGTCGCGGCCACCCGCGCGCCGAGCGCGGCGGGCAGCAGGGGGACGGCCTCGGCGATCACCGCCGAGCCCGTGCCGAAGGCGGCGGCGTGCTTGACGGCGAGCCGGGCCGCGCGCCCCTGAACCTCGTAGGAGGCGTGCGCGAACGCCGCGGCGAGCGCGGGCGCCAGCCCGTCGGCGCGGGCGGGCGCCCGCCTCACCTCCTCGGCCAGCCAGCTCAGGCCCGCACGGGCCAGCTTGACCTCGGCCCGGAAGGTCAGCGCGCCGATCGCCTCGGCGACGTCGGCACCGCCGACGCCCTCGGCACCGCCGGTACCGCCGGTGCCGCCGGTGCCGCCGGTGCGCGGGCCGGTACTGCGTACCCGCGCGAGCGCGAGTTCCGCGACCGTGCCCGGGGCGGCGGGGAGCAGCCGCAGGTAGTCGCGTGTCCGCGCGGCCGCCTCCTGGGGCGTCGGGTCGATCATCTCGTGCAGCCGTACGAAGAAGCGCAGGTCGACGGCGTCGCCTCCGCGCAGGAAGCGGCTCACGCAGCCGTCGAGAAGTTCCTCGCGCGACACCCGGCCGGTCGCCAGGAGCCTCCGGATCAGGGAGAGCCACCGGGTGGGCGCGGGCGTCAGGCGTTCCTCCCACAGGACGCGGCCCGCCCCCTCCGCCTCGAAGATCCTCGGAAGCAGGGGGCCGATCAGCGGGTCGCCGTTCACCGGCCCGGCGGAGAGCCAGGCGACCACGAGCGGGTCGTGCCCGGGCGGCTCGCCGCCGCAGGCCCGCAGCAGCGCCAGCGCCAGCGGGGCGGTGCGGTCGTTCGCCCTGCCGATCCTCCGGCAGAGCCGGCTCGCCACGTCGGCCCGCCAGGCGGCGGGACGGCCGGCCGTCACGCGGATCACGTCGGCCGGATCGGGCTGCGGCGCCCAGCGGGGGTTGAGCTCGCGGCGGGTCAGCCAGGCGACCACGGCGGCGGGGCCCGAGATCGTGCCCGCCCCCACGACGCGCAACGGCGCCACGAGCCCGGCGAGCGCGTCGCCCACCGTCTCGCGGACGATCGCCTCTTCCTCCGCCCGTTCCCAGGCGTCCGGTTCACCCTCCTCGTCCGCGTCGCGATCGGCCCTCCACCCCTCACGGGCCGCCCGCGCGGCGGTGTCGCGCAGTTCCCCGAGGAAGTCCGGCAGCCGCCCCGCCACCTCGGCGCGCTCGGCCTCGGTCAACGCGGCCACGCGGCCCGCCAGCGCCCCGGTCCGGCCTGCGACGACCAGGTCACGTACCTCCTGCCAGGCCGTCACGGGGCCGTCTCCACGGCGGTACGGGCGAGCGCCGCCCGGGTCACACTCGTCATGGGCCGGAGACTAGAGATCGTCCCCGACAAAAGCGCCCCGCCGGGCGGGCCGGGAACGGGTCCGTTCGCCGACCCGGAAGGATGGGGCCATGAGCATCACACTCGCCGGCGCCCGCGTCGTGACCCCCGACGGTGTCCACGAGGGCTGGCTGACCATCGAGGACGGCCGCATCACCCACGTCGGTCAGGGAGGCGCCCCCGGGCCGGGGCTGGACCTGGCCGGCCGGTACGTCGTGCCGGGCTTCGTCGACATCCACAACCACGGCGGGGCGGGCGGCTCCTTCCCCTCGGGGGACCCCGCGCAGGCGCGGCTGGTGGCCGACCTGCACGCCCTGCACGGCACCACCACGCTCGTCGCCAGCCTGGTCACCGCCACCCTGGACGACCTGGCCTCGGCGGCGTCGGCGCTCGCCGGCCTGTGCGAGGACGGCCTGCTGGCCGGGATCCACTTCGAGGGGCCCTACATCTCCTCGGCCCGGTGCGGGGCGCACGACCCGGCCCTGCTGCGCGAGCCCTCGCCCCGGGAGCTCACCTGGCTGCTCAAGGCCGGACGGGGCCATGTGCGGATGGTCACCCTCGCCGCCGAACTGCCCGGCGCGCTGGACACCGTGCGGGAGGCGGTGGCGAACGGCGTGATCGCCGCCCTCGGCCACAGCGACGCGAGCTACGAGCAGACGATCGCGGGCATCGACGCGGGCGGCAGCGTGGCGACCCACCTGTACAACGCGATGCCCCCGCTGCACCACCGCGATCCCGGGCCGATCGCCGCCCTGCTCCAGGACGAGCGCGTCACGGTCGAGCTGATCAACGACGGCGTCCACCTGCACCCGGCCATGACCCGCCTGGCCTTCACGACGGCGGGTCCCGCGAGGACCGCGCTGATCACCGACGCGATGGCCGCGGCCGGGATGGGCGACGGCGTCTACGGGCTCGGCCCGATGAGCGTGAACGTGGTCAACGGGGTGGCCCGGCTGGCCGAGGGCGGCGCCATCGCGGGCAGCACCCTGACCATGGACGTCGCGTTCCGGCGCGCCGTGCGCGAGGTGGGGCTCTCGCTCAACGAGGCGGCCGAGATCTCGTCCCTGACGCCGGCCAGGGTGCTCGGCCTCGACGACCGCCTGGGCTCGGTGGCGGTCGGCAAGCAGGCCGACCTGGTGGTGCTCTCCGGTGACCTGGAGGTCTCCGGGGTGATGCGCCGGGGCTCCTGGATCACCGAGCCCCGCTGACCCGCCGGGCCGCCCGCCGGGTCACGGCCCGGCGGGCACGGGCCGGTCCCCGGCCGGCGTGCGGGCGCCCAGGTGGGACGGGGCGCCCCCGGAGGCGTCGCGGGGACGGGCCGGGGGCGTGGGCGGATCAGGTGACGTAGGGGGCGACGACCACCTCGACGCGCTGGAACTCCTTGAGGTCGGAGTACCCGGCGGTGGCCATGGTGCGCCTGAGCGCGCCCATCAGGTTCATCGAGCCGTCGGCGACCGAGGAGGGGCCCTGCAGGATCTGCTCCAGCGTGCCGACCGTGCCGAACTCGACCCGCTTGCCCCGGGGCAGTTCCGGGTGCTGCGCCTCCGACCCCCAGTGGAAGCCCCGGCCGGGAGCCTCGGAGGCCCTCGCCAGCGGCGAGCCGACCATGACCGCGTCCGCGCCCACCGCGATCGCCTTGGCGATGTCACCGGAGGTGCCCATGCCGCCGTCGGCGATGACATGGACGTAGCGCCCGCCCGACTCGTCCATGTAGTCGCGGCGCGCCGCGGCCACGTCGGAGATCGCGGTGGCCATCGGCACCACCACGCCCAGCACCGTGCGGGTGGTGTGCGAGGCGCCGCCGCCGAAGCCGACGAGCACCCCGGCCGCGCCGGTCCGCATCAGGTGCAGCGCCGCGGTGTACGTGGCGCACCCCCCGACGATCACTGGGACGTCGAGCTCGTAGATGAACTGCTTGAGGTTGAGCGGCTCGGCCCTGCCGGAGACGTGCTCGGCCGAGACCGTGGTGCCGCGGATCACGAAGATGTCCACGCCCGCGTCGATGACGGCCTTGTGGTACTGGACGGTGCGCTGCGGGGAGAGCCGGACGGCCGTGGCCACCCCGGCGGCGCGGATCTCCTCGATCCGGCGGCCGATCAGCTCCTCCTTGATGGGCGCGTTGTAGATCTCCTGGAGCCGCTTCGTGGCCGGGTCTCCCTTGAGCGCGGCCACCTCCTCCAGCAGCGGCATCGGGTCGTCGTACCGCGTCCAGAGCCCTTCGAGGTCGAGCACGGCCAGACCGCCGAGCCTGCCGACCTCGATGGCCGTCCGCGGCGAGACCACGCTGTCCATCGGGCTCACCACGACGGGCAGCTCGAAGCGGTAGGCGTCGATCTGCCAGGCGATCGAGACCTCCTCGGGGTCGCGGGTCCGGCGCGACGGGACGATGCCGATCTCGTCGAGCGCGTAGGCACGACGGCCGTTCTTGCCGCGGCCGATCTCCACCTGAGTCATATGCCTGTCTTTCCCGTTCATGCGGACAGGGCGCGCGTCGTGACTCCCACGCGCGCCGTGCCCGCCGCTGCTCTAACGACCGTGGTAGTTGGGGGCCTCGACCGTCATCTGGATGTCGTGCGGGTGGCTCTCCTTCAGGCCCGCCGACGTGATCGGCATCAGCTCGCACCGCTCGTGCATGTCGGCGACCGTACGGCAGCCGGCGTACCACATGCCCTGGCGGAGGCCGCCGACGAGCTGGTGGGCCACCGCGGCGACCGGGCCCCGGTAGGGGACCTGGCCCTCGATGCCCTCGGGGATGAACCTGTCCTCGGTGCCGACGTCGGCCTGGGCGTAGCGGTCCTTGCTGAAGGAGGTGCCGCCGCGCTCGCGGTTGCGGACCGCGCCGAGCGACCCCATCCCCCGGTACGACTTGAACTGCTTGCCGTTGATGAAGATCAGCTCGCCCGGGGACTCCTCGCAGCCGGCCAGCAGCGACCCGAGCATGACCGAGTCGGCCCCGGCCGCGATGGCCTTGACGATGTCGCCCGAGTACTGCAGACCGCCGTCGCCGATCACCGGCACCCCGGCCGGGGCGGCGGCCAGCGACGCCTCGTGGATGGCCGTCACCTGCGGGGCACCGACCCCGGCGACCACGCGCGTGGTGCAGATGGAGCCGGGGCCGACCCCGACCTTGACCGCGTCGGCTCCGGCGTCGATCAGCATCTGGGCGCCCGCGCGGGTGGCGATGTTGCCGCCGATCACGTCGACCCGGCTGTTCGCCTTGATCTTGGCGATCATGTCGGCGAGCCCCTTGGAGTGACCGTGCGCGACGTCCACCACGATCACGTCGACCCCGGCCTCGATCAGCGCGGACGCCCGCTTGTCGGCGTCGCCGCCGACGCCGACGGCCGCCCCCACGACCAGCCGGCCGTCGGCGTCCTTGGTCGCCATCGGGTACTTCTCGCTCTTGGTGAAGTCCTTGACGGTGATGAGCCCGCGCAGCCTGCCGCCGGCGTCCACCAGCGGGAGCTTCTCGATCTTGTTCTGCCTGAGCAGGTCGAACGCGTCGTCGGTGGAGACCCCGACCGGGGCGGTGACCAGCGGCATCGGGGTCATGACCTCGCGCACCGGGCGGCTCTGGTCGGTCTCGAAGCGCATGTCGCGGTTGGTGACGATGCCGACGAGCACGCCCGTCCGGTCGGTCACCGGCACGCCCGAGATCCGGTACGTGGCACAGAGGCGCTCGACGTCGGCGAGGGTGTCGTCCGGCGAGCAGGTGACCGGGTTGGTGACCATCCCGGCCTCGGAGCGCTTGACGAGGTCGGCCTGCTGGGCCTGGTCCTCGATCGAGAGGTTGCGGTGCAGGACGCCGATGCCGCCCTGACGGGCCATCGCCACCGCCATGCGGGCCTCGGTCACCGTGTCCATCGCCGCGGAGATCAGCGGGATCCTCAGGGTGATGCCCCTGGACAGGCGGGTGGTGGTCTCGGCCTCACCCGGTTGCAGGTCCGAATAGGCGGGGACCAGGAGCACGTCGTCGTACGTGAGCCCCGGTTCGGTGAACTTGGCCATCAGCAACCCTCCTGCCACGGCGCTCTCATGACGGGGAAAGGCGCCGACCCCCGGCTCACAGTTTAGAGTCTGGCACCTGCCCGGCCGCCCCCGGGGGAAAAGCACGCCGCCGGGAGGGTTGAGCGGGCGGCGGGGAGGGGAGAGACGGCCTTTCCGGGGGCGGAGGGAGATCTTTCCGGGGGACGGGGAGATCGAGGAGGGACCTCGGGCGAGAAGGGGCCGGGAGCGAGGAGAGGTCGGGGGGCCGAGCGGTCGGTGACCCGCTCGGTCCCCCGGATCACCGGTACCGTCGCGAAGCGCCTGGGCGCCACCGGACCCCCCTCCGTATCCGGGTGGCGGCGTCGTCCGCGCCGGTACCGACGCTGCGTCAAGGGTGCGTCACGGTGGGTTCGCCCGGCAATGGGGAAATGTGCAATTGCACGAAGTTGCACACGGCGGCATGCCGGTAGGAGCAACGCCCGGACAGGGATGATTCACCGGGCTATTCTCGCCAGACCCCCGTGTCATTCTGCAGGAGTCCCTCACTGATGCGTCCTGACACATCCACCCCGCCCGCCCTGTCCGCACCACCCGGTCCACCGGGTCCTGCCGGTCCGCTGGAGACGCTGGGGCTCACCCCGGCCCAGACGACCCTGTACAACGCGGTCCTGCGCCTGCACCGCGCCACCCGCGCCGACCTCGTCCAGGCCACCGACGGCTCACCGGAGTCGACCGCCCGCGAGCTGGCCACCCTGGTGCGGCTGGGCGTGGTCGACGAGCAGGGCGGCGAGTACCTCGCCCGTCACCCGGCCGCCGCCCTCGGCCACCTGATCGCCGAGAGGCTGGACCGGCTGGCCGCCGAGAGCCGCGGGATCGACCGCGTGCTCGGGTCGATCCGCGGTTTCATCCACCAGTACGACGCCGGGCACGACTACCAGAGCGGCCGGTTCCCGGTGGAGGCCGTCGGCGGCGCCGACGAGTTCTACGAGAGCGTGATCGGGATGGCCGTGCAGGCCCCGCCGCTGACGCTGGTGTCGGCCATCCCGGACGGCCGGACGATGAGCGACTTCGCGCACCGCTACGCCGACCAGTGGATCGGCGCCCAGCACGCGGGTCTGCTCTCCTGCCGGGTCGTGATCCCGGTCCACACGCTGGAGATCCCCGGTCTGCGCGACAAGCTGGACCGGTTCGAGCGGGCCGGCGCCCAGGTGCGCACCCTCGACGCGGTGCCGAGCTGGTTCCTGGTCGCCGGCGAGGACGCCGCCGGCATGCCGTCCCAGTGGGGCGGCACGCTCGCGGAGAACGCCTACAACTTCCACCTGGTCCGGGCTCCCGTCGTGGTCGCCGCGCTCGGCTCGTTCTTCGAGGAGCTGTGGGCCCGCGCGTCCCCGCTGCCCTGGACGTACCGCGACGACGTCGTGATCCGGGTGCTGCGCCTGGCCGGTCAGGGCGTCCCGGACGAGACGATCGCCCGGCACCTGGGCGTCTCGGTCCGTACGGTGCGGGCCCGGTTCGCCGACGCCATGGCCGAACTGGGCGCGCAGTCACGCTTCCAGGCGGGCGTGGAGGCGGCCCGGCGCGGCTGGCTCTCCTAGACCTCTCCCGGGCCTCTCCCGGGCCTCTCCCGCCCCTCTCCCGGGCGGAGGACCTCAGGCCCGCCCGTCCCGGGTGCGCGGGCCGTCCTGCCGGTCGGAGCCCGCGGAGCGTCCGGCCGGCTCTCCCGGGCCCCGGGGTCCCCGGCTCCCCCGCGCCCGGGAGCCGCCCCCGCCGGGACGGGAGCCGCCCTGGTCAGGACGGGGCCCGCGCCCTGACCAGGGCGGGGTCCGCCCCGCCCGGGAGCGCCGTACTCGTGCAGTTCCATGCCTCTCTGTCACATCCAGGCCATAAGGTGGGATCGTGCTCGACGATGTCCCCCGCGACCCGTTCGCGGATGACCCCGACGACCCGGCGGCGGCGCTGGGCGATCCCGACGACCCCGAGCCGCTCACCACGGACGAGCGCGACGAGGCCATGACCGACCTCGCCGACGTGGAGGTCTTCCGCTCGTTGCTGGAGCCGCAGGGCGTGCTCGGCCTGGTGCTCGACTGTCCCGAATGCGGTGAGCAGCACTACTTCGACTGGGAGCTGCTCCGCGGCAACCTGCGCCAGATGATCGAGAACGGCCAGCCGCAGGTCCACGAACCGGCCTACGAGCCCAACCCCACCGACTACGTGAGCTGGGAGTACGCCCGGGGTTACGTGGACGGTGTGATCGACACCGAGGAACACCGCTGATCCACGTCGTCGGCCAGGGCGGCCAGTAGCGCGATCGCGGCGTCCGGGGTCCTCGAGGTCCTCGGGGTCTGCGGACCGGGGACCGGCGCCCTGCGGGAGAGCGCCTCGATGACGGCCTCGGTCTCGGTCACGGCCGGATCCTCGTCCGGCCCGTACCGGCGAGCCGGACGGCGCGGGTGAACCGTTGTCATGATCGTTCTCGCTCCGGGTCCTCGCGAGCCCCGTCCCGCGGTTCGGGTCTCCGCTCGCGGCCCCTGCTCAGCGGCTCCGCGGTCAAGCTATCGACTCCAGCTCCGCCATCGCCCGAAGCCTGGCCAGCGCCCTGTGCTGGGCGACACGAACCGCACCTGGTGACATACCAAGTACATTACCGGTCTCCTCGGCGGAAAGGCCCGACACCACCCGGAGCATGAGCAGTTCCCGCTGGTTGTCCGGCAGCCTCGACAGCAGCCGGCGGGCGTGCTCGGCCTCGATGTAGCGCACCACCGTCTCCTCCGGCCCGGGCCCCTCGTCGGGCCCGTCCGGAAGGTCCTGGGTGGGCACGGCGGAACGCACGGAGCTGCGCAGCGCGTCGGCCACCTTGTGGGACGCGATGCCGAAGACGAAGGACGCGAACGGTCGCCCCATGTCACGGTAGCGGGGCAGTGCGGACAGCACCGCGATACAGACTTCCTGGGCCACGTCGTCCGCGATGTGATACTGACCGGAGACCCGGCCCAGACGACCACGGCAGTAACGGACGACCATCGGCCGCAGTTGCGCGATCAGAGCCTCGATCGCGGTGCGATCCCCCTGAACGGCGAGGCTTGTCAGATCCTTGAGATCATCCCTGTGGGCGACCCCATCGGACCTCGTCGCAAGCCTCACCCCATTTTTGGCGTCGGCGACGCATCCCTCGGTCACGTTAGGCATGATGCCCGCCCCGGTAGTGCCTGTCGTCATGGCAAACGGCTACGGATTGGTCACATTGATGCGGCGATAACCCCGCGTAATCAAAAGGCGACGATACCGACTACGGTATGTAGGAATATTTCCCTCGACCGCCAGAATGCGGCGACTATTGGCAGAAGTATTTTGGATCTTCCAAACCGGAAGACGCCCCGTGACGCTTTGAGGTCGCTTTCGGTTTACCACCGGACGGCGGAACACGAACGGCCCGCGCCCCCCGGAGGGGACGCGGGCCGCGCGGGAGCGGACGGCGGATCAGTGACCGTGGCCGTGGCCGTGGCCCTGGCCGCCGGCGGCCGGAGCCTCCTCCTCGGGCTTGTCCACCACGAGCGCCTCGGTCGTCAGCAGCATGCCGGCGATGGAGGCGGCGTTCTGGACGGCCGAGCGGGTGACCTTGACCGGGTCGATGACACCCTGGGCGATCAGGTCGCCGTACTCGCCGGTGGCGGCGTTGAAGCCCTGGCCGGCGGAGAGCTCGGTGACCTTGGCGGTCACGACGTAACCCTCGAGGCCGGCGTTCTCGGCGATCCAGCGGGCCGGCTCGACGAGCGCCTTGCGGACGATCGAGACACCGGTCGCCTCGTCCCCGGTCAGGCCCAGGTCGTCGAGGGCCTTGGAGACGTGGATGAGCGCGGAGCCACCGCCGGAGACGATGCCCTCCTCGATCGCGGCGCGGGTGGCCGAGATCGCGTCCTCCAGGCGGTGCTTCTTCTCCTTGAGCTCCACCTCGGTGGCCGCGCCGACCTTGAGCACGCAGACGCCGCCGGAGAGCTTGGCCAGACGCTCCTGGAGCTTCTCGCGGTCCCAGTCGGAGTCGGACTGCTCGATGGCGAGCTTGATCTCCTTGACGCGGTCGGCGATCGCCGTGGCCTCGCCGGCACCGTCGACGACGGTGGTGGAGTCCTTGGTGATCACGACGCGGCGGGCGGTGCCCAGCACCTCGACGCCGACGTGCTCCAGCTTGAGGCCGATCTCCTCGCTGACGACCTGGCCACCGGTGAGGATGGCGATGTCCTGCAGCATGGCCTTACGGCGGTCACCGAAGCCGGGCGCCTTGACGGCGACCGAGGTGAAGGTGCCGCGGATCTTGTTCGTGACCAGGACGGCCAGGGCCTCGCCCTCGACGTCCTCGGCGATGACCAGCAGGGCCTTCTTGGTCTGCGCGATCTTCTCCAGCAGCGGCAGGAAGTCGGCCACCGAGGAGATCTTGCCCTGGGTGATCAGGATGTAGGGGTCCTCCAGGACCGCTTCCATGCGCTCCTGGTCGGTCACCATGTACGGCGACAGGTAGCCCTTGTCGAACTGCAGGCCCTCGGTGAACTCCAGCTCCAGGCCCATGGTGTTGGACTCTTCGACGGTGATGACACCGTCCTTGCCCACCTTGTCGAACGCCTCGGCGATCAGCTCGCCGATCTTGGCGTCCTGCGCGGAGATCGTCGCGACGTGCGCGATCTCCTTCTTGTCCTCGACCGGGCGGGCGGACTCGATGAGCCTGTCGCTGACGGTCTTGGCGGCGATGTCGATGCCGCGCTTGAGGGACAGCGGCTGGGCGCCGGCGGCCACGTTGCGCAGGCCCTCGCGGACCATGGCCTGGGCCAGGACGGTCGCGGTGGTGGTGCCGTCACCGGCGACGTCGTTGGTCTTGGTCGCCACCTCCTTGGCGAGCTGCGCGCCGAGGTTCTCGTACGGCGCCTCCAGCTCGACCTCGCGGGCGATGGTCACGCCGTCGTTGGTGATGGTCGGCGCACCGAACTTCTTGTCGATGACGACGTTGCGACCACGCGGGCCCAGCGTCACCTTGACCGCGTCCGCGAGAGCGTTCACGCCGCGCTCGAGAGCTCGGCGCGCGTCCTCTTCGAACGACAGGATCTTCGGCATGACAATCCTCTCTATAAGTACGTCGGCGCATCAAAGCCCCGGGCGCTGTCGCGACCCGGGGCTCGATACGTCATCTTTTTGTGAAGCGAGATCTACTTCTCGATGATGGCGAGCACGTCGCGGGCGGAGAGCACGAGGTACTCCTCGCCGCCGTACTTCACCTCGGTGCCGCCGTACTTGCTGTAGAGGACCACGTCGCCCTCGTTGACGTCGAGCGGAACACGCTTCGAGCCTGCGTCGTCCCAGTTGCCGGGACCAACCGCGAGGACCTTGCCCTCCTGCGGCTTCTCCTTGGCGGTGTCCGGGATGACCAGACCGGAAGCGGTGGTCTGCTCGGCCTCAAGCGGCTGGACCACGATGCGGTCGCCGAGCGGCTTAACGGGAACCTTGGTGGCGGTCGTCACGTCGGACCTCCCCTTCAGATGTGAACGATCTAGAAGAGGCGACCAGCGGTCTGCCGTCGCGGGTGTCAGACCTGCCTCGTCGCATTGATTTGGCACTCTCACGGGGAGAGTGCCAATACGGAACAGTATGCAAGGAGGCCTTGACAGTCAACACGAAGCGCCCTTCTGCGCTTGGAGCGGAAGACGAACCAGGAGGAAAACCCCTCGTGAGGCCCGTGGGGGGAGGCGGTAGCGTCGGCCGGTGTGAATCTCGACGCATTCCGGGAACTGCTCACCCCGCGCGGCCAGGAGGCGCTCGCCGCCGCGGCCGGGACCGCCGGCGACGACCCGGTGGCGGCGGTGACCCGGCTGAGGCGGACCTACGACGCCGACCTGACGTCGGCGGCGCTCACCCAGGCCGCGCTCAGGGCACGCGCCGCGGAGAAGTTCGGCGCCGACGCCGGCCTGATGTACTTCACCCGGACCGGCCTGGAGCAGGCCACCCGCCGCGAGGTCGCCGACCACCGGGCCCGCCGCGTCCCGGCGGGCTCGCGCGTCGCCGACGTCTGCTGCGGCATCGGCGGCGACCTGCTGGCCCTGGCCAGGGCCGGGTGCACGGTCGAGGCGGTGGACGCCGACCCGCTCACCGCCGCGGTGGCGCGGGCCAACGCGGACGCGCTGGGACTGGGCGACCGGGTCACGGTCCGCGCCGCCGACGCCTCCGCGCTGGACCCGGCCGGCTTCGACGTGCTGTTCGCCGACCCCGCCCGCCGTACGGCCCGGGGCAGGACCTTCGACCCCATGGGGTACTCCCCGCCCTGGCCCGCGGTGCTGGAGATGGTCTCCCGAGCCCGGGCCGCCTGCCTGAAGGTCGCCCCCGGCATCCCGTACGATCTCGTGCCCGCCCGCGCCGAGGCCGAGTGGGTCTCCTGGCGCGGCGACGTCAAGGAGGCGGTGATCTGGTGCGGCGCGCTGGCGGGCACGGTGCCGCGCCGGGCCACGCTGCTGCCGTCCGGCGTCACGATGACGCCCGACCCCGCGCTCGGCGCCCCCTCCACCGGCCCGGCCGGCCGCTACATCTACGAGCCCGACGGCGCGGCGATCCGGGCCCACCTGGTCGCGGAGATCGCCGCCTCGGTCGGCGGGCGCCTGCTCGACCCGCAGATCGCCTACATCACCGCCGACGACGCGGTCGCCACGCCGTGGGCGTCGCGGTACGAGGTCCACGAGACGCTGCCGTTCTCGCTCAAGCGGCTGAGGGCGGCGCTCCGCGAGCGCGGCACCGGGAACGTGACGATCAAGAAACGCGGTTCCGCG
Organism: Streptosporangium sp. NPDC023615; assembly: GCF_040640155.1. Lineage (NCBI taxonomy): Bacteria > Bacillati > Actinomycetota > Actinomycetes > Streptosporangiales > Streptosporangiaceae > Streptosporangium > Streptosporangium sp. NPDC023615. The sequence continues at coordinate 242,435 of NZ_JBFABE010000003.1, forward strand.
GTGGACGTCGACCGGCTCAGGAAAGACCTCCGGCTCTCCGGGGGCGAATCCGCGACGGTCATTCTCACCCGGATCGGGGAGAGGCCGTTCGCCTTCGTGTGCACCCCCGGCTGACCAGCCAAAATAGTTGATTATTCCAGTCAACCGGCAATTCCCATCTTTTAGTCTCGCCGCTGGAAAACGTCGGCCCAGCGGCTAAGGTTTCCAGGCGGGAGTTCTCTCCCGCCCGTGGTTCCATCACGTTCATCAACGTTTGTCGGCACTTCTCGGTATTTATTGGCGTTCACACCGTTCCACATCGTTCCTCGCAAACTGACCACATACCACCGCGCGGCCGACCGTCGGCGAGTGAAGGAGTTCTCGGTGGATCACTCCGACCACGCCCTGCTCCAGGCGGGCAGCCAGACCGCCATCTCCGACCGGATGCGCGAGCTCCTCGCCCGGGCGGCCCAGGACCACGTCTACGAGCAGCGGACCCAGGGAGCCGTGCTCGACGAGATCCGGCAGCGCCTGGAGGGCATGGAGTGGCTCCTGCGCGAGGTCAGGGAACGCGAGATCGGCGGGCTGAACGGCACCCTCGAATCCGTCAACGGGCGCCTGGACGAGATCACCGCCCGGCCGCCCGTCTGGGCCGAGGGCCTGGCACAGCACGTCGAGGCGGTCCGCGACCACGTCGACGCCGTCGGCCGGCGTGTCGACGCGGTGCGCGACCGCGTCTCGGGCGTCGGGGAGCTGCCGGGCCTGTGGACCGATCTGGGCGCCATGGGCGAGGGCGTGGAGGAGGCCCTCGCCCGCCTGCGCGCGCTCTCGGACGGCACCCAGGGCGTCGACGAGCAGGTGCGCGCGCTGGCCGAGCACCTGGCCCGGCTCCAGGCCGACATGGGCGTCGCGGCGCACAGGTTCACCCGCCTGGACCGGGCGCTGGCCGACCTGGCCCAGCGCACCGGGCGCGTCGAGGCGGGGATGCTGGAGGCGTCGGCGAGCCTCCAGCAGGCCCTGGGCGCCGCCACCGACCGGATGCTGGCCGCGGTCGGCCAGGTCAACGCCAAGATCGACCAGGTGAGCGGCAGGGTCGATCAGATCGCGCCCAGGATCGACGAGCGGACCGCGGCCCTCGAGAACCGGATCGACCGCCTGGACGGCCACCGGACGGCGGCCGGCGGGCGCTTCGACACCCTGGAGGAGCGCCTCGACGACATCGAGGGCCGGGTCACCGGGCGGATGGACGTCATCGACTCCCGCCTGTCCACCCTGGACGGCCACGCGGAGAAGTCCGCCGAACGCCTGGAGAGCCTGGACGAGCGCGTCGGCTTCCTGCCGGCGATCCTCGGCCTGGACGTGCTCATCGGCGCCCAGGCCACCGAGCAGCGGGAGCGCTTCGACGCCCTGGACGAGCGCGCCAGGCGCGCCGAGGCCGCGCTGACCCCGCTGGTCGAGATGGTCCGCGCCCGCCCCGACCGCGCCCAGCTCTCGGCGGTGCTGAGCGAGACCGTGGAGCCCGCGCACGCCGACCTGACCCGCCGCCTGGGCGCCCTGGAGGAGACCATGCTGGCGCTGGCCGAGGCTTTACTGCGCCCGGTGAGAACCGACAAGGGCTGAGCGTTCCGGGGCGTACGTCTCGCGGCAGAGGTTGCCCTTGACCGTCTTGAGCAGGGACGAGAGCTGCTCGACCTGCTCGTCGCTCAGCCCCCGGGTCATCCGCTGGTGCAGCTCGGCCATGACCCGGTCCACCTCGGGCAGGAGCGCGCGCCCGGCGGGTGTGAGCTCGACCATGCTGATCCGCCGGTTGCCGGGGCAGGGGCTGCGGCTGACGAACCCGCTGCGCTCCAGGCGCTGGAGCGTCTTGGTCATCGTGGACACGTCGACGCCGACGATCCTGGCCAGCGCGTTCTGCGACCGGGGACCGTGCTCCCCCAGCGCACCCAGCACGCGTTCCTGACCGGGGTACAGGTCGATCTCCGCGAGGAGGTTCGCGAGCAGGACGCGGTGGTCGCGGCCGGTGACGACCATCAGGCAGTTGAGGCTCTCCGCCTCGTCGCCGCACTCCCCGCCCGCGTCCTCGCAGCTCCCGCCCGTCTCGTACACCGTGTCGATCCGCGGCTCCGTCATGTCCGGGTCCTTTCCGTCCCCGCCGAGACTACCCCTTGCATGTTGGCCGGCCAAGTTGTAGAAATGACCATTGGCTGGCCAAGTTGGTCGGCCAAGAAGGGAAACGTCATGCCTTTCTCATCGTTCACGCTCGGCGACCTCCGGCTCCCCAACCGGCTGGTGATGGCCCCGATGACCCGCTCACGCGCCTACGTCGACGGCGTGCCGTCCTCGCTGACCGCCCTCTACTACGCCCAGCGGGCCTCCGCCGGCCTGATCGTCACCGAGGGGGTGCAGCCCAGCCAGGCCGGCAAGGGCTACATGAACACCCCCGGCCTGCACACCGACGAGCAGGTGGCCGGGTGGCGGGAGGTCACCGACGCCGTCCACGCGGCCGGCGGCCGGATCTTCGCCCAGATCATGCACTCCGGCCGGATCGGCCACCCCGACAACACCGGCGCCGTGCCGGTCGGCCCCTCCGCCGTACGGCCGGCGGGGCAGATCTTCACGCCCGCGGGCATGCAGGACCACCTCACCCCGATCGAGCTGACCACCGCCGAGGTCGAGGCGACCGTCCAGGACTTCGCGGACGCCGCCGCCCGCGCGATCGAGGCCGGATTCGACGGGATCGAGCTGCACGGCGCCAACGGCTACCTCATCCACCAGTTCCTGTCGCAGAACGCCAACCTGCGCGAGGACCGCTTCGGCCGGTCGTCGGTGGACGACAGGATCCGCTTCGCCGTGGAGACCGCGCGGGCGGTCGTCGACCGGATCGGCGCCTCCAGGGTCGGCATCCGCCTCTCCCCCGGCACCGGCACCGGCGACCTGGTCGAGGACGACGCGCACGAGGTCTACCCGGCGCTGGTGGCCGAGCTCGCCGCGCTCGACCTGGTCTACCTGCACCTGGTGGGCGGCGCCTCCGACGAGCTCGACCAGGAGATCCGCAAGGGGTGGCCGAACGCCCTCATCCTCAACACCCCGTCGATCGCCGACCCGTCCGACAGGATCGCGCACTCCCTGGAGCGCGGCGCCGACCTGGTCTCGCTGGGCTCCTCGTTCCTGGCCAACCCCGACCTGCCGCTCCGGCTGCGGCTCGGCGCCGAGCTCAACGAGGCCGACTTCGCCACGGCCTTCGGCGGCGACCACCGGGGTTACACCGACTACCCGCTGCTGTCCCTGCACCCGGTGTCGGCGTAGGCCCCCGCCGGGCGGTGCGGCCGGTGACGACCGCCGGACGGCGGCGGGAACGGCGCCGGGGACGGGTCGGAACGGGAACCGGGACGGGGACGGGGACGGGACGGCCGGCGCGGGGACGGCGGGGGACGGCGCGGAGGCGTCAGACGTGGACGGTGGTGACGGGCAGCGAGGAGTCGGCGGGGATGTCCAGGAGCGACGGCGCGACGCCGGCCGCCACCAGATCCGACCCCAGGGCCGCCACCATGGCCCCGTTGTCGGTGCACAGCCCGGGGCTGGGGACCCTGAGCCGGACGCCCGCCGCGTCGCAGCGCTCCCGCGCCAGCGCCCGCAGCCGGGAGTTGGCCGCGACACCGCCGCCGATCAGCAGGTCCTGGACGCCGTGCTCGGCGCACGCGCGCAGGGCCTTGCGGGTCAGCACGTCCACGACCGCCTCCTGGAACGAGGCCGCCACGTCGGGCACGTGGACCGGCTCCCCGGCCCTCTGCCTGGCCTCGACCCACCGGGCCACCGCGGTCTTCAGGCCGGAGAAGGAGAAGTCGAGCGTCCCGTCCTCGTACTTGCCGCGGGGGAAGGCGATGGCGCTCCCGGAACCCTCGCGGGCCGCCCGGTCGATGTGGGGCCCGCCGGGGAACGGCAGGCCGAGCACCCGGGCCACCTTGTCGAACGCCTCGCCCGCGGCGTCGTCCACGGTGGAGCCCAGCGAGACGACCTCCCTGGCGACGTCGGGCACCAGCAGCAGGGAGGAGTGCCCGCCCGAGACCAGCATGGCGATGCTCGGCTTGGGCAGGGCGCCGTGCTCCAACTGGTCCACCGCGACGTGGGCGGCCAGGTGGTTGACCCCGTACAGCGGCACGCCCAGGCCCAGCGAGTACGCCTTGGCGGCGGCGACGCCCACGAGCAGCGCCCCGGACAGGCCGGGCCCGGCGGTGACCGCGATCGCGTCGATGTCGGCCAGGCGCAGCCCGGCCTTCTCCAGCGCCCGCTCCACGGTCGGGGTCATCGCCTCCAGATGGGCCCTGGAGGCGACCTCGGGCACCACCCCGCCGAAGCGGGCGTGCTGCTCGACGCTGGAGGCGATGGCGTTGGCCAGCATGGTGTGCCCCCGGACGATGCCCACGCCCGTCTCGTCGCAGGAGGTCTCGATGCCCAGGACCACCGGTTCGTCACCCATGGAGATCCTTCCTCATCATGATCGCGTCAGTGCCGTCCTCGTAGTAACGGCGGCGCAGGCCGATCCGCTCGAACCCGAATCTTTGGTAGACCGCCTGCGCGTCCGGGTTGTCCGCGCGCACCTCCAGGAAGACCGAGACGGCGTCCCGGCGCGCGGCCTCGGCCAGCAGCTCGGTCAGCAGGGCGCCGCCGACGCCCCTTCGCCGCCACCCGGCCAGCACCGCGATGGTCTGGACGTCGGCCTGGTCGCCCGCCGCGGCGAGCCCCGCGTATCCGACGATCACGCCGTCGGCCACGGCCACCACGTAGTGCCTGGTCCTGGGCTGGTCGTCCAGCTCGCCGCGGAGCATGCCCTCGCTCCAGGCGTCGGCCGGGAAGGTCGCGCGCTCGATCTCCAGGACCGCGGGCAGGTCGTCCGCGGTCATGACGCGCAGCGTCGCGGTCACGTGGAGACCTTCTTGGGTGGCGAGGGCACCCGGGCGTCGGGACGGCGCAGGTAGATCGGCAGGGGCGGCCCCAGCACGGGGTGATCGCCCGGCTCGGCGGCACCCGGTCCGGTGAGGCCCGGCCCGGTGAGCGCGGCGGCGGCCAGCGCGGCCAGCGCGCCGGCGTACGGGTACTCCGGCGCGTCCACCAGCCGGGAGGCACCGAGGACCTCGGCGTACATCCGCGCTCCCGCGCCGACCAGCGGGAGCTCCCCGGGCAGGTCGTGGGGCCGGTCCACCGCGGGACCCGACAGCCGGGTGCGCGCGTCGGCGTAGTGGCCCCAGAACACCTCCTTGCGCCGGGCGTCGGTGGCCACCAGGAACGGCGCGTCCAGACCGCTTCCGTAGGCCAGCGCGTCGAGCGTGCACACCCCGTACGCCGGGACGCCGAGCGACGTCGCCAGGGCCTGGGCGGTCACCAGGCCGACCCGCAGGCCGGTGTAGGGACCGGGCCCGGAGCCCGCGACGACGGCGGTGACGTCGCCGAGCGAGACCCCGGCCTCCCGCAGGACCGTCTCGATCGTGGGCACGAGCAGTTCGCCGTGGCGGCGCGCGTCGACCGTGGTCGACTCGGCAAGGACCCTCTCGCCGTCGTGCAGCGCTGCGGTGACGGCGGGGGTGGCGGTGTCAAAGGCCAGGACCAGCACGGAGAGTCAGCCTAGTCCGTTCCGCGAGGGCTCATGTCTCCCCGCCCCGCCGGGGAGCGGGTCTTCCGGTCCCGCGAGGGCTCGTGGTCCGTTCCGCGAGGGCCCGCCTCTCCCCCGTCCCGCCACGGAGCCGAACCCGTCGTCCCGCGACGGCTCAGGTCTCGACCAGGGTGGCGTAGACGATGAGGTTGTCCTCGTACTCGTTCTCGTCCCAGTCGAAGGTCCCGCCGCAGGTGATGAGCCGCAGACCGTCCTCCAGGTAGACCTTGTCGGCGGGGAAGCGGTTCTTGCCGATCTGCTCGATCGTGTCCACCCGGTACTGGGCGACCTTGCCGTCGCTCCGCACCACCTTGATGACCTGCCCCTGCCGCATGTCCTTGAGCCGGTAGAAGACGGCGGGCGCGGTCTTGGTGTCCACGTGTCCCAGGATCACCGCGGGCCCCTTGTCGCCGGGGACCACGCTGTCCTTGACCCAGCCCGCGACGTTCGGCTTCTCGTACGGCGGCAGCTCGACCCGGCCGTCGGTCACGCCGAGCTTCATCAGGGGCGCCTTGATGCCCAGGGACGGGATGTCGATGCGACTGGGCGCGACCGAGGCGCGGGCGGGCGGCTCCTCCTCCTCCTCGCCCCTGCCGTTGACCGCGACCATGACGATCCCGGTGATGACCCCGGCCAGGACGATCCTGGACCAGCGGGTGGAATCTGCCATCGGGGACTACGAGCGGCGGCGACGTACGACCGCGACGCCGATGCCGCCCGCCAGGGCCACGGCGAGCAGCACGCCGGTCGTGCCGATCGGGGCGCCCGAATCCGCGGGACCTCCGGCAGCGGTGCCGCCGCCGCCCGTGCCCGGCCCCTCGGTGCTGATGATCGTCCTGGTGGGCCTGGAGGTGGGCGTGGAGCTCGGCTCGGTGTCGGCCACGATCCGCAGGTTGGTCGTGCCCGTGTCGTTGGTCCCCTCGCACCTGGCGTTGATCTCGTAGACGCCCACGGCGGTGCCCGCGGCGACGGTGGCCTGGCCGCGCACCCAGGGGCGCGGCGTCGGGGTCGCGGTGGACGCGGGGTCCGGGGTGGGCGTCGCCAGGATCGGGTCGAGGGTCACCGGGGTGCGGAAGATCCGGGAGGAGGCGGTACCGCGGTGCTCGGGTCCTCCCTGCGGGATCGGGCAGTTCGCCAGGATCCATACCTTCTGACCGGCCTTGGCGCGGGCCGGCTGGAGCTGGACCTCGATGTCCTGACGGCTGATGCCGAAGTCAGGCCGGGTGGGGGTGGGCGTACCCGTCGGGCTGTCCCCGGAGGTGGCCTCGGCCGTGCATCCGGCTCCGGTCATCCCGAAAAGGACGATGGCTCCTGCAATCGCGACACGCTTGACGCTTGGCACCGTCGAACTCCGTTTCGCCCTCCGGCCGACGACCCTCGCCCGGCACGATGACCCACCTGTTCCCCATTAAACATGGGCAAACCCGCAACAGTCGATCACCAGGCCAGACGATCTAGACCGATGGGGAGTAGTGCCAGCGTGCCAGGGTTTCCCCGTCCCCGTAGGGGATTCAGATGACGCCCCTCCAGCGCGCGCCGACGCCGCGGAGCTCGACGGTACGCCCCTCGCCCGCCCGCTCGGAGGCGCCCCGGCCGATGACGATCTCCAGCCGGTCCTCGGCCAGCCCCTCCACCAGCCCCTCGCCCCACTCCACCACGGTCACCGACTCCTCCAGCGAGGCGTCCAGGTCGAGGTCGTCGACCTCCAGGTCGCCGCCGAGGCGGTAGGCGTCGACGTGGACCAGCGGCGGGCCGTCGGAGAGCGAGGGGTGTACCCGGGCGATCACGAAGGTGGGCGAGGTGATCGGGCCGCGGACGTCGAGCCCGGCGGCGATCCCCTGCACCAGGGTCGTCTTGCCCGCTCCCAGCGGGCCGGACAGCACGGCCAGGTCCCCCGGCCGTAGCAGCGCCGCCAGTTCCTCGCCCAGCTCCCGCATCTCCTCGGCGGTCGCCACGTCTCTCACTGCCCGTCACTCCCTGTCATGCCCGTCGTCCCTGTCATCCGGCGTCACCCGGCGTCCCCCGGCATCCCCCGGCACAGCTACCCGTCGCCGTCACCGTCGGTGTCCCCGCCGGTGTCCTTGACCCCGCCGGTCACGGCACCGCCCTCCCCGTCGCCTCCGCCGGTCACGGCGGCCCGCTTGAGCAGGTCGCGCAGCGCGTCGTTGACGGCGGTCGGCCGTTCCAGCTGGATCAGGTGCGAGCTGCCGGGAACCTCGGTGAAGCGGGCCTCCGGCAGGGCTTTGGCCATCTCCCTGCTGTGCTCGACCGGTGTCAGCCAGTCCTGTTCACCGACCATGATGGCGGTGGGCACGCCGTTCAGCACACCCAGCGCGTTCATCTTGTCGTGCGAGACCAGCGCCGGGTAGAACTCGGCGATCACCTCGAACGGGGTGGAGCGGATCATCGACTCCACGAAGTCGACGAGCGTGGGGCTGACGTTCTTGGGGTCGGCGAACCCGAGGTGGCGCAGCGCCAGGAAGGCCACGTCGTTGCCGACCTGGCGGCTCTTGTCCACCAGGGTGCCGCCGCGCCTCAGGATCGACACCGCGCCCGGCGTGACCCTGTGCACCGCCTTCGCCACCAGCGCGGGCAGGCCCAGGGAGATCTCACCGAGCCGTCCGGGCGAGGTGGAGATCAGCGCGACGCCCCTGATCCGGTCGCCGAACAGCCCGGGGTGCCGGTCGGCCAACGCCATGATCGTCATACCGCCCATGGAGTGGCCCACGAGCACGCAGGGGCCGGGCACCAGCGTCTCGATGATCTCGGCGAGGTCGTCGCCGAGCCGGTCGATCGAGCTGTCCTCGGTCGGCACGCGCGGCGAGCGGCCGTGGGAGCGCTGGTCCCACAGCACCAGCCGGTAGGAGTCGCGCAGGTCGCGTCGCTGGTAGTGCCAGGAGTCGAGGTTGAGCGTGTATCCGTGGCAGAGGACCACGGTCAGCGGCGCGTCCTCGGGGCCGTCGACCTCGGCGTACAGGGGGACCCCGTCGGAGGCGGAGATCATGGTGGGGCGGCCGCGCAGCTCGCCGAGCGGCTCGCTCGCCTCCAGGTCGGGGCGGAGCCTGATGCGGCCGACGGCGTACCGCTTGACGAGGGCCGCCGCGGCCACCCCGGCGGACGCCGCGCCGACGATCGCGCCCGCGACACCGGCCCTGCGCCGTCTGGTCGTACTCATGAGCCCCCCTGGAATGCCCTTCACCGGTGAACGCGCGGGACCCGCGGACCGATTCCGGTCACGATCTCATGCGTGATCGTGCCGAGGGAATCCGCCCATTCCTGGAGGGTCGGCTCGCCGTGCGAACCGTCACCGAACAGGATCACCTCGTCGCCCTCCGCCAGCGGATCGTCTCCCACATCGATCATGAACTGGTCCATGCAGACCCGGCCGGCGATCCGCCGCCTGCGGCCCCCCGCCAGCACCTCCGCCCGGTTGGTGGCGTGCCGCAGGACCCCGTCCGCATACCCGAGCGGGACGAGACCAAGCGTGGTTTCCCTATCCGTAACATAGAGATGTCCATAGGACACACCGGACTCGGCGGGCACCCGTTTCACCAGCGCGATCCGCGCCACGAGCGTCATCGCGGGACGGAGCCCGAAGTCCCCCAGCTCGGGCACCGGGCTCAGCCCGTAGGCCGCGATCCCGGGGCGGACCATGTCGTAGCGGGCCTTCGGCAGCGTCAGGATCGCCGCCGAGTTGGCGATGTGCCTGATCACGTGCGACCCGCCGGCGCCCGCCTTCTCCGCGATCCCCAGCGCCTCGTCGAAGGCGGCGAGCTGGCCCGCCACGGACGGGTGCCCCGGGACGTCCGCGCAGGCGAGGTGGGACCAGAGTCCGGCGATCTCGATCGTGCCCTCGGCCCGCCGGGCCAGCGCCCGGTCCAGGAGCGCGGGCCAGTCCCGCGCCGGCGCGCCGCCGCGGGAGGCGCCGGTGTCGGCCTTGAGGTGCACCCGGGCCCGCCGCCCGGCCGCGGCGGCGGCGTCGGCGATCGCGTCGACCGTCGCCGGATTGGACGCCGACAGCTCGACGTCCTGGCCGACGGCCTCCTCCAGCGGCTCCCCCGGAGGGATGATCCACGCCAGGATCGGCGCGGTGACGCCCGCGGCCCGCAGCGCCAGGGCCTCGCGGACGAAGGCGGTGCCCAGCCGCCCGGCCCCGCCCTCCAGGCAGGCCCGCGCCACCGGGACCAGGCCGTGCCCGTAGGCGTCGGCCTTGACCGCCACCATGATCTCGGCACCGGAGGCGTGGCCCGCGAGCAGCGCCAGGTTCTCGCGGATCGCCGAGAGATCCACCCGTGCCTCTGCGGGGGTCGTCGAGAAGCTCATCGCCTCAGTCTGGCAGGTGGCGCGGCCCTTCGAGGCCCGTTGACCAGGCCACGAGCCGCCTGGGGCAGGGCCTGGGCGACGTCGGCGGCGGCCAGGGGGCCGTTGCGCCCCGCGATCCCGTGCAGGTAGGCCGCGGCCGAGGCGGCGTCGTAGGCGTCCAGCCCGGCGGCCAGCAGGGCGCCCGCCAGCCCGGCCAGCACGTCGCCGGTGCCGCCGGTGGCCAGCCAGGGACTGCCCGTGGGATTGACGCCGACCGGCCGCCCCTCCTGGGCGACGAGTGTGGTGGAGCCCTTGAGGAGCACGGTCACGCCCAGCTCCGTCGCGGCCCGCCGTACGTTCTCCAGGCGGCACGCCTCGATCCGGTCGCGCGGCACGTCCAGCAGACGGGACAGCTCGCCCGCGTGCGGGGTGAGCAGGACGGGCGCGGGGCGGTGGAGCAGCGACCTGTCGGCGGCCAGCAGCGTCAGCCCGTCGGCGTCGACGAGCACCGGCACGTCGCTCGCCAGCACCGAGCGGGCCACGGCGTGCGCCTCGTCACCGGTGCCGAGCCCCGGGCCGAGCACCCAGGCCTGGACGCGGCCGACCCGTTCCACGCCCTCGCCGGGGACGAGCGTGGTGATCACGGCCTCGGGCCAGCGGGCCCGCACCTGGGCCACCGGCTCGGCGGTCCCGGCGTAGCGGACCATGCCCGTACCGCCCCGCAGGGCCCCGCCCACGGCCAGCACCGCGGCGCCGGTGTAGCTCTCGCTGCCGGCCGCGATCCCGACGACGCCCCGGCGGTACTTGTCGGAGGCGGCACCGGGCCTGGGCAGCAGGGCCGCCACGTCGGCGTCGTCCGGCGCGGTCGCGTCGGGGTCGGGCAGGTGGGGGCCGAGCCCGATGTCGACGAGCTCGGTGCGGCCGGCGTACCCGTGGCCGGGGTCGACGAGCAGCCCGGTCTTCCAGGCGCCGAAGGTGACGGTGGCGTCGGCGAGGACCGCGGCGCCCTCCACCCGGCCGCTGCTCGCGTCCACCCCGCTGGGCACGTCCACCGCGACGACCTCGCCGGGCGCCTCGCCCGCCAGCCGGGCGAGGGTCGCGTACGGCTCCCGCAGCGCCCCGCCGCCGCCGATGCCGACCATCCCGTCCACGATCAGGTCCGCCGCGGCGAGCACCGCGCGGGCCGCCGCGCCCTCGGGGTCGACGACCCTGCCGCCCGCGCGGCGCAGGGCCTCCAGGCCCGCGGTGTGGACGCGCGTGCCGGCCGCGACCGCCTCGACGCGGGCCCCCCGGGCCGCCAGGCGCGCCCCGGCGTAGAGCGCGTCCCCGCCGTTGTCGCCGCCGCCGACGAGCAGCGCGACGCGGGAGCCGTACACGGCGCCGAGCATCCTGGCGCAGACCACCGCCAGCCCGGCGGCGGCCCTCTCCATCAGGGCCCCCTCGGGCAGGGTCGCCATCAGCGCGGCCTCGGCCGCCCTGATCTGGTCGGAGGTGTACGCGGTCCGCATTCCACCGAATCTATCCCTCGGCGATCACGTAGGCGACGGCGACGCCCCCGTCGTGGGTCAGCGAGACGTGCCATCGGACCACGCCCAGGGCGCGGGCGACGTCGGCGACCCGGCCGGTCACCCGCAGCTCGGGCCGGCCGTGCTCCCCGCGCAGGACCTCCGCGTCCAGGTGCGCCAGCCCGGGAGGCGCGCCCAGAGCCTTGGCGACGGCCTCCTTGGCGGCGAACCTGGCCGCCAGCGACTCCGTGGCCAGCGCGCCCTCGGCCGCGGTGAACAGGCGTGCCCGCAGCGCGGGCGTGCGCGCCAGCGTCGCCGCGAACCTGGCCACGTCCACGACGTCGACGCCGATACCGATGATCACCATCCCAGGCTAGAAGAGGCGGCCGGGCTCGTGACACCGCCGGGGGCGGCATCGACGCCGACCGGGCGACGCCGGCCGACTCCGCCAAGGGCGCGCTCAACGCGATCACCGTGCTCTACGCCAACGAGCCGGGGGCGTCCGGGATCCTGGTCGACGCCGTCGATCCCGGACACTGCGCCACCGACCTGACCGGCCGCACCGGGAGCCGTACGGCCGCCCGGGGCGCGGCGGTGGCCGTACGGATGGCGACCCTCGACGCCGGCGGCCCGACCGGCACGTTCAGCGACGAGGACGGCCCGCTCCCCTGGTGAGACTCCCCTTTCGGGGAAACGGCCCGCTCCCCCGGTGGACCACGGTCCGCTCACCGGGGGACCGCGGTCCGCTCACCGGGGGACCGCGGCCGCTCCCCCGGTGAACCGGCCCGCGGTCAGAAGCCGCCGCGCTGCCAGGGGCCCCAGATGGCGAAGCTCATGCCCTTGGAGGCCTGGGCGTTGACGTAGAGGGTGTGGCCTCCGGGGCCGAAGGTCGAGCCGGCGAACTCGGCACCGGAGTCACCGTCGACCGGGACCATCCGGGCGAAGTCAAAGATCTCACCGCTGCCGGTGAGGCCGCGCAGGTAGTTGCCGTCGGAGCCGTCCTCGCACAGCACCAGGGTGCCCCGGGGGCTGACGGTGACGTTGTCGGGCAGGTCCAGGGTGACCGAGCCCGGCGACTCGTAGACGAGCTTGAGCCGGCCGCTCCACGTCTCGTACGCCCACACCTGGCCGCGTCCCTTGCCGAAGCCGTCGGGCGGGGTGTCTCCGGGCGCGGTCGCGCCGCCCTGGGTGGAGACGAAGTAGACCGTGCCGTGGTGGTTGACCGCCCCCTCAAGCCGGGAGAAGAGCGCCGCCCCCTTGGCCCTGCCCTGGGTGGAGACGGCCAGCATGGCCGTCTCGTAGCTGGTGGGGCCGGTGAAGGTGGGGTCGGGGTCGTCGATGTCCACCCAGGTGGTCGCGTAGGAGGCCCCGGCGGGCTGGCCGAGCGAGAGGTCCTTGCCCGGGGCGCCCTGCACGGCCAGCATCTGCAGCCTTCCCCCGTCCAGGATGCGGCCGGCGGCCAGGGGGTTCCTCGGCGGCAGGTAGCGGTAGAAGCCCGACGGGTAGAGGAAGTCGTCCTCGGTGAGGTAGAGCGCGCCGGTGAGCGGGTCGAACGCGACCGACTCGTGGGCGAACCGCCCGGCGCTCCTGATCGGCACGCGGCCGCGGCCGTCGATCGGGACCTCGAAGATGTAGCCGTGCTTCTGGGTGAGCTTGCTGTTGTCCTGGCCGGTGTGGTCGTTGCCCACGTCCGGCCCGTTGACGGTCTCCTCGCAGCTCACCCAGGCGCCCCAGGGCATCGGCCCGCCCGAGCAGTTCATCTGGGTGCCGGTCAGGCTGGGCGCGGAGGTGAGCACCTCGCCGTAGCGGCTGACCCGGAGCGTGGAGGTGCCACCGCCGGCCGCCGGGTCGTAGGCCTTGGACGGGTCGCCGAACGCGCCGACCGGCCCGTTGACCTCGTGGTTGCGGACCAGGATCGCGCTGGTGCCGGACCCGCGGAAGGCGGCCATGCCGTCGTGCCGCGAGGGGACGATCGACCCGTCGGAGAACCTGTCGCCGGCGACGCTGAAGGAGCGGTAGTGGAAACCGGAGGGCAGGTGGATCCGGACGACGCCGTCCCGCGCGTCCGCGACCGGCGCCAGCGGCCCGTAGCCGCTCCCGGGGCGGACCTGCCCGCTCCGTCCCGCGCGTGCGACTCCGGCGAAGGGCCCCGCCACCCCGATCGCCGCCAGTGCGGTGCTCCGGGCGAGGAAACGGCGACGATCCATCTGTGGCTCCCTTGGATCAGATATGTTCACGCAACGTTAATCTGTTCCGGAAGACCGCTATAGGTCGTTTATGAATAATTAATCATCCAGAAAGGCAAACGCCGCCTCCTCTGCCGTTTTTCCCCTTCTGTCGCTCCCCTTCTGTCGCATTAGTCACATCTGCGTCTTTTGCCAGCTTTGATGACTGTGTGCTCTTCGGCGCCGGATGTCCCCTGGAGCGGTGAACGTCTTTCATCATGTTGGACGTCCCCTGACGGCGTGAATGTCCCGTTGTCGCGAGCGCCTCCGCGGCCGCCACGGACCGTGGACGGCCGCGCGGGCGCCGGCTCACTCCACCGTGACCGACTTGGCGAGGTTGCGGGGCTGGTCGACGTCGTGCCCCTTGGCCGTGGCCAGCTCGCAGGCGAAGACCTGGAGCGGCACCGTGGCGACGACCGGCTGGAGCAGGGTCGGCACCGCCGGGATGTGGATCAGCGTGTCGGCGTACCGCTCGACCGCGAGGTCGCCCTCCTCCGCGATCACCAGGGTCCTGGCGCCCCGGGCACGGATCTCCTGGATGTTGGACACGATCTTGTCGTGGATGACCCGCTGCCCGGTCGGGGAGGGGACCACGACCACCACCGGCAGCCCGGCGTCGATCAGCGCGATCGGGCCGTGCTTGAGCTCGCCCGCGGCGAAGCCCTCGGCGTGCATGTAGGCCAGTTCCTTGAGCTTGAGCGCCCCCTCCAGCGCGACCGGGAAGCCCACGTGCCGCCCCAGGAACAGCACGCACCGCTCGCCGGCCAGTGACCTGGCCAGCGCGCGGACCGGCTCGACGGTCGCCAGCACCTCGCTCACCTTGGTCGGCAACTGCGCCAGCCGGTCGACGATCTGGGTGATCTCGTCGCCGAACCTCGTCCCCCGTACCTGCGCGAGGTAGAGCGCCACCAGGTAGCAGGCGACGAGCTGGGTCAGGTACGCCTTGGTGGAGGCCACCGCGACCTCCGGGCCCGCGTGCGTGTAGAGGACGGCGTCGGACTCGCGGGAGATCGTGGAACCGTTCACGTTGCAGATCGCCAGGACCCGGGAGCGCTGCCCGCGGGCGTGCCGCACGGCCATGAGGGTGTCCATGGTCTCGCCGGACTGACTGATCACGATCACCAGCGTGTCGCGGTCGAGGATCGGGTCGCGGTAGCGGAACTCGCTGGCCACCTCGACCTCGCAGGGCAACCCGGCCCAGTGCTCGATGGCGTACTTCGCGATGAGCCCGGCGTGGTAGGAGGTCCCGCAGGCCACCAATATGATCTTGTTGATGTCCCGCAGCTCCTGGTCCGAGAGCCGCATCTCGTCCAGCACCAGCCTCCCGTCCGGCCCGACCCTGCCGAGCAGCGTGTCGGCGACGGCCCGCGGCTGCTCGGCGATCTCCTTGAGCATGAAGTGGTCGTAGCCGTCCTTCTCGGCGGCCGTGGCGTCCCACCCCACGTGGTAGTCGCGCGTCTCGGCCGGCATGCCGTTGAAGTCGACGACCGTGATCTTCGAGGGGCACAGCTCGACCACCTGGTCCTGCCCCAGCTCCACCGCCTCGCGCGTGTAGGCGATGAACGCCGCCACGTCCGAGCCGAGGAAGTTCTCCCCCTCCCCCCTGCCGACCACCAGCGGCGAGTTGCGCCGCGCCCCGACCACCACCTCGGGCTCGTCGGCCGAGACCGCCAGCAGCGTGAACGCCCCCTGAAGGCGCAGGCAGACCCGGCGCATCGCCTCGGCCAGGCCGCCGGCCGCGAACTCCTCCAGCAGGTGCGCCACCACCTCGGTGTCGGTCTCGGAGACGAGCGGGTGACCCGCGTCCTCCAGCTCGGCCCGCAGCACGGCGAAGTTCTCGATGATCCCGTTGTGGATGACCGCGATCCGCCCGGTGCAGTCGGTGTGCGGATGGGCGTTACGGTCGGTCGGGGCCCCGTGCGTGGCCCAGCGGGTGTGCCCGATCCCGGCCGTGGCCGGCGGCGCGGGCCGGGCGAGCAGCGCCGAGCGGAGGTTGGCCAGCTTGCCCGCGCGTTTCTCCACGACCAGGCCGTCCGGTCCTGCCAGGGCCACCCCCGCCGAGTCGTACCCCCGGTACTCCAGCCGTCCCAGCCCCTCGACCGCGACCTCGATCGCCTGCCGCCGTCCGGTGTATCCCACGATCCCGCACATGGCCACCCCCCTTCCTTGAGAGATCGGCCGGCTCACCTATGGAGAACCCCCAGCGCAGCCCAAGAATCCCGCCCGGCGCCCCGGCCGGGACGTGCCCCCGCGCGATCAGTAGGCTCTTGCACCATGGCCAACGGTCCGGACATCGCGACCCCGTACGTTCAGCTGAGCCGAGCCCAGTGGAGCGAGCTGCGCAGGAACACGCCGCTCACGCTCACCGAGGAGGAGCTAGAGGAGCTGCGCGGGGTCGACGACCCGATCGACCTGGCCGAGGTCACCGACATCTACCTGCCGCTCACCCGCCTGCTCAACCTGCACTTCACCGGTGCCAGGCAGCGCAGCGCGGCGCTGAACACCTTCCTGGGCGGCGGCCGGCGCGAGGCCCCGTACGTGCTGGGCATCGCCGGCAGCGTCGCGGTCGGCAAGTCGACCACGGCCAGGCTGTTGCACACCCTGCTGGCCCGCTGGCCCGAGCACCCCCGGGTGGACCTGATCACCACCGACAGCTTCCTGTTCCCCAACGAGGTCCTCGCCGCCCGCGAGATCATGCACCGCAAGGGCTTCCCCGAGAGCTACGACCGCCGGGCCCTGGTCAGGTTCGTCGCCGACGTCAAGGCGGGCCTGCCCGAGGTCACCGCCCCGGTCTACAGCCACCTGGAGTACGACATCGTCGCCGGCGCGGTCCAGACCGTGCGCCGCCCCGACATCCTCATCGTCGAGGGCCTCAACGTGCTCCAGCCCGCCCCGCCCACCGCGCTCGCCATCAACGACTTCTTCGATTTCTCGATCTACGTGGACGCCAAGGTCGAGCACATCCGCGACTGGTACGTGGGCCGCTTCCACGAGCTGCGGCGGACGGCCTTCGAGGACCCCAAGTCCTACTTCAGGTACCTCGCCGACCTGTCGGAGGAGGAGGCGACCGACTTCGCCAGGAACGTCTGGCGCGACATCAACGAGCGCAACCTCGTCGAGAACATCTCCCCCACCCGGGGCCGGGCCGACCTGGTGCTGCACAAGGGCGCCGACCACTCGATCAGGCGGGTCACCCTCCGCCGCGTCTGACCCGCCGGGGCCCGTGCCCGGCCCCACGGCCACGCTGCCTGCGGGCCGAGGTCGAGACCGTGCGCCTGGACGACCAGAGCCTCGACCGCGTCCGCGTGTACAGGCCGCTGTCCTAGGGTTGGCCCGTGTTGCATCTACGCGTGATCAGTCCGGCGGAGCTGTCCGGCGGGGTGCTGGAGGTGCTCGACGGGTGCGTCGGCGTCGTCAACATCGTCGTGTTCCCCGGCGCCGCGCGCTCCCCCGCCGGTGACCTCGTGCAGTTCGACATCGCCAGGGAGTCGGCCAACGAGGTGATCGACCGGCTGCAGGAGCTCGGCCTGCACGCGGAGGGGTCGATCGCGGCCGAGCAGATCGACCTGTCCATCTCCGAGGTGGCCGACCGCGCCCAGGAGGAGGCCCCCGGCGACGGGGACGACGCCGTGGTCTGGGCCGAGTTCGCCCAGCGGGTGGAGGAGGACATCCAGCTCACCTGGGCCTTTTTGGTGTTCCTGACGATCGCCACGCTGCTCGCCGCCATCGGCGTGATCGTCAACTCGCCGATCCTCATCATCGGGGGGATGGTGATGGGGCCGGAGTTCGGGCCGATCGCGGCGATCTGCTTCGGCCTGATCCGCGTCGACCGCCACCTGATCGGCCGCGCGCTCCGCACCCTGGTCCTGGGCTTCGCCACCGCCCTGGCGATCACCTTGGCCTGCGCGCTGGTCGCGCGCTGGCTCGGCTGGATCGGCGTCGACTCGCTGAACGGGCACGAGGAGATCGAGTTCATCGTCAAGCCCGACCGGTGGTCGTTCATCGTGGCGCTGCTCGCCGGGGCGGCCGGGGTGCTGTCGGTCACCGCGGGCAAGTCCTCGGCCCTGGTCGGCGTCTTCATCTCGGTCACCACGGTCCCCGCCGCCGGCTACTTCGCGGTCGCCGCCGCGCTCTCCCTCTGGGGCGACATGGGCGGCTCCGTCCTCCAGCTCGGGGTGAACATCGCGGGCATGGTCATCTCCGGCGTGACGACGCTGCTGATCCAGAAGGCCTACTGGTCCCGGTTCGGCATGCGCCGCCTCCCGGCCCGCCCCGGTCCCGGCTGACGGCCGCCCCCTCGGTCCCGCCCCGGGCCTGCGACCCTCCGGTTCCGGCCGGCCCCCGGTCCCGCCCCGGTCCCGCCCCGGGTCCTGTCCCGGGCCTGCTCGGCGGCCGAAAACCGATCTTACGGACGAGGCGACTCGTTCGTATGGCCGAGGTGCACCTCCCATCCCGGCCGATAAGGTCCGACCATGACTATCCTCGCCACCGAGGGACTGACCAGACGTTTCCCCCGGGTGACGGCACTCGACCGGCTCACCGTCACCGTCGGCCCCGGCGTGACCGGCCTGGTCGGCGCCAACGGCGCGGGCAAATCGACGCTGATCAAGATCCTCCTCGGGCTGCTCGACCCCAGCGAGGGCGGCGCCCAGGTGCTGGGCATGGACGTGACGACCAAGGGCGACGAGATCCGCCGGGTCGTGGGTTACATGCCCGAGCACGACTGCCTCCCGCCCGACCTGTCGGCAACCGAGTTCACCGTTCACATGGCCCAGATGTCCGGCCTGCCGCGCACCGCGGCCCGCGAGCGCGCCGCCGACGTCCTGCGCCACGTGGGGCTGTACGAGGAGCGCTACCGGGCGATGGGCGGCTACTCCACCGGCATGAAGCAGCGCGTCAAGCTGGCCCAGGCCCTGGTGCACGACCCCCGCCTCGTCCTGCTGGACGAGCCCACCAACGGCCTCGACCCGGCCGGCCGCGACGAGATGCTCGCGCTGATCCGCAGGATCGGCTCCGAGTTCGGCATCAGCGTGCTCGTCACCTCGCACCTGCTGGGCGAGCTGGAGCGGGTCTGCGACCACGTCATCGTGATCGACGGCGGCAAGCTGCTGCGCTCCTCGGCCATCGGCGAGTTCACCCAGCAGACCCAGACCGTGACCGTCGAGGTGGAGGAGGGCCAGGACGCGCTGGCGGCCCGGCTGACCGAGCTCGGCGAGACCGTCACCGCGCACGGCAGGCTGCTGCTCGTCCACGTCCGCGCCCCGGAGACCTTCGACACGCTCCGCGACGCCGTCTGCGAGCTCGACCTCTCCCTGATCCGCGTGGAACAGGGCCGCCAGCGCATCGAGGACGTCTTCAGGGAGCCCGCCAGTGTCTGAGCCAACGGGTGTCATCCACGACATCGGATACCGCCACTACGAGGGGGCGCGTCTCGGCCGTGGTCACGCCACCGCCGCGCTGACCGTGCACACCCTGCGCGGGGTCTTCGGGCTCGGCCGCACCGCCCGCTCGAAGATCATCCCGTTCCTGCTGGTGGGCGTCATGTTCCTGCCCGCGGTGGTCTCCATCGCGATCATGGCGTTGATCAAGCAGGAGGGGATGCGCTACACCGAGTACGCGGTGGTCATGCAGGCTGTGCTCGCGATCTTCCTGGCCTCGCAGTCGCCGTACGCGGTCGCGCCGGACCTTCGCTTCCGGGTGCTGCCGCTCTACCTGTCGCGCCCGGTGACGCTGTGGAACTACGTCGGGGCGAAGCTCGCGGCGATGACGGCGGCCATGTTCCTGCTGCTGGCCCTGCCCCTCACCCTGCTGTTCGTCGGTGAGGTGATCATCGACCTGCCCGGGGACACGCACACCGTCGAGTACCTCACGAGCATGGCCGGGGCGGTCGTCTACGCGGTGCTGCTGGCCTGCCTGGGCGTGGCCATCGCCTCGTTCACCCCCCGGCGGGGTCTGGGGGTCGCCTCGATCATCGCCTTCTACCTGCTCGCCTCCGCGGTCTCGACCGTGCTGTACGCGACGCTGGAGTCGATGGGCGACGACGCCACGGCCGCCTGGGCGTGGCTGATCAACCCGTTCTTCCTGGTCGACGCCGCCGTGCATGTCGGGATCTTCGACGCCACGCCGGCCTCCAGCGTCATCTACCCCTCCGGTGCCGGGACCCTGGCCGCCGGAGCGCTCGTGCTCGTGCTGATCGCGCTGTCGGTGACGGCCCTGATCGCGCGCTACCGGAAGGCGGCCGCCCGATGAACATCGAACTGGCCCAGGTCTCCCGCTGGTACGGCAACGTGGTCGCCGTCAACGACATCACCATGACCATCGGTCCCGGCGTCACCGGCCTGCTCGGCCCCAACGGGGCGGGCAAGTCCACGCTGCTGCACATGATGGCCGGGTTCCTGGCCCCCTCGGGCGGCACCGCCACGCTGGACGGCTCCCCGATCTGGCGCAACCACGAGATCTACCGCTCCATCGGCCTGGTCCCCGAGCGGGAGGCCGTCTACGGCTTCCTCACCGGCTGGCAGTTCGTGCTCTCCAGCGCCCGGCTGCACCGCCTGCCCGACCCCGAGGACGCCGCCCGCAAGGCGCTCGCCCTGGTGGAGATGGAGGGCGCCAAGGACCGCAGGATCGAGACGTACTCCAAGGGCATGCGCCAGCGCGTCAAGGTGGCCTCGGCCCTGGTGCACGACCCGCAGGTCCTGCTGCTCGACGAGCCCTTCAACGGCATGGACCCGCGCCAGCGCCTGCACCTGATGGACCTGGTCCGCGCCATGGGCACCGCGGGCAAGACCATCCTGTTCAGCTCCCACATCCTGGAGGAGGTCGAGCGGGTCGCCCAGCACATCGAGGTGCTGGTGGCCGGCCGTCACGCCGCCTCCGGCGACTTCCGGGAGATCCGCCGCCGGATGACCGACCGGCCACACCTGTTCCGGGTCCGCTCCAGCGACGACCGACGCCTGGCGTCCGCGCTGATCGCCGACGCCTCCTCGGGCGCGGTGTCGCTGACCGAGGCGGGCCTGGAGGTGCAGGCCGTCGACTTCCGGCGCTTCACCCGGCTGCTGCCCAGGGTCGCCAAGGACGCGGGCGTACGCCTCTGGCAGGTCTCCCCTTCCGACGAAGACCTGGAGAGCGTCTTCTCCTACCTGATCAACAGGAGCAGCTGACCATGAACGGTGTCATCGCCGGACTCTCCTACCGGGCCCTCCTGGGCCGCCGCCGGATCTGGTTGCTGATCATGCTGCCCGTGGCGCTGATCGCCATGGCCGTCCTGCTGCGCGTCCTCGGCGCCGGCGACGAGCGTGGCGCGGTCACGCTCATGCAGACCTTCGCCATCGGCACCATGCTCCCGCTGCTGGGCCTGATCGCGGGGACCGGGGTGATCGCGCCCGAGATCGACGACGGCACGATCATCCACCTGCTCTCCAAGCCGATCTCCCGGCCGGTGATCGCGCAGACCAAGTTCGTGGTCGCGGCCTCCCTGCTCGCGCTGTTCGGCACCGTGCCGACCTTCGTCGCGGCCTACCTGCTGGTGGGCGGCGAGGCCGGGATCGCCGCCGGTTTCGCGCTCGGCTCCCTGGTCGGCGGGATCGCCTACGCCGCGGTGTTCATGCTGCTGGGCGTGCTGACCCGGCACGCGGTGACGATCGGCATCGTCTACGCCCTGGTCTGGGAGGGCGTGGTCGGCAACTTCGTGCCCGGCGCCCGCCGGTTCTCCATCCAGCAGTGGGCCCAGACGGTCGCCGACCAGATGTCGTCCTCGGCGTTCTTCTCCACCGAGATCACTGTCGGCTTCGCCGCGACCGCGCTGGCCGTCGTCACCGTCGGCGCGGTCCTGTGGGCGGGCCGGCGCCTGCGGAGCTTCTCCCTCACCGGCGACGAGTAGGTCCTCCCGGGTGCCGGGCACGTCCCCGCCGAGGGGTGTGCCCGGGCGAACCGGCCGTTTCCGGGCCGCCCGGTGCGGCCCGGTGCGGCCCGGTGCGGCCCGGTGCGGCCCGGTGCGGCCGGCCCTCACCCGGGCTGCCGCTCGGAGGATCTCCGCAGACGGCGGCGGCCTCTGCCCCGGCGCACGACCGGCAGGACGACCAGCACCAGGGCCAGCAGACCGGCGCCGCCGGCCACGTACCACAGGCGGCTCGTCACGGGATGGGCCGTCACGTGCGCGGCCTCGGCCGCCGCCGCGCCGGCGGGCAGCTGATCGGAGTGGGTGGCACAGACGATCGGCCTGTCGCTTCCCTCGGTGCTCGCGCAGGCGATGCTGGCCAGGCGCAGGAGGTCCTCCGGTGTGGCTCCGACCTCCGCGACGGTGCGGAAGGTGACCGCCTTGCCCGCCGGGACGTCGGCGGTCCAGCGGACCCTCTCCTTCGTGGCCGTGCCGTGGCCGTCGGCCGAGACGAACGTCAGGCCGGGCGGCAGGCTCTGGGTGAGGTCCAGCCCGCGCACGCGGGAGGTCCCGGTGTTGCGGACGGTGACGACGTAGGTGAGCCGGTCGCCCTCCTCGACGGAGGTCCGGCCGTTGTCGATGTCGATGCTGAGGCTGGGGGCGTCCCCGGCCACGGCCTTCGTCTCCGGCTTCTCGTCCTTCGCCTCCGGGCCGGCGTCCTTCGCCTCCGTCCCGGCGTCCCTGGGTTTGGGGTCGCTCGCGGAAGCCCCCGGTGACGGCGGGGCGACGGCCAGCGCCGTCCCGAGCGCGCAGAGGACCGCGGCGCGCCGCGCGCCGGCGAAGGGGCGGACCGTCAGGATCGATGCCATGCCTTTCTCCTTCGTGGTGTTCGTGTACGGGTGAACGGTGTGCACTGGAACGCCTCGATCTCCGTCGTGGACCGGCGCGGTGTCATCTGGCCGTCATCTGGCCGTCACGGCATAGGTGAGCGTCGCCGAGTAGGTGCCGACCGGGACGAAGGGGATGTCGGCCTCGAAGTCGTTGCCGATGGCGTCCCCGTCGGGAGCGGACGGCACCGGCTGCTCGTGGACGAGTGTCGGGACGGTGCTCGAGAGCGGCAGGAAGACCGAGGTGCCGTGCTCGCGCACGCGCAGGTTCCCGATCGGGATGGTGACGTCGTTGCCCGGCTGGTTCGAGGTGAACGCGGGGGTCACCGCCCGCACGGTGACGACGTAACCGTCGAAGTTGTTCGTGATGACCGTCATCGTCACGGCCTGGTCGACGGTCACGGTCGAGTTCGGGGTGCCCCTCAGCGTGAAGGCCTCGTCCAGGTCGTTGAGGGTGATGCTGGTGGCGGCCACGGCGGTCTGGACCGAACAGCCGGGGTCGGTGCCGGCGACCGGGCAGGTGCTGCCGGCGGTCGTCGAGGTGACCCGGTTGTCGAGGATCGCGTCACCGGTGCCCCCTCGGGTGACGAGCACGCTGAAGGTGACGACCGCGCTCGCCGCCACCGGTAGCGCTCCGCTCCAGGTGAGGACACCGCCGGCGTAGGTGACGGTGCCGACGGTGGCGGCCGCGTCACCGGCGTAGACGGCGTCGTCGAGCACCCCGGCCAGCGCGTCGGTGAACGCCGCCTCGGTGTACGGCGCCTCGCCGGTGTTCGTGGCCGTGATCGTGTACCGGACGGTGGCGCCCCCCACCACGACACCGCTGCTGTCCGCCGTCTTGGTGACGGCCAGGCCGGGGTTCAGGACGGTGACGGTCGTGGTGCAGCGAGGATCGTCTCCCCCCTCCGGGCAGGTCGCCCCGGCGGTGGTGGAGCCGACGGTGGCGGTCAGCAGTTTGTCGCCCGGGGGAGGCTCGATCGTGACGACCGAGTAGGTGATCGTCGCGGTCTCGCCGGTCGGCAGGGCGCCGATCCAGCTCAGCGTGCCGGCGGCGTAGGTGACGGTGCCGGCGGTGGCCGTCGCGCCACCGGCGTAGACGGCGTCGTCGAGCACCCCGGCCAGCGGCACGGTGAACGCGGCTCCGGGATAGGCGATCTCACCGGTGTTGACCAGGGTCACCGTGTAGTGGACGGCCTCTCCGGCGACGACGGTGCCGGCATCGGCGGTCTGCGTGATCGTGAGCTGCGGTATCAGGACGCGCACGAACGTCGTGCACGCCGGGTCGTCCCCGCCCACCGGGCAGGTGCTGCCCGGCGCGGTGGAGGACACGCCGCTGGTCAGCGCCTTGTCACCGGGGTCGGGGTCCTTCACCGTGACGGAGTAGGTGATCGTGGTGCTCGCGCCGACCGCGAGGGATCCGGCCCAGGTCAGTTTCGGCGCGGTGTAGTCGAAGACGCCGGTCGAGGCGCTCGCGTCGTTGTTGTAGACCGTGTCGGGGAACAGGCCGTCCAGCGCGGCGACGGCGGAGGCCCCGTCGTAGTCCGTCTGCCCGGTGTTGGTGAGCGTGATCGTGTAGCCGACCGTGCCGCCGGGGGTCGTGGTCGCCGTGTCGGCGGTCATGGCGATGCTCAGCGCGGGGATCAGGACGGTGACGGTCACGCTGCAGGCCGGGTCCGTACCGCCTGCCGGGCAGGTGCTGCCGGGAACGGACGAGGAGATGGCGCTGGTCATGCTCGTGTCACCGGTGTTGGGGTCGGCAGCCCTCACCGTGTAGGTGACGGTCTCGGTCGCCCCGACCGTCAGGTCACCGGTCCAGGTCAGGGTCTGCCCGGCGACGTCGATCGCGCCGGTCGAGGCGGTCGCGTCGTCGTCGTAGGTGGCGACGTCCAGCACCCCGGCCAGGGAGTTCACGACGCTCGCGCCGGAGTACGGGGTCTGACCGGTGTTGGCGATCGTGATCGTGAACCGGGTGACGCCGCCCGGGGTCGTGGTCACCCGGTCGGCGGCGATGGAGGTGGTCAGTCCGGGAAGGAGGACGGTCACCGCCGAGGTGCAGGCCGGGACGCTGCCGCCCACCGGGCAGGTGCTGCCCGGCGCGGACGAGGCGGCGGTGTTGGCGAGCAGCCGGTCGCCGGTGTCCGGGGTGTTGACGGTGACCGAGTAGCCGATGGTCACCGTCGCCCCGATCGCCAGGTCGCCGGTCCAGGCCAGGGTCTGCCCGGCGAGGCCGACCGTGCCGGTCGTGGCGGTCGCGTCGCCGTTGTAGGCGGCGTCGTCCAGCACCCCCGCCAGCGGGTCGGTGACGGTCACGCCGGTGTAGGCCGTCTGCCCGCTGTTGGTGGCGGTGATCGTGTAGCCGACCGTGCCGCCGGGGGTCGCGGTCACCGCGTTGGCCGTCTTGACGATGGTCAGTGCCGGGACGAGCACGGTCACGAGCGTCGTGCACGCCGCGACGGTTCCGGTGGACGGGCAGGTGCTGCCCGGCGTGTCGGAGGAGACCCGGTTGTTGATCAGCTTGTCGCCGGGATCGGGGTTCAGCACGGTGACCGAGTAGGTGATCGTCGCGGTCGCGCCGATCGCGAGGTCACCGGTCCAGACCAGGTTGGAGCCCGTGAGGACGACGGTGCCGCTCGTGGCGCTCGCGTCGCCGTTGTAGGTGGCGTCCGTGAGCACCTCCGCGAGGCTGTCGGTCGCGGTCGCCCCCGTGTACGGGGTCTGGCCGGTGTTGGCGACCGTGATCGTGTAGGTGATGGTCCCACCGGGCGTGATCGTCGTCCGGTTCGCGCTCTTGGAGACGTCCAGGGCGGGGGTCAGCACGGTCACCGTCGAGGTACAGGCCGGGTCGGCGCTCCCGACGGGGCAGTTGGTACCCGAGTTGGGCGAGGTGGCGAGGGAGGTCATGACCTTGTTCCCCGGGTCCGGGTTCAGCACGGTCATCGAGAAGGTGGCGGTCGCGGTGGCGCCGACCGCGAGCGGGAGCGCCCACTTCACCGCGCGGTTCTGCGGGACGAGGATGAAGCTGCCCGCCGAGACCGCCCCGTCACCGTTGTAGACCGCGTCGTCCACGGCCCCGATGAGCAGTCCGTCCACGACGAGGTCGACGTAGGGCGTCTGCCCGGTGTTCGCGACCGTGACCGTGTAGTTCACCACCTGGGCCGGAACGGCGGTGGTCACGTCCGCCACGTTCGTGATCGTGACCCTGGAGATCGGGACGTCGCTGGAGCAGCGGGGGTCGGTGCCGCCGGACGGGCAGATGCTGCCGGAGGTGGCCGAGGTGACCGCGTTGGTCAGCCGCTCGTCGCCGGTGCCCGGATTCGCGACCGTGACGCTGTAGGTGATCGTGGCCGACTGGCCTGGGTTGAGAGCCCCGGTCCAGGTCAGGTCGGGGCTGGTGAAGGTGACGCTGCCTGTCGTGGCGCTCGCGTTCGCGTCGTAGGCGGCGTCGTCCAGCACCCCGGCCAGCGCGTCGGTGAACGTCGCGGCGGCGAAGGGCACCTGCCCGGTGTTGGTGGCGGTGATCGTGTAGGCGACCGTCGCCCCGGGGGTGGCCGACGTGGCGCCGGGCGTCTTCACGATCGTCAGGATCGGGGTGAGGACGAGGACGCTCGCCCTGCACGCCGTGTTCGTGCTGGAGGGCGGGCAGGTGCTGCCAGCCTCACCGGACGCGACCTGGTTGGCCAGTAGCTTGTCACCCGTGGCGGGGTCGGTGGTGGTGACGGAGTAGGTGACGGTCGAGGTCGCCCCGACCGCCAGGTCCCCGGTCCAGGTCAGCGTGGTCCCGGCGAGGCCGACCACGCCGGAGGTGGCCGCCGCGTCACCGTTGTAGGTCGCCTTGTCCAGCACGCTCGCCATCGCGTCGGTGACGACGGCTCCGGTGTACACGCTGTCCCCGGTGTTGGCGATCGTGATCGTGTAGGCCACGGGGCCGCCCGGGACCACCACGCTCCGGTCGGCGACCTTGGTGATCGTCAGCCCCGGGGTCAGCACGGTGACCGTGTTGGTGCAGCCGGGCGCGGTCACCACGGGGCAACTGCTGCCCTGCACCGTGGAGAGCGTGGTGAGAGTGATCAGCTTGTCCCCCAGGTCGGGATCGTTCACCGTGAGGCTGCCGGTCAGCGTGACACTGCCGCCCACGGGGACGTCCCCGGTCCAGGTCAGCCCCGTCACCCCTCCCAGGCTCAGCGTCAGCGTCCCGGAGGTGGCGGTCTGGTCGCCGTTGGCGACGGCGTCGTCGGCACCTTCGATCCCCCGGAACAGGATGCCGATTCCGAAGTAGGGCGTCTGCCCGGTGTTGGTGATCACCGTGGTGTAGTGGATCACATCACCCGGCAGGTAGGCCGGCTTGTCGGACGAGGTCACGATGGCCAGGCTCGCCACGGTCACCGTCTCCGTGCAGCGGGGGTCGGTGCTTCCCGCCTCGCAGTTCTCGCCCACCGAGTCCGAGACCAGGGTGTTGGTGAGGATCCCGTCGCCCGAGGCCGGCGTGTTCACCGTCACCGAGTAGGTGACCGTGGCCGACCCCTCGGCCGGAACGGTCCCGGTCCAGGTCACCTCGGGTGCGTCGTAGGTGACGTCACCGATGTCGGCCTCGGCGTCGCCGTTGTAGGTCGCGTCGTCCAGCACCCCGGCCAGCGCGTCGGTGAACGTCGCGTCGACGTAGGGCGTCAGCCCGCTGTTGCTGATCGTGACGGTGTAGGTGACCGTCTCGCCCCGCGCGGCCGAGGGGGCGCTCGCGACCTTGTCGAACGTCAGCGTGGTGGCGTCGGTGATCGGAACACTGTCGACGCAGCGCAGGTCGGTCCCGCCGGCCGGGCAGTTGTTGCCCGGGGTGGTGGAGGTGACGGCGTTCACCACGTTCAGGTCGCCGGTCGCCGGGTTGTCGACGGTGGCCGTGTAGGAGACGGTCGCGCTCGCACCGGGCGCGAGATTTCCCGTCCAGATCAGGTCGGACCCGGTGAGGCCGACCGTTCCGCTCGTGGCGGTGGCGTCCGCGTTGTAGACGGCGTCGTCCAGCACCCCGGCCAGCGCGTCGGTGAACGTCGCCCCCGTGTAGGGCAGCGGCCCGGTGTTGGTGGCGACGATCGTGTAGGTGATCGTTGTCCCCGGCACCGCCGTCGTGGGATTCGAGGTCTTGGTGATCCTCAGCGTGGGGACGAGCACGGCCACGGTGCTGGTGCACCGGGTGTCGCCGCTCGCCGGTGTGCAGTTGACGCCGGTGGTGGGCGAGGAGATCGTGTTGATCATCGCCTTGTCCCCGGGGTCGGGGTTGCGCACGGTGACCGTGTAGGCGATGGTCGCGCTCGCCCCGACCGCGAGGTTCCCGGTCCAGGTCAGCGTGGATCCGGCGTAGCTCACCGTGCCGGTCGTGGCGGTGGCGTCCGCGTTGTAGACGGCGTCGTCCAGCACCCCGGCCAGCGGGTCGGTGAACGTCGCGCCGGTGTAGGGCGCCTGCCCCGAGTTGACGACGGTGATCGTGTAGCCGACCGTGCCTCCCTGGACGGTGACGGCCCTGTCGGCGGTCTTGGTGATCGTCAGGCCGGGGACGAGCACGTCGAGCGTGGCGGTGCAGCGGGGGTCCGTGCCGCCGGACGGGCAGTTGTTGCCCGGGGCGGCGGAGACGAGGGTGCCGGTGACGGTCCGGTCGCCGGTGGGCGGGTTCTTGAGCATGAGGGTTCCGGTGACGGTGACGACTCCCCCGACGGGGATGTTCCCGGTCCAGGTGAGGCTCGTGGCGTTGAGCACGAGCGTGCCCGAGCTCGCGGTCTGGTCCCCGTTGGGGATGGCGTCGTCGAGGGTGCCCGCGGTGGGGGCGGAGACGGAGATCCCCGTGTAGGGAACCTGTCCCGTGTTGGTGAACGTGGCGTTGAGAGTGATCGTCGAGCCGGGGGTCGCCCCGGTCTGGGTGTAGCTCTGCTCCAGCACGAGACGTGCCACCGCCACCTGGACGGTGCAGCGCGGGTCGGTGCCCCCCGCGGGGCAGTTGCTCCCCGTGGTGGACGAGACGGCGGTGCTGGAGAGCAGGGCGTCCCCGGTGTCAAGGGTGTCGACCGTGACGGAGTAGGTGATCGTGGCGCTCGCGCCGACCGCCAGGTCGCCGGTCCAGGTCAGGTCGGACCCGGTGAGGCCGACCGCACCGCTCGTCGCGGTCGCGTCGCCGTTGTAGGCCGCGTCGTCCAGCACCTCGGCCAGCAGGTCGGTGACGGCGGCGCCGGCGTACGGCGTCTGCCCGGAGTTGGTGACGGTCACCGTGTAGTCGACGGTGGCCCCGGGCGCCGTCGTGGCGGTGTCCGCGCTCGCGGCGATGGTCAGCTCCGGCACCAGGACGGCGACCGTCGAGACGCACGCCGGGTCGGTGCCGCCCGCCGGGCAGGTGCTGCCCGGAGTGGACGACACCGCGACGTTGCGCGTCACCCTGTCACCGAGGTAAGGGTCGTCCACGGTGACCGAGTAGGTGATCGTGGTGCTCGCCCCGACCGCCAGGTCGCCGGTCCAGGTCAGGTCGGACCCGGTGAGGCCGACCGCACCGCTCGTCGCGGTCGCGTCGCCGTTGTAGGCGGCGTCGTTGAGCACCAGGGCCAGCTGGTTGACGACCTGGGCGCCGCTGTAGGGGGTCTGCCCGGTGTTGGTGACCGTCGTCGTGTAGGTGATCGTGCCGCCGGGGACGGTCGTCTGGGTGTCGGCGGTGTTGGTGATCGTCAGTGCCGGGACCAGGACGGTGACCACGCTGAAGCAGCCCGGCGCCGTCGCGCCGACGACCGGGCAGGTGCTGCCGGGCGCGGCGGAGGTGAAGGAGCTCCTCATGACCTTGTCGCCGGTGTCGGGGTCGTTGACGGTCGCCGAACCCGTGATGGTGACCGTCGCGCCGATCGCGATGTCCCCGGTCCACAGGAGCGAACCGTCCGGGGTCACGTCGACGCTGCCCGTGCTCGTCACGATGTCACCGTTGTAGGTCGCGTCGTCGAACACGTCCGCGCCGGTGAACGTGGCGCTGATGCCCACGTAGGGGGTCTGCCCGGTGTTGACCATCGTGAGCGTGTACGCCACGACGCCCCCCGGGGTCGTCGTGCTCGACGGGGTCGTGACGCTCATCGTCAGCTGCGGGACGAGGACCGTCACGCTGCTGGAGCACCGGGCGTCGCTACCGCCCGGCGGGCAGTTGCCGCCGGTGGTGGCCGAGGTGAGGGCGTTGGTCAGCGTCTTGTTCCCGGTGCCGGGGTTGGCGACGGTGACCGAGTAGGTGATCGTGGCGCTCGCGCCGACGGCCAGGTCGCCGGCCCAGGTCAGCGTGGAGCCCGCGAAGCCGACCGAGCCGCTGGTCGCGGCGGCGTTCGCGTTGTAGGTCGCGTCGTCCAGCACACCGGCCAGCGCGTCGGCGAACGTCGCGCCGGTGTAGGCGGTCTGTCCCGAGTTGGTGACCGTGACCGTGTAGTTCACCGTGGAGCCGGGCGTCGTGGTGGCCGTGTCGGCCGCCTTGGTGATCGTCAGGGCGGGCACCAGGATCGTGATGACGCTGAAGCAACCCGGTGCCGACGCGCCGCCGACGACCGGGCAGGTGCTGCCGGGCACCGAGGAGACGGCGAAGGTCCTCAGGACCCTGTCGCCGGTGTCGGGGTCGTTCACGGTGACCGAGACGGTGACGGTGGCGATCGCCCCGACGGCCAGGTCACCGGTCCAGGTGGCGGTGCCGTCCGGGTTGACGACGACGGTGCCGGAGGTCGCGGTGGGTTCGCCGATGCCTGTCGCGTCGTCCAGCAGGCCCAGCAGCGAGACGGTGACGCCCGCTCCGGTGTAGGGGGTCTGCCCGGTGTTGGAGAAGGTGAAGGTGTAGTTCACGACCGAGCCCGGCGTCGTGGTGGCCACGTCCGCCATGCTGGTGATCGTCAGCCCCGGGATCAGGACGGTGACGGTCGCGGAGCACTGCGGGCCGAGGTTCCCCGGCGGGCAGGTGCTGCCCGGGGTGGTCGAGGAGATCGTGTTGGAGACGGTCCTGTCACCGGTGTCGGGGGTCTTGACCGTGGCCGAGTAGACGATGGTCGCGCTCGCGCCGGGCGCGAGGTTCCCGGTCCAGGTCAGGTTGGGGCTGGTGTACGACAGGGTGCCGGCCGTCGCGGTCGCGTCGGCGTTGTAGACGGCGTCGTCGAGCAGGCCGGCCAGCGCGTCGACGAACGTCGCGCCGGTGTACGGGGTCTGGCCGTTGTTCGTCACCGTGACCGTGTATCCGATGCTTCCCCCGGGAGTCGCCGTCGAGACGTTGGCGACCTTGACGATGGACAGCCCGGACACGGTCACGGTGGCCGCGCAGCGGGTGTCGACGCCGCCGGCCGGGCAGGTGCTGCCGATCGTCGACGAGGTCACCGCGTTGGCCAGCACCTTGTTGCCGGTGTCGGGGTTGTTCACCGTGACCGAGTAGGTGATGGTCACGGTGGCGCCGGCTGCCACGTTGCCGGTCCAGGTCAGGGTCTGGCCGGCCAGGGACACCGAACCGCCGCTCGCGGTCGCGTCACCGTTGTAGGTCGCGTCGTCGAGCACGCCGGCCAGCGGGTCGTTCAGCGTCGCGCCAGTGAAGGCGACGGTACCGGTGTTGTTCACGGTGATCGTGTAGTTGACCGTGCCGCCCGGGGCCGCCGAGGAGGCGCTGGCCGTCTTGACCATGACCAAGGCCCCGGCCGTGATCACCAGCGTCGCGGATCTGGTGTCCGCGAGGCCGCCTCCGTCGACCACCCGGAAGGTGACCGTTGAGGTGCCCGGCGCGGTCGGGGTACCCGACAGCACGCCGGTCGAGGCGTTCAGGGTCAGACCCGGCGGCAGGCTACCCGCGCTGACCGACCACGTGTAGGGCGCCACCCCTCCGCTGATGGTCAGCGGGACGCTGTAGGCGACCCCGACCTGTCCGGGCGGCGGCGCGGCGAACGTGAACGTCGGCAGCGCCGCGATCGTCACGCTCACCGTCCTGGTGTCGCTCTGGTTGAAGGCGTCGACCACCTTGACGGAGAAGGAGAAGACGCCCCCCAGCGTCGGGGTGCCCGACAGCACGCCGGTCGAGGTGTTCAGGGTCAGACCCGGCGGCAGGCTGCCCGCCGTGATCGACCATACGTATGGCGCGGTGCCGCCGGTGACGGTCAGCGGGATGCTGTAGGGGATGCTCACCTCGCCGTTGGGCGGCGCCGGGAACGTCAGCACCGGTGGCGGCGCGATGACGAGGGTGACCGCCCGGGTGGTGCTCACATTGCTCGCGTCCGTCACCTGGGCGGTGAAGGAGTAGCTGCCTCCGGCCGTCGGGGTGCCCGACAGCACGCCGGTCGAGGTGTTCAGGGTCAGGCCCGGCGGCAGGCTGCCCGCGCTCACCGACCACACGTACGGCGCCGTACCACCGGTGACCGTCAGCGGGACGCCGTAGGCGACGTTCACCTCTCCCGCCGGCGGCGCGGCGAAGGTGAAGGCGGGCGCGGCGTTGGGGACGACGGCGGCGGAGGGCAGGGACGCCGGCCCCGGGCCCGCCGCGTTCACGGCGGTGACGGTGAACGTGTACGAGGTGCCGGGGGTCAGGTCGACGACCCGCTGGGTGGTCGCGGTGCCGGGGAACGTCTGGGTGGGCTGCGCGACGCCGCCGATGTAGGGCGTGACGACGTAGCTCGTGATGGCGCTGCCGTTGGCCGCCGGCGCGGTCCAGGTGAGGTTCGCCGAGGAGGTTCCCGCGGTGGCCGCGGTGATGGTGGGCCGGCCGGGGACGGCGTAGGGGACGACCGCGTTCGACGCCGGGCTGGGCGAGCCGGTGCCGACTGCGTTCACCGCGGTGACGGTGAACGTGTAGGTCGCCCCGGCGGTCAGCCCGGTCAGCGTCCTGCTGGTGGCCGAGGCGTCGAAGGACACCGGGGTCTGGGCCACACCGTTGCGGATCGGGGTCACGATGTAGCCGGTGAGGGCGCTGCCGTTGCTCGCCGGCGCGGTCCAGCTCACCGTCGCGCTCGTCGTCCCGGCCACCGCCGTGGGCGCGACGGGCGTCCCGGGGACGGAAGTGTAGGTGTAGACGGCCTGCGCGTCCAGCCCCTCGGTGACGACGTTGACGTTCACCGCGGCGGCCGAGGACCTGGCGGGCATGGAGGGGATGGTCAGGGTGCCGTCGCCGTTGGTGACGAAGCAGCCGACGGTGACCCCCGAGGGGCACGGCAGCAGGACGACCGGGGTACCCGCCTGCTGCTGGGCGGTGGTGCCGATCTCGATGGCGGTGGCGTTGGCGATGTTCGTACCGCTCACGATCACCGTGTCACCGCCGGAGACCGTGCCCGAGGTCGAGCTCAGGGAGATGCCGCCGGGCGTCGCCGGCAGTGTGCCGACGGTCGTCGTCGCCAGGTAGGCCGGATTGCCGTCGCTGGACGACGCGGTGACCACGGTCCCGCTCTGGATCTGCGCCGACGTGACGCCGGTCCCTGTGACGATGCCCACCACGGTGAGCGGCGGTAACGTCGTCCCACCCGCGAACGGCGTGGCGAAGTTCGTGCAGGTGATCGAGCGCGACGACGGCGCCGAGCAGACCCACCCGGTGCCGTACGCCCCCACGGGCACCGTTCCGGCGGGCAGGGTCTGGGTGATCGTGATGGGCGTGGTCTCAGCGAGACCCGCCGCGACACCCGCGACGACGCTGTAGGTCACGGGATCGCCCGGCTGCAACGTCGCGGCGGTGTAACCGGTCTGGGCGACGGTCAGCTCGGGAACCGCGCTGATCGTGGCGACCCTGGCGTTGTCGACCTCGTGGAAGTCGGTGATGGCGCCGGTGGAGGCCACCCAGCCGAACGCCAGCTGCCGGGGGATCCCGGCCGAGGTCAGCCAGCTCGCCGGGAACAGGCTCGTGGAGACCGCTGGGAGGGTGCCGGTCAGCGTCCTGGACGTACCGTTCACCAGGGTGGTTATCACTCGGTAGCTGTTGGCCGGGATGGCCATGCCCGCGGCGGTGGTGAGAACCGTGTTGGTGGGGTTGATACCGACCTGGACCGGGACGGGCGTGCGGGCGGTCGATCTCAGCCCGAGAGCGGAGGCGCTCGTCGAGGTGGCCGTGCTGTTGACCGCGCAGTATCCGACGGTGCCGTTGCCCGGCCCTCGGATGACGACCTGGCCGGGCACCCGGACGCTGCCCGTCCCGATGTAGGCGGGGTTCGTGCAACCGCTCCCCTGGTAGGCGCTGTTGCTGAAGTTTCCGTACACGTCGAAGCCGATGCCGAGATAGCCGTACGCCAGGCCGGGGAGGGAGGAGAACGAGGTATAGCCGAGCGCACCGCCCGACTGGCCGATGTTGGCCGGAGGCGTGGACGTGGCGGGGTTCACCGCGGCCAGGACGAAGGTCATACCGTCGGCCGCCGTCCCGCCGTACTGGTAGGTGGTGAACGTCACGTCCAGCCCCTGCGAGGTCGGCACGCTGGCGGCGCCGAGGAGCCCGCCGACCTTGGTGGTGGTCGCGTCCGTCAGGCGCAGCTTGCCCGAGCCCTGGTTGTCCCGGTTGTTGCCGCAGGTGTGCAGGGCACCCGTACCGTGGTTGCCCGAGGCGGTCAGGCACGCCGTGTTCGTGCCGCCGCTCGGCAGCGCGGGCAGCACCACGGCGCCGAGCCCGTTGGGCGTGTTGTTGTGGAAGGGCTGGTCGAACACGATCGTGCCGGCCGCCGACGCGGCCGTGGGAGCCTTCCCGTTCAGCACTCCGGTGGCCATGACCAGGACGAGGGCTCCGGCGAGGGCCCGCCGTCGGCGCGACGACCGTCCCCGCGAGGTGTCCACCGGCCGATCGTGCCCGCCGCGCACCCCCGACGGGTGCGGGACCGCGCTCACCGTGACCGGCGGACGCCCGCGGAACCGGTCCTTCCGGACCGGTCGGAGGCGCCGCCGGGAACGGCGAGGAACGGCGGCATGGCGCGGCCCCCCTCCGGTCGATCGTGACGT
Organism: Streptosporangium sp. NPDC023615; assembly: GCF_040640155.1. Classification (NCBI taxonomy): domain Bacteria; kingdom Bacillati; phylum Actinomycetota; class Actinomycetes; order Streptosporangiales; family Streptosporangiaceae; genus Streptosporangium; species Streptosporangium sp. NPDC023615. The sequence goes on from NZ_JBFABE010000003.1 coordinate 276,781, forward strand.
CGGCTGCCGTGCACCGTGCGGGACGTCGGGGCGACCGAGGTGACCGGGTGGTCATCGGATGCGAGGTCGTCCGGCGCGATACGCGCGTTTGACAGGAAAACACTGGGCAGTCACCGAAAGTGTCCGATCGAACGCGGAAAGCGTCAAACACCGCTGACTCTGGCGTGGATGCAGACAAAAGCACACAGAGGGCATCGCAAAGCGGCCGCCCCCGAGAGAGCTCAGGGCTGTGAGGGGGCTCAGGGCCGTGAGGGGACCGAAACGACGGAGCACGGCCCGCACGCAGAGGTGCGGGCCGTGCTCCGTCGGTTCAGACGCAGGCCGTACGGACGACGTCGGCCAGGCGGCCGGCCAGCGACTCGGCCTGCTCGGCCGAGGCCGCCTCGACCATGACGCGGATCATCGGCTCGGTGCCGCTCGGCCGGATCAGGACCCGGCCGGTCTCGCCCAGCTCCGACTCGGCGGCCGTGACCGCCGCGGACAGCTCCGGGACCGAGGCCTTGGTCCGGTCCACGCCCTTGACGTTCACCAGCACCTGCGGCAGCCGGGTCATCACCGAGGCCAGCTCCGCCAGCGGCCGCTTCTGCCGCGCCACCACCGCCAGCAGGTGCAGCGAGGTCAGCAGGCCGTCACCGGTGGTGGCGTGGTCGAGCAGCAGGACGTGCCCGGACTGCTCCCCGCCCAGGTTGTAGCCCCCGGCCCTCATGGCCTCCAGGACGTAGCGGTCGCCCACGGCGGTCTCGACGACGTCGACACCGGCGTTCTTGAGCGCGATCTTGAAACCCAGGTTGGACATGACCGTGGCCACCACGGTGTCACCGGACAGCGTGCCCTCGGCGTGCATGGCCATGGCCAGCACCGCCATGATCTGGTCGCCGTCGACGATCTCACCGGTGTGCGACACCGCCAGGCAGCGGTCGGCGTCACCGTCGTAGGCGATCCCGACATCGGCGTTGCGGGAGACCACGATCTGCCGGAGCTTGTCCATGTGGGTGGAGCCGACGCCCGCGTTGATGTTGAGGCCGTCGGGGCGCACCCCGATCGTCTCCACGGTCGCTCCGGCCCGCCGCAGCGCCTCGGGGGCCACCATGTGGGCGGCTCCGTGGGCGCAGTCGAGGACCACGCTGAGACCGTCGAGACGGACGTCCACGGTGGACAGCACGTGCGACACGTAACGGTCGGCCTCGTCGTGCGCCTCGCGCACGCGGCCGACCGAGGCGCCGACAGGGCGCTCCCACTTCTCGCCGAGCCGCTGCTCGATCTCGTTCTCCACCGCGTCGGGCAGCTTGTACCCGCCACGGGTGAGGAACTTGATCCCGTTGTCGGGAGCGGGATTGTGGGAGGCGGAGATCATCACGCCCATGTCGGCTTCGAGAGCCGTGGTCAGGTAGGCGACCGCCGGGGTGGGCAGCACGCCGAGCCGGAGAACGTCCACGCCGGACGACGCGAGGCCGGCGACCACCGCGGCCTCCAGGAATTCTCCCGAGGCACGGGGGTCCCGGCCCACGACGGCGACGGGACGGCTCTGCCGCCCGCCGCCGTCGAACGCGCCGGCATCGCCGAGGACATGGGCCGCGGCCACGGACAGGTCCATGGCGAGCTCGGCCGTGAGGTCGCGACCGGCGACCCCACGTACCCCGTCGGTGCCGAAGAGGCGACCCAACTTAACGCTTGCTGTACTGGGGGGCCTTGCGGGCCTTCTTGAGACCGTACTTCTTGCGCTCGGTGGCGCGGGCGTCACGGGTCAGGAAGCCGGCCTTCTTCAGCGGCGCCCGGTTGACCTCGACGTCCAGCGCGGTCAGCGCGCGGGACAGGCCCATGCGCAGGGCGCCGGCCTGGCCGGTGACGCCGCCGCCGTTGATGCGGGCGATGACGTCGAACTGCTCCTCGGCACCGAGCACCACGAAGGGCTCGTTGACGATCTGCTGGTGGACCTTGTTCGGGAAGTAGTTCTCCAGCGTGCGACCGTTGATGGTCCACTTGCCGGTGCCCGGCACGATGCGCACCCGGGCGACGGATTCCTTGCGGCGGCCCGTGCCGTAGGAGTTGCCGGTGGTGATGGGCTTGCGGACGGCGGCGTCAGTGCCGCCGGCAGTGGACTCGGAGGTGTACTCGGAGGGGAACTCCTCCGCGGAGTACGCTTCCTGATCGCCCTCGACGGGCGTCTCGACACCGGTGGGCTCAGCCACGGTTCTCCTCTAACTTTCCTACTCGGCGCCGGCCCTCGGCCGGCGCTTCTGGCGACGGGCTGGCGACTACTGGGCGATCTGGGTGAGCTCGAAGGGCACCGGCCGCTGCGCCTGGTGCGGGTGCTCGGAACCGGAGTAGACCTTGAGCTTCTTGATCATCTTCCGGCCCAGGGCGTTCTTCGGCAGCATGCCCTTCACGGCCTTCTCGACGGCACGGTCGGGACGCTTGTCCATCAGCTCGCCGTAGGTCATGGAGCGCAGCCCGCCCGGGTAGCCCGAGTGGCGGTAGGCCTTCTTCTGCTCAAGCTTGTTGCCGGTCAGCGCGATCTTGTCGGCGTTGATGACGATGACGAAGTCACCGGTGTCGACATGGTTGGCGAACGTCGGCTTGTGCTTACCGCGGAGCAGGATCGCGACGTGGCTGGCCAGCCGGCCGAGCACGATGTCGGTGGCGTCGATGATGTGCCACTGACGCTCGACTTCGGCAGGCTTGGGTGTGTACGTGCGCACGGTCGTATGCCTTCTTTGGTCGCGTCTTCGGCGCTGTCGGAGATGACAGCAACATGGTCGGTAGGTGCGGGCACACGACAGCCCGGACCTTCCGTCTCCAGGAAAAGAGGAGATGACGCCGGACGCGCCGCGTATCGGTCTGCAGAGGAGACCAATTCGCACACAACGAACTAGCAGGATACCGGTGCGGATGAGTGCCGGTCAAAACGACATGACTCCACGCCGGTACGCGAGCAGTCTACCGGGGTCCGGCCGGTGCCCGGAGCCGCCTCGCGGGAAACGGCGGACCGCTCCACCGGGCCGCCCGCGTCCGGTCCACCGGGCGGGGTGCGCCCGGTTCGCCGTACCGGCCGCGCCGTGTTCCACGGAATGGTTTTGATTCGTTCTCAATATTCCCTTCTTCCTCACCGCAAACATCCCTATCTTTGATAGCGGTATGTGGCAGCTTCCTCACACCCGGCACACCCAGCGCGCGCGGTTGCGCCGCACGGGGGCGGTCGCGTGCCTGGCGGCCGTTCTGGTGATCGGTTTCCTCATCGGCCGCGGCAGCCGCGAGACCGAGGCCGCCGACCAGATCTACCTGGACAACACCGGCCCCAGAAGGGCCACCCCGACCGGCGGCGTGTCGGCGGGTCAGGCGGACGAGCAACGCGCCCCGCTGGCCCGGGCCGTCCGCCCCACCGCCTCCCAGGACCGGCGCCCGCGCCCCACGGGGAGCGCCACCCCGGCCGCCCGGCGTGCGGGCACCGGCGAGGACGGTCCCTCCCGCTACCTGCTCAACGGCGACGGCGTGGCCGTGCCGGCCCTCGGGGCGATGGAGCGGGAGGTCGTCCGCCTGATCAACGTCGAGCGCAGGCGGGCCGGGTGCGGGCCGCTCAGGACCGACAGGAGGCTGACGGCGTCGGCCAGGAGACACTCGGCCGGGATGGCCGCCCGGGGAGGGCTCTCGCACACCTCCCCCGGCGGCACCTCGCCCTGGGAGCGGATGGAGGCCGCCGGTTACCTTGACGGCGGCGCGGAGAACATCGGACGCGGCTACACCTCTCCCGACGAGGCCGTGCTCAACTGGATGAAGACCGCCGGCCACCGCCGCAACATCCTCAACTGCGAGCTCAGGGCCACCGGCGTCGGGGCCGTCCAGGGGGCCGACGGGCTCTGGTGGACCCAGGACTTCGGATACTCCTGAGGTTTCCGGCCCCGATACCGGGCTACGCTCGGCGCATGGGTTTTCCCGTGGAGCCGCCGCGCCGCCGGCCTTACAACCGGCCCGACGCACCGCCGCCCGCAGAGGGCCAGCACTGGTTCGACCCCTCGACGCGCAACCGCCCTCCCGGCGCCCCCGGACCCTCCGGTGGCCCCGATGGTCCCGGAGCCTCTGGACGCCCCGGAGGTCCCGGTACGCCCGGAGGTCCCGGTACGCCCGGGGCGTCCGGAGGTCCGGGGGCGCCCGGAGCCTTCGAGGGCTTCGGGGCGCCCGAGGACCCCCGGGCCGCCGAGACGGCCGAGAGCCCGCGGAGCGGACGGGGCTCGCGGGGCTCGCGCGGCACCTCGTCGCCCGCGGAGCCCCCCCGTTCCCGCAAGAGCCCGAAGGAGACACCGGGCCAGAAGATGTGGAGCCCCTACGACGAGGGCCCCCGCTCGCGCTATCCGATCTTCATCGCGGCCGGGGCGTTCGCACTCCTGGTCGCCGGGGGCGTCGGCCTGGCCATGCTGGCCAGATCCGACCCCACGACGGCGCCCGGCACGGCGACCCCCGCGGCGGACACCCCCGCCGCGCCGCCCGCCAGGGTGGCGGACGGCAAGTTCGGCTACGCCTCCTCGCGCGCCACGGACCCGCATCCCCTCGGCCTGAACGAACTGTTCAAGAGCAAGAAGGTGCGGGCCGGCGACCAGACCTACCTGATGACCACCCGCAGGCTCGACAAGAAATGCGGTCAGGCGGTGGTGGGGGCCAAGCTCCAGAAGGCGCTCACCGCCGCCAAGTGCACCCAGTTGCTGCGCGCCAGCTTCCGGGACTCCTCGGGAAAGATCATCGGCACCGTGGGGGTCGCCAACCTCAAGACGTCGGCGGGGGCGTCCAAGGTGATCGCCGTCAAGACCGGCAAGAAGCAGGAGGAGTACCTCAAGGCACTGCCGGGCAAGGACAAGGTCACCAAATTTCTCGGTACGGGTGAGGCGTCGGTGGGCTACTGGACCCACGGCCACTACGCGGTACTCGTCTGGTTCCAGTACAAGGACGGTCACCTGCCGAAGAAGACCGAGGCCAAGAAGCTGAGCCAGACGGCGATCGCCGTGATGGACGCGACCGTCACGCCCGCGCTGGACTCGCGTTCCCTGACCGGCAAACGGCCCTGACCAAGGAGCCATACCATCGTTTTCGGGCATGAATCCGACAGACGATGCGGCCATACCCGCATGGCGATCTCCGGCTGTCGCTAGGCTTCGGCGTATGCGTGGCCAGGAATCCGGGTCCGATCAGCACCGTGAAGCCGAGGGTTCGGCGGCACCGGCGACGCCACCGCCGAGTTTCGGCCGACCCTCACCGCACGTGCTGAGGGCCGAAGTCGCAGGTGAAGAGCAGCCCTCGAGCGCTCCCGCATGGCCGGAGCCGGCCCCGGGGGCGGCTCAGTCATGGACGGTTCCCGTGGACGACGGGATCCCCTACGACTGGTACGCGCAGCCCGAGGACGACCCGCACTCCGACTGGCCGGCCCCGCGGCCTCCCGCCTCCCCGGCCGGCCCGCAGCCTTCCGTCCCCTCCGCTCCCGTCTTCCCGGCCGGCCCGCAGGCGGAGCCCACCGGACCCGCCTGGAGCGATCCCACCCGCCCGCCCGCCGCCTTCGGCTCCTCGGCTCCCGGGGACGCCCCGGGCCCCGGCCCCTCGGGTCCCGGCTTCCCGGGCCCCGACTTCTCAGGGCCCGACCTCTCAGGCCCCGACTTCTCAGGGCCCGACCTCTCAGGCCCCGGCTTCCCCGGTCCCGGCTCTTCAGGACCCGGCTTCCCGGGTCCCGGTTCCTCGGGTCCTGGCTTCCCCGGTCCCGGCTCTTCAGCTCCCGGCCCCTCGGGGTCCGGTCTTCCCGGCCGTGGCCCCCTGGGCCCGGGCCCCTCGGACCTCCTCGACTCCCCCGGCCCCGCGAACTCCGGCCCCCCCGACCCTCTCGGCCTTCCGCACCCTCTCGGCCCCACGGCCCCCGGTCTTTCCGGCCAGAGCCCCCGGAACCCGGGTTCCCCGGACCTCCTCGGCTCCCCCGGCCCCGCGCACTCCAGCCCCCGGAACCCTCCGCCCCCCCTGGGGCCGGGTCTTCCCGGCCACGGTCATCCGGGTGCCACCGGTGCGCCGGGTCCGGGTTCCGCAGGTCACGGTCACGGCCCTTCCGAGCCGGGCCATGGCCGTTCCGGGCTAACCGGTGCCGTGGATCCCGGTCGTGCGGGTCATGGTTCCGGGGGGCCCGCCTGGACCGACTTCTCCCGGCCGGAACCGGCTCCCCCCGCGTGGATCGACTCCCCCACGCCCTCCGGGCCCACCCGCCCCGCCTGGCCCGCCCCGCCGGAGGGGCCGGCGTCGTCGAACCCCCTGAGCGCGCCTCCCCCGGCGTCCCCGGCCCCGCCTTCGGACTTCGCCGGCGCGCCACCGTCCGGCCCTCCGAGCTCCTCGTCCGGTCCTCCGGGCACGTCGTCCGGCCCCGTGAGTTCGCCTCCCGGTCCCGCGGGGCCGGCGAGCCCCCCGACGGGTTCCACGAGCCCGTCGGACGAGTGGCCGCTGTCCGGGGCGCCCGTCGTGCCCGGGGCACCGCCCTGGCAACCGCCCCCGGCCTTCACGGCCGCCGCCGCGGGCATGCAGGTCTGGTCCGCCTCCGGACAGGAGCCCGCCCCGTGGCCCGCCGCGACCGGCGAGCCCGTCTGGTCCGAGCCCGACGAGGCGCCCGGCCGCCCCGGGGAGCCCGGGGACGTCGCCGTCTGGCCGCCGGACGCCCTGCCCGGTGAGACCGACGAGAGCACCGCCGATGTCCGCGGCGCCATGCCCGGCACACCCACCATGCCCGGCACACCCGCCGTGTCCGCCACACCCGCCGTGTCCGACAGGACCGTGCCCGCCGTGTCCGACAGGACGGGGTCACCGTCGCCCGGCACGCCCGTCACGCCCGACGAGGCGGGGTCCCGGACGCCCGGCGCGTCCGAAGAGCCGGGAGGAGCGGGATCACGCGCCCCGGGTCACGCCGTCCCCCCCGGCCACGCCGCCCCGCCCGAGCGGGATGGGACGCCCGGCCACGTCGCCCCGCCCGAGCGGGGTGGGCCGGCCTGGCAGGGCCCGGCCTCCCGGCAGGATCCGCCGATCGTCCCCTCCCCCGCGGCCGGACCGTCCGTGTCCGGAACGGCCGCGTTCGCCGCGCCCGCCGCGTTCGCCGCCGCCGGCCCGCCCGCCCCCGCCGCGTCCCGTCCGCTCCCCGAGGCCGGCCCGTCCTCGTCCGCCACGTCCGCCGAACTCCCGGTGGCGGATCCGGCCGTCCAGCCGGGTCCGCAGCCCACGATGCCGCTCGAACAGCCCACGCGCCCCTGGACGGCGGGCCCGGCCCTGCCCGTACCGCCACCGCCCCCGGTGGACGAGGCGACCCCGCCCGGCGGCATTCCGCTCTTCCCGCCGCTGCCCACGGCCGCCACGCGGACGGACGGTCCGCCGACCCCCGTCCAGGGCGATCCGGCGACGGAGCGCGGCCCCTTCACGCCGCTCTCGGCGTTCACCCCGGAACCTCCGCCCCCCGCCCCCGCACCGGCCCGCAGCCGGGCGAGCACGGTGCTGCTCGCGGCCGTGGTCGCCGTCGTGGTGATCGGCATCGGCGTCGGGGCCTTCCTCACCTACCGCTCCTTCAGCACCGGGCAGCCGACGAGCGCGGCGGACCCGATCCCCACACCGGGAGAGGTCGAGACCGGCGACGACATGGACATCACCTCCGAGCCGGAGCCCGTCAACACCACGGTGCTCAACTCCGAGAAGACCGATCCGGGCACGGTGACCGTGGCCGACGCCTTCGTCAAGAAGGTGACCGTGGCCGGGGCCACCTTCACCCGGGTCAAGACCGACGTGGCCGAGCAGTGCCAGAAGGCCGCGGCGGGCAGGTTCGCCGACACCCTGCGCGGCCAGGACTGCCGCCGGGTGCTGCGGGCGACGTACGTGGACGGCAAGCGCAGGTACGCCGTGACCACCGGGATCGCCGTGTTGCCGACCCGCGAGTCCGCGATCGCGGCCGACCGGGCCAAGAACCTGGAGAACAACCTCTGGTTCCGGGGCCTGCCCGCCACCGCCGGCAGCGGGGCCGAGCGGGTGCACATCGCGGGCGGCTACGCGGCCGGGATGGTGTGGGGCCGCTACATCGTCTTCAGCTACGCCACCTTCAGCGACGGCCACACCCCGACCGCCAAGGAGAAGACCCTCGCCAAGGTCAGCGGGGCGTTCCGCGACCAGACCGCGAAGGTCGTCGAGCGGCGCGTCACGAACTGAGCGTCCGCACCCGGCGGGTCTCGGCGGCCCGCCGGGCGAGCTCGGAGGCGTCGGGGTAGCTCACCTGCTCGAGGCAGAGCCCGTGCGCGGGCGCGACGTGCACCCCGGAGTCACGTACGGCCCTGGCCAGCACCCCCGCCGGCCAGCCGGTCGCGAGCCGCCCCTCGCCCACCGGCAGCAGCGACCCCACGAGCGCCCGGACCATGGAGTGGCAGAAGGCGTCGGCCACCACGGTCGCGACGATGAGATCGTCGTGGCGGACCCAGTCCAGCCGCTGCAGCTCGCGGATCGTGGTCGCGCCCTCGCGCCTCTTGCAGAAGGCGGCGAAGTCGTGCTCGCCCAGGAGCGCGGCGGCGGCCTCGTTCAGCCTCCCCACGTCCAGGGGACGGCCGTACCAGAGGACCTCGCGGCGGCGGAGCGGGTCCGGCCCGCCCGGGGCGTCGGAGACCCGGTAGGCGTACCGGCGGGACAGCGCCGAGAACCGGGCGTCGAAGCCCTCGGGAGCCACCGTGACGCGATGCACGCGTACGTCCGGGGGCAGGACACCGCCCAGCCTTCTGCGGAGCGCAGAGAGCCGCTCGTCGAGTCTCGCCACGGCGGCGGGGTCCGCCTGCTCCTGCGGCGCCGAGGCTTCCGCGAGGGGCGCGGGCCTCCCGGACCGCGCGGCCTCTGCGGATTCCCTGACGACCGCGGGCTCCTCGGCGTCCCCGGCGGCTGCGGATCCACCGGCCGCCGGGGAGCCCGCGGCCTCCGTGGGGCCCGTGGGGTCCGCGGGGTCCGCGGACTCCCCGGTGGCCGTGGGTTCCCCGGCTGCGCTTCCGGGGTTCCCCTTCGCCGGCCCCTTACGGCGGTCGCGGCCGTCCAGCGCGGCGAGCGCGTCCACCTCCAGGTCGACGTGGGCCACCTGGCCCCGGGCGTGCACGCCGGCGTCCGTCCGCCCGGCCACGGTCAGCGCCGGAGGCTCGGGGAGGCGGAGGATCGTGCCGAGCGCCCCCTCGATCTCCCCCTGGACCGTGCGCCGCCCCGGCTGCTTGGCCCAGCCGGAGAAGTCGGTGCCCTCGTAGGCGAGATCCAGCCGTAGCCGTACCACGGTGTTCCTTCCTGCCCTTGGTCCGACCTCCGGGAACGGGAACGGGCCCGGCACCCCCGCTGCGGGAGTGCCGGGCCCGTCCACCGGACCTGAGAGATCAGGCGTCGTTCTTCTTGGCCTCGGTCTCACCGGCGGGAGCCTCGGTCGTCCCCGCGTTGTCCTCGGAGGCCTTCGGCTGCTCGGCGGTCTCGGCCTCGGTCGCCTCGGCCCGCTCGGCCTCGGTCTCCTCGGAGGCCGCCTTCGGGGTCTCCTCCGCGGCGGGCTTCGGCGTCGCGGCCGGCTTGGCCGCGGCCTGCGTCTGGCCGACCTTGACCTGGTTCAGCGGCTCGGACACCAGCTCGATCACGGCCATGGGGGCGGCGTCGCCCTTACGCAGGCCGATCTTGGTGATCCGGGTGTAGCCACCGGGACGCTCGGCGAAGGTGGGGGCGATCTCCGTGAAGAGGTGGTGCACCACGCCCTTGTCCTTGACGACCGTCAGCACCTGACGACGGTTGTGCATGTCGCCGCGCTTGGCCTTGGTGATCAGCTTCTCCGCCAGCGGGCGCAGACGCCTCGCCTTGGCCACGGTGGTCTTGATCCGGCCGTGCTGGAACAGCTGGGTGGCGAGGTTCGCCAGGATCAGCCGCTCGTGGGCCGGGCTGCCGCCGAGACGGGCACCCTTGGTGGGCCTGGGCATAACGTTCTCCTTGGGAGTAAACCCGCCCCGGCCGTACGAGGTACCGGGGTCGGGCCGGGGGCCGGAGGGCCCCCGTCGTTTTCAGACACGTGGAACACGTGGAAAGCGCGAGACTCGCCCGTCCGCCGGGCCGGTGCGGGCACCGGCCCGGCGGGACGCGAGGCTCAGTACTGCTCGGTCTCGACGTAGGCGCTGTCGTCGTCGTCGTAGCCGCCACCGGCCACCGCGCTCGGGTCGAACCCGGGCGGGGAGTCCTTGAGCGCGAGCGTCATCTCGTGCAGCTTCTGCTTGACCTCTTCGATGGACTTGGCGCCGAAGTTCCTTATATCGAGAAGGTCCTGCTCGCTGCGGGCCACGAGCTCACCCACGGTGTGGATGCCCTCGCGCTTGAGGCAGTTGTAGGAGCGGACCGTGAGGTTCAGCTCCTCGATCGGCAGCGCCAGGTCGGCGGCCAGGGCCGCGTCCGTCGGCGACGGGCCGATGTCGATGCCCTCGGCCTCGACGTTCAGCTCGCGGGCCAGGCCGAACAGCTCGACCAGGGTCTTGCCGGCGGAGGCCACCGCGTCGCGGGGCTTCATGCACGGCTTGGTCTCGACGTCCAGGATCAGGCGGTCGAAGTCGGTGCGCTGCTCGACACGGGTCGCCTCGACCTTGTAGGTGACCTTGAGGACCGGCGAGTAGATGGAGTCGATCGGGATACGGCCGATCTCCTGGCCCGGCTGCTTGTTCTGCGCGGCGGAGACGTAGCCGCGGCCGCGCTCGACGGTCAGCTCCATCTCCAGCTTCGCCTTGCCGTTCAGCGTGGCGATGCGCAGCTCGGGGTTGTGCACCTCGACACCGGCCGGGGGCGCGATGTCGGCGGCGGTGACGTCACCGGGGCCCTGCTTGCGCAGGTACATCACCACGGGCTCGTCGTGCTCGGAGGAGACGACCAGGTCCTTGAGGTTCAGGATGATGTCGGTGACATCCTCCTTGACGCCCGGCACGGTGGTGAACTCGTGCAGCACGCCCTCGATGCGGATGCTGGTCACGGCCGCGCCCGGGATGGACGACAGCAGCGTGCGCCGCAGCGAGTTGCCGATGGTGTAGCCGAAACCCGGCTCCAGCGGCTCGATGATGAACTTGGACCGGGTCTCCTCGATGGACTCCTCGAGGAGGGAGGGACGCTGAGCGATCAGCATGTGGAATCTCCCTTGCGTGGCGGCGCCCGCTATTTGACGCCGCTCGAACAACAGCATAGGTGCCGTGCGGCACGAAGCCGCACGGCACCGGCAGAGCCGCTACTACTTGGAGTAGAGCTCGACGATCAACTGCTCCTGGACCTGGGTGTCGATCTGCTGACGGACCGGGAGCTGGTGGACCAGGACGCGGAGCGCGTCCGGGATGACACCTAGCCACGCCGGGTACGTCTTGTCACCGGCGGTGGCGCGGGCCACCTCGTAGGGCAGGAGGTTGCGCGACTTCTCGCGGACCTCGACGATGTCGTGCTCGCGCACCCGGTACGACGGGATGTCGACCTTCTTGCCGTTCACCAGGATGTGCCCGTGACGGACCTGCTGGCGGGCGGCGTCGCGCGACTCGGCGAAACCGGCGCGGTAGACCACGTTGTCGAGACGGCTCTCCAGGATCTGGAGGAGGTTCTCGCCGGTCTTGCCGGTCTTGCGGTTGGCTTCCTCGTAGTAGTTGTGGAACTGCTTCTCGAGGACGCCGTAGATGCGGCGGGTCTTCTGCTTCTCCCGGAGCTGGAGCTGGTACTCCGACTCCTTGGGGCGAGCGCGGCCGTGCTCACCCGGCGGGTAAGGACGGATCTCGATGGGGCACTTGGCGGACTCGCACTTCTTGCCCTTGAGGAAGAGCTTGGTCTTCTCCCTCCGGCAGAGCTTGCAGTCCGCACCCGTGTAACGAGCCATTTTCTATCTTCTCCTGGGCGTCAGACGCGACGGCGCTTGGGCGGACGGCAACCGTTGTGCGGCACCGGGGTGACGTCCTGGATGGATCCGACCTCGAGCCCGGTCGCCTGAAGCGAGCGGATCGCGGTCTCACGGCCGGAGCCGGGACCCTTGACGAAGACGTCGACCTTGCGCATGCCGTGCTCCATCGCGCGGCGGGCGGCGTTCTCCGCGGCCATCTGCGCGGCGAACGGGGTGGACTTACGGGAGCCCTTGAACCCGACGTGGCCGGCGCTGGCCCAGGAGATCACGTTCCCACTCGGGTCGGTGATCGAGACGATCGTGTTGTTGAACGTGCTCTTGATGTGGGCGTGCCCGTGAGCGACGTTCTTCTTTTCCTTGCGACGCACCTTCTTGGGTGCGCCCTGGCGGCTCTTAGGAGGCATTCTGTGCCTTCACTCCTGAGGTGGTCGGTCCTGCGGCTACGCGGACTACTTCTTACCGGGCTTCTTCTTGCCGGCCACGGTCTTCTTCTTGCCCTTGCGGGTACGTGCGTTGGTCTGCGTGCGCTGACCGTGCACGGGAAGGCCACGGCGGTGCCGGATGCCCTGGTAGCACTGAATCTCGATCTTGCGGCGGATGTCGGCCTGAACCTCGCGGCGGAGGTCACCCTCGATCTTGTAGTTCGCCTCGATGTAGTCACGCAGCGGGACGAGTTCCTCGTCCGTGAGCTGGTGAACACGGAGGTCGCCGTTCACGCCGGTGGCCTTGAGGGTCTCGAGCGCACGGGTGCGGCCGATTCCGAAGATGTAGGTGAGAGCGATCTCCAGCCGCTTGTCGCGGGGGAGGTCCACACCAGCAAGGCGAGCCATGGTGGGGCATTCTCCTTCGTTGTGACGGAGGTCTTACGCCTCACTTCCCCTCCCCATGCCCGGGGTGAGGGCCCCGGCCTCCGACCGGGGGTCTCCTGCGGGGTACGGCCGAAGCCGCCGGCGCAGGTGTGAGACGTATTTACGGTGAGGCCCCGACATGGTTCGAGTCCGCCACGTGGAGCGGACTCTTGCGGGGCCCGGTGGAGCGACTCAGCCCTGGCGCTGCTTGTGGCGCAGGTTGTCGCAGATCACCATGACGCGACCGTGCCGGCGGATCACCTTGCACTTGTCGCAGATCTTCTTGACGCTCGGCTTGACCTTCATAGTCCTATTCGTCCCTCAGACGCTTACTTGTATCGGTAGACGATCCGCCCACGACTGAGGTCGTAGGGGCTCAGTTCGACGACAACCCTGTCGTCAGGAAGGATCCGGATGTAGTGCATCCGCATCCTCCCGCTGATGTGGGCCAGGACCTTATGGCCGTTGTCGAGTTGCACCCTGAACATCGCGTTCGGGAGCGACTCAACCACAGTGCCCTCGATCTCGATGGCGCCGTCTTTCTTGGCCATGTCCCTCGCGTTTCACTGATCGGTCGTCTGAGGCTTCGGAACACTACGCAGCCGCGACCCAGCGCTTCGATGAGAGCGACGGTTGCGAAACCGTCGATGCGCAATGGTCATAGTGAACCGAAAAAGGAGTGTACGGCACCGGGCGAGGAAATGCGAAACACACGGCCGGTACCTTGACACAACCGCTACATAGGATACCGCAGATCCCGCAAGGGATGGACGGCGCGGCTCGGCGCACGGACACCCGCTCCCTCATTGTGGCACGTCCGGCCTGGTCAGGCCAGCACCCCGGCGCCCCTTCCGGCGCGGGCGGCGCCTCCCGCCGCACGCGGCGACCTCCGGGCGGGGCCGGCGGGCACTCCCGGCGCGCGCGGCGGGCCCGGTGGAGGTCACCGGCCCTCCGCCACACGTGGCGAGCCCCCCGGTGGAGGTCACCGGGGGGCTCGCCGCGATCGGTTCCGGGGCCGGGAAGCCCCCGCGTCCCGGCGGGGATTCCCGGGTCTCGACGTTCATCGCCCTAGAAGGCGTTGCCCCAGCGGCCGCAGTCGTCGAACTTGTCGTCG